>DASVVJ010000921.1:0-15483 GCA_036389955.1 Myxococcaceae bacterium
GAAGGCGGGGCGCTGCGCGGAGAGCACCGCCTGCGCCTGGGCCCGCGCCCGGGCCTGCTCGGGGTGAATGCCCAGCCGCACGCGGTAGGGAAACAGCCGGAACGTGGACGGGTTGGTGCGAGGCACGCTCCATGAGAAGGCCAGCGCCGTCTGGCCCGGCGTCTCGTTGAGCAGGCCCCGGAAGGCGGCGTCATCGGACGTGCCCTCGGCGGAGAGCTCTTTGGTGGAGCACTCGCGCGGGCTCAGCTCGGGGAACACGAAGTCCAGCAGGACGACCGAGGCGCCCTCCTGCACGAGCCGGCGCGTCATGCCGCCAATGATTTCCCGGGGCCAGGGGTAGGTGGCCAGCCCCGGGTGCTCGCTGTCCCGCGAGTTGGCCAGCGTGTCATTGTCCACGGTGACGACCACCACCCGGTCCTCGGCCTTGGACTCCTTGAGGCGCTGGCGCTGAAGCCGCTCCCCCAGGGCGCGCACGCGCACGTCATACGTCACGCGCTCGGGGCCCTCGATGAGCTCGGCCAGCTCGGCCATCACCGTCTGGGGCGCGCCCTCCACCTCGAGCTGGGTGCGCGGCACGCGGAAGTACATGAGCCCCCCGAACAGGGACCCGAAGACGGCGGCCTGAAGGAGCGCGAACCCCAGCCGCTTGAGGAAGCGGCGGCCGGAGGACTGGACGGGGGGGTTTTGCACGGGGGCGACAGGATAGCGCGAGGCCGCCGCCTGTGCCTGGGGACTGGTATGCTTTCCGGCTGGGCCGGCCCCTTCCGGAAGGACTTCCTTGTGACGAAACGCCTCCTCCTGCTTTCTGCCCTTGCAGCCTGCTTCCTCGCTCCCCTTGCGTGCGATCTGGGCAAAACCGTGGACCAGATCTCCGCCGACACGGTGATGGTGGGCACGCTGCTGTCCACGCCCGACGTGGACTTCTCTCCCGAGGTCGCCGCGGGCCTGGACGGCGGCTTCGCGGCTGACGGCGGCGCGTCGAAGTTCACCATCCCCGGCCAGACGGTGGCCTTCATGTTCCTGGGCACGCGCGAAGGCGAGAACTCGTCGCCCCAGGGCCTCACGGGCGCCACCGTCACCATTCAGCCCCAGGGCGGCGAGGCGGTGACGCTCACCAGCGACGGCGCGGGGGCCTACAGCCGCTCGAGCAACAGCGAAGCGAAGCTGACCTACAAGAGCGGCACCACCTACAACTTCGTCGCGGTGCGCAACGGCGAGCGCTTCGAGGGCTCGGTGGAGAACTCCCCGGCCCAGGAAAAAATCGACGCGCTGCACCCGCTGGGAGGCGTGGTGCGCATCTCCGCCAACACGCCGCTCTCCTTCAAGCGCGACGCGCCGCCCTCGGGCCAGGATCGCACCGTGGGCTTCATCACCGTGGTGCCCATCAGCGACAGCGGCCAGCAGGGCGAGCCCACCTACACCAACGTGCCCACGGGCCCGCTCGAGTTCCTGTCACTGGCGGCCTTCCCGGCGGAGTACAAGCAGGAGACGGTGAACATCCCCGGCACGGCCTTCCCCATGCCCCGGCAGACGTACCTGGTGACGTTCCAGGCGGTGCGCACGGGCGGCCCCGACTCCTCCAACCTCTTCCTGGGCAGCGCGCTGCTGGCGGGCACGGCGGACATCGGCGTGGTGCGCACGCAGTAGCCCCAGGGCGAAAGGGCACCTCAGGGTGAGGGGTGCCCTTTGCCCACCGGGTGTTTGGGCAGCCACAGCAGCCCCATGGGCAGAGGCGCCGCCTCGAAGGGTTCCACCCACACCGTGCCATCTCCCTCGTAGAGGTGCGTGCGCTGCCAGTTGCCCTTGCCTGCCTGGTACACCTCCAGGGTGCGGCGCAGGGGGTCAATGAGCCACGCGTGGCGCACGCCTTCGCGGAAGTACAGCGGCAGCTTTCGCACCCGGTCCACCGCCCAGGTGGAGGGCGAGAGCACCTCGCAGATCCAGTCCGGAGCGAGCGTCAACCAGGGGGCTTCGGGCGGCGCGGCCACCCGCTCCCGGCGCCAGCCGGCCAGATCGGGCACCAGCACGTTGCCCCCGAAGTGCAGTTCCGGCTCGTCAAGGAACCACCAGCCCCCGGGCCCGCCCTGCTCAAGCTCGAAAGAGACGCCCAGCACCACGCCCAGCCGGGAGGCCACCCGCAGGTGCCGCGTCGCGGGCCGGGGCGATGCCACCAGCTCTTCTTCGATCAGTTCCCCAACCCACCCGACCGGCAGCGCTTCAATGTCCTCGTACGTCGCCGGCTTCTTGCCTGAACCCTGTCCCATCCCGTCACCTCGCCCTCAATATAAGACCTCAGGGGTCCTCTTTCTATGACAGGACCCCACGGGGTGTCTACCCGGCGAGTAGGCATACGACACCCCACTGACATCCGCCCTACCGGGTAGGGCCCTGCGGGCGGCACACACGCTTGGCGCTCACCCGGAAACACAGTTCACCCTTTTCCCACGCCCACTGGCGGCCACGCAGCCTGCTCTGGGCTTAGCTCCAGAGACTATGGCCGCTCCGTTACCTCATGAGCCCGCCTCCTCGCCGCCCGGCGCCTCCGCGCCCCGCGGTGGTGCCCCGGCGTCGCGCCCACGTGCGTGGTTTCTGGCCTTCCTGGACGGGTTCCTCGCCGAGAGGCTGCGCCAGGCTTCTCACTCCGAGCTCGTCCGCTACCGGGTGCTGGTGGCGGCCGCCCTCTTCCAGTCCACCGTCGCCTCGCTCTACCTGGTGACCACGCCTGTGTCGCTCGCCAGCGTGCCCTCGGTCGTCGTGCTCATGGGCTACATCGGCACGCTGGTGCTGGCGCGCAGGGCCACTTCACCGCGCACTCCCGCCCTGTTGCTGTGCATCACCCTGTCCACCGGGATGGTGTCCACCGCGTTCCTCATGAAGGAGGTGTCCTATATCGGAGTGCATGCCGCGCCCCTGCTGATCACCCTGATGACGGTGTACCTGCTGGGGCCCCGCCCGGGGCTCGTGCTCACCGTACTGCTGTGCTTGAGCCTGGCCTTGCTCCGGCCGCTCTATCACACGCGGTTCGTCGCCACTCCCACCCAGCCCGTGGACGAGTTCTTCTGGCCACTGCACTTCTTCACGGCCTTTTCACTCATGGGCGCGTGGATCCTCAGCACGCTTCACGGCGCGGCGCGGGACGAGGCCCAGTCTTCGCTGGAGCGCACCTTGAAGCACCTGAGTGCCAGTGAGGACAAGTTGCAGAGCCTCATCGAGAGCACCGAGGACCGGGTGTGCTCCGTGACGCTGGAGGGGCACGTGCTCATCGCCAACACGGCCAGCCGCCGCAGGTACCGCGAGCGTTTCGGCAAGGAGCTGGAGGTAGGCCAGCTCTACTTCGCGGCCCCTCCCCTCACGGACCCCGTCTGGGGCCCCCGGCTGGTCCAGGTGATGGCTGGCCAGCGCATTCGCTTCGAGGAGAGCGAGGTGCTGGCCGGCAAGCCCCTCGTGCTGGATGTGAGCGTCAATCCCATCCTGGATGCGCGGGGCCACGTCACCGGAATGACGATCTTCTCACGCGACATCACCGCGCGAAAGCAGGCCGAGCTGCGGCTGGGGGAGCTGCACCGCACTCTGGTGGACATCTCCCGCCAGGTGGGCATGGCCGAGGTGGCCACGGGCGTACTCCACAACGTGGGCAACGCGCTCAACAGCATCAACACCTCCACCAGCGTTCTGATGGACCAACTGGGCAGATCGCGGCTCTCGGGACTGGACCGCGCAACCGCGCTGCTGCGCGAGCGCTCCACCGAGCTGGCCTCCTTCCTCACGGCGGATGCCCAGGGCCAGAAGCTGCCTGCCTATCTCTCGGCCCTGAACACCCAACTCCACGAAGAGCGCGAGGCGATGCTTCAGGAGCTGCGTTCCCTGCGCGACAGCGTCGAGCACGTCAGGATCATCGTGCGCATGCAGCAGAAACATGCCCGCGTTGGCGGCGCCATCGAGTCCGTGTCCGTGCCACAGCTCGTCGATGAGGCCCTGCGCCTGCACGCGGGGTCCTTCGAGCGGGTGGGCATCCACATCGAGCGCGAGTATGCGCAGGTGCCGATCCTGCTGGTGGACCGGCACAAGCTGCTGCAGATCCTCCTCAACCTGCTGAGCAACGCCCGCCACGCCCTGGAAGACAGCCAGCGCGAGGGCAAGCGGCTTACCCTGCGCATCAGACCCGCTGCAGGCGATGAACGGCTCTTGCTGCAAGTGGAAGACAACGGGGTGGGAATTGCCCCGGAGCACCTGTCACGCATCTTCGCCCAGGGCTTCACCACCAAGAAGACGGGCCATGGCTTTGGCCTGCACAGCAGCGCACTGGCTGCCACGGAGATGGGTGGCCAACTCTCGGGCACCAGCCCGGGCCCCAATCAGGGCGCGACCTTCACGCTCGAGTTGCCCCTGAGGCCCCATGAGGCCCCGAAGCCGACGTAGCCCCCAGGCCCCTGTTTGCCCGGCCAGGGAGTTGGCACTCAAGCAAGCCCCCCTCCGGGAAGTCCTTCGGGACATTGCTCACCAGTGAGCGCACCTTTCTCATGGACCTGTGCCTTCACCGGAGTCTTGCGTGGACGTCACCTCATCCATCTCCGATGCCGCGGCCCATTGGGAGCTGATACGCACCAAGATCCTTCTGGTGGATGATGTTCCAGCCAACCTGGTTGCCCTGGAAGCAATCCTCGAGCCCCTTGGCCAGACGCTGGTCCGAGCCCGCTCGGGCGAGGAAGCACTCAGGCATCTCCTCCAGGATGATTTCGCCGTCATCCTGATGGACGTCCAGATGCCGGGACTGGATGGACTGGAGACCGTGGCGCTCATCAAGGCCCGCGAGCGTTGCCGCCACATCCCCGTCATCTTCATCACCGCCCTCAGCCGCGAGTTGGCCTTCATCGTCAAGGGCTACCAGCACGGAGCGGTGGACTACCTGCTCAAGCCGGTCGATGCCGACATCCTGCGCACCAAGGTGTCCGTATTCGTGGATCTCTACAAGCGCGGAGAGATGCTGAAGCTTCAGGCGATGGAGCTGTCCGAGCGGCGGCGCATCGAGGCGGAGATCGCCAAGGCAGTGGAGTTCCAGCAGCGGCTGGTGGGCATCGTCGGCCACGACATCCGAAGTCCGCTGTCCGCGCTGCTGGCGACCGCGAACATGCTGCTCTCCATGGGCGAGCTCACCGAGCGTCAGGCCAAGGCCATCGAGCGGATCGCCCGCAGCGGAGGCCGGATCGAAAGCATCGTCCGGGTGCTGCTCGACTTCGCCAGCGCCAGGATTGGCGGAGGCATCCAGATTCACCGCAGGCAGATGGATCTGCACGAGCTGGTCCCCCGAGCCATTGAGGAACTCCACCAGTCCCACCCGGACCGGCCCATCCACTACTCCCACGAGGGCGACGGCGCCGGGGAATGGGATGCGGACCGGCTGATGCAGGTGCTGGTGAACCTCCTCGACAACGCGATGAAGTACAGCACCGAGGGGACAGCGGTGGAGGTCGTCAGCAGTGGCCGCGAGAACAGCGTGGTGCTGGAGGTACACAACTGGGGCGAGCCCATTCCGGACTCGCTGCTGCCCCTGCTCTTCGAGCCGTTCCGCCGCGGAACTCAGTCCGGGCAGACCGTGAAGATGAGCCTGGGGCTGGGGCTCTATATCGTGCAGGAGATCGTCCGCGCCCACAGTGGCTCTGTCGACGTTCGCTCCTCGCAGGAGTCGGGCACCACCTTCCGCGTCCAGCTGCCCCGCTGGGCCTGAGGCCGCTCCGCTCAGCCCGCTTCGATCTCCAGCTCGAGCTTCTCCTCGAGCTTCATCCGCAGCAGGTGTCCCGCGAAGCGCTCGGCCTCTTCTCGCGAGAGGATGTTGCGAAACGCCTCCCCTTCCGCCACCTCCACCTCCATCACCGGGCCACGCTGCAACAGCCGGAAGAAGTGCTCACCTCCGTCCGGACGAGGCACGAACAGAGGCAGGAAGCCCTTGATGGGCAGCACCTCTCCCGGCGCTCGCAGCCGAGCCTCCAGGACGGCGGCGTTGGGGCGCACCTGCGTGGCGGTCACGCCCTCGTCCGGGTAGAGCGGCGCGGGAGGCAGCGACACGTCCTCCGTCGAGTCATCGAAGAGAAAGCCGTAGCGCGAGGGAATCCGGCTCGAGAACAGGTAGCACAGCAGCACCGCCTCATCCCCGCCCACCCGGGCCACGTGCAGAATGGAGCGCGTGGCGCCCACCTTGCGCAGCAGCAGCTTCAGGCTCGGACGGCTGGCCGTGAGGTAGCGCTGGACGCGCTCGGTAATCGTGGCGCGGATCTCCGAGAACGCCTTCTGGAACACGGCCTCGGACTCCGCCTCCCGCCGCGCCAGCTCCTCGCGTGTCCGGGCGAGCCGCTCCTCGGCCTGGCGCAGAAACCCATCCGCCGCCGAGGCAGGCACCAGCCCCGCCTCACCGCCCGGCTTCGGCTCCACTCCCGCGGCCCGCACCGCGCCAATCAGGAACGAGCCCTGCTGATCCAGCCGCTCCCGCTCCTCGCGGAAGTGCCCGCGCGAGGCGCCGTGCTCCAGCTTCAGCTCCAGCCAGGCCTCGTACGCCGTCTCCAGCGTCTCCAGGCTGCGCATCCGCGCCAGGACGGTCTGGGGGCTCTCAGTCCCCACCTCGGTGGGCGGTGCCTCCACCGCTGGCATGTCCCGGGGCGTGTCGTGCCGAAGCTCCTGGGCGTCCGGCGGCGTCTTGCTGATCGACCCCGTGCCTCGGTGTGTCGGGGTCTTCTGCTTGGCCATGGCGCGCAGTCTACTCCCAAGCCCCGCCCAATGCGCCGCTGCCGCGAAAAGCGACGGGCCTCCACCCGAGCGCGCGTGAAGCGCCCGAGGGAGGCCCGGCGTACTACCTGGGAGCCTGCTGACTAGACGTTGCGGTTGACGCCCTCGGCCGTGCGCGAGGTGCCCGTGCCGCTGAGCGCGTCCTGCCCGCCCTGGAGCCGGTTGCGCAGGTCACTGCGCAGCTCGTTGCCGGGCTTGGGCGCCAGCATCAGCCCTACGCCCACGCCCAGGAGCACCCCTACCGTGAAGGCGCCCAGCGCCGGCAGCAGGGTGTCGGTGGTGTCCTTGCGCGTCTCCAGGCCGATCAGATTGAGCAGATCGTCCTTGTCCATCTTCTTCAGATCCTTGAGGTCGCGGGTACTGAACATGCGGTGGTTCTCCAGCCTGCGGTTAGAGGGTGCGGTGTGAGTGCAACGTATCAGCTGATGTTGCCGGTGCCACCCGACTGCCCACCCTGCCCACCCTGGCCAACACCGGCCTGGTAACCCTGGAGCGCCGCCTCGGCCATGCCCACCAGCTCGTCCTTCACGAAGGGCAGCGCCGCCAGGCGCACCCCGAGCCGGATGATCCGCGCGGTCAGCGGGGTGAACAGCCCGCCGCCCAGCACGTAGCCCACGCCCAGCGCGGCCGCCATCATCCCGTACGGGTGCCGGTCCACGCGGCCCTTCAGGTCCAGCGTCTGCCCCAGGTCCGTCACCGCGCTGCGCGCGTTGCCCCACAGGTGCGCCGCATCCGAGCCGATCTGATCCACGCGGTGGCCGAAGCCGCCGTCGCCCGTGCTGCTCTGCGAGCCGTTGCTCTGGGTGTTCTCGTAGTTCGCCATGGTTGTCTCTCGATTCGACGTGGAAGGAGCGGCTAGCGGCGCGAGGCCAGCTTGCCGATGATGAAGCCCATGGCCACCGCGCCGATCAGGCACGTGCCCGGGTTGGCGCGGATGAAGGCGATCGTCCGGCTGTTGAGGTCCACCAGGTTGCGGCGCGCCTCTTCGATCTGCGGAACAATGCGCTCCTGAATCTCGCGCGCGCGGTCCTGGATCTGCTGCGGGTTCATCTCCATCGGGCGATCTCCTTCGGTTTGGAAATACGGTGGTGAGAGTTGAAGCGAAAGCAGGTGGCTCTAGCGGCGCGAGGAGCCGATCACGAAGCCGATCATGAACGCGGCGCCCACGCACACCAGCGGCCGCTTCTGCACCCACAGCCGCCAGTCGGTAGCCTGGGCCACTTCGTTGCGCAGCGCGTACACCGAGGTGGCCAGCTCCGCCCGGGTGCGCTCGATCTCGGCGCGCACGGCGGCGGGGGTACGGGGATCAACCTTGGGCTGTCCGTTACTGGGCATGCGGCGGCTCCTTCAGCATGTTGCGCGGCTGCGGCGGCGGGGCAGCGTTGCTCGCCGACGTGAGCGCGGCCACGCTCTTGGAAAGTTCATCGCTGGTGTTGTCCATCATCTGACGGGACTTCAGCCGCGAGACGGCGCCCATGATGCCGATGCCACCGCCCACCAGGTTCACGGCGCCCACCACCGCCAGCGCCCCGGCGTACCCCAGCCAGGGGGCCATCGCCGCGGCCAGCGCGCCGCAGACAAAGAGGTAGCCCACCAGCACGAACGGCACGAACACGGCGATACGCGCCAGGTCCAGGCCCATGGCCTTGGCGTCCTCGGCCAGCTCCATCCGTGCCAGGGTGAGGTGTTGTGACACCAGGCGGCTGAACCCATCCGCCATCCGTCCGACGAGCGCGGAGATACCGCGATCCGTCTGTTCCGTCCCCAAGTTCATCTGCTCTCCGGCCGGCGCAGCTGTCGTCCCACAGCGGAGCCAACCTAGGCACCCGCCCCCGCCGCGACAACCCGTCGCGTGCGGATTCTGTCCGGTGGGCGTAAGCGTCGGCCATTCAACGCCCCCGGCCGCGACAGGCTAGCCGATGAGCTGCTCCGGTGCCGAGGCCACCTGCCCCTCCGCGATCACCGGGGCCTGGAAGCGCATCACCAACGGCAGGTGGTCCGAGGCCACCGTCGCCAGGACGGACCTGTGTGGCTGGATGGAGAGCGGGCGGACGCCCGAGTCCACGAAGATGCGGTCCAGCCGCAGCAGCGGCACCCGTGTCGGGTAGGTGCGTGCCGGTGTGCGCAACTCCAGCGCGGCGTCATGAATGGCTTGCCGCACCAGCGAGGGCACCGGCTTGTTGCCCCAGTAGTTGAAGTCTCCGCACACCACCACCGGGTCCTTGCGCACCGCGTCCCGGAGGATGTCCGCCGACAGCAGCAGCTCCTCCTGGGCCCGGCGCTCGCCGAAGGACAGCCCCAGGTGGAGGCAGAACACGTGCAGTTGCTTGCCTCCACCCAGGTCGAGATCACACCGCAGCGCGCCCCGGGGCTCGCGGCGCGGCACGCTCAGGTCGTAGTTCTTCGACTTGAGGATCGGCAGCCGCGTGAGGATGGCGTTGCCATAGCGGCGCCCTCCCCTCACCACGTTGGGCCCGAAGGCCATGTGCATGCCGAGCAGATCCGCCAGGTGCTCGGGCTGATCCTCGCGGGTCGTCTGGCCGCGGAAGTCCCCCACTTCCTGCAGCGCGATGACATCCGCGTCGATCTCCTGAAGCACCTGGCCGATCCGGTGCAGGTCGAACTGCCCGTCCGTCCCGATACCACTGTGGATGTTGTACGAGACGAGCGTCAGCTCCACGGCCCGCGGCCCCTCTATCCGTGGACGAGGCGCAGCCGGCGCGCGGCCAGCCGCATCACCTCGATCGGCAGCGAGGCCAGGCGGGTGGCCGCCTTCGTCACGTCGTTGATGCCGCCCTGGATCGTCTCGAGCTGCCGCTCGGCCTCGTCGATCAGGTCCTGGAAGCGCCCGCGCGGAGGCAGCTCCTCCGTCATGGGCAGCGCGCCAATGGGCGTGGTGTTGCGGTTGAGCTTCGGCGTGGCCCAAGGGGCCTCACGCTTCGGCTCCTGGGCCCGCTGCATGGGAATCTCCTGCATGGGAGTCTCGGCGCGCTCGGCAATGTGCGCTTTGAGAATCTCCTCGGTCTGGGCGTGGGCCTTGCCGTAGTGGACGCCGCCCTCCTTTGGCACGTCCGCATGGCGCGAACTGGCCACCCGCTGCTTGTCCTGGCGCCGCAGGCTGCGGCTGCGCGGCTCGGCGGCCGGGACTTGGAAATGGTCGAAACTATAGGAGCGAGGCATCCATCATCCCCCATTGGTGGAAGCACATCCGTCCGAGAAGCTAGGGAGCCTCCTCGCCCCTCGGAAAGCCGAGGAAACACTCTTCCACGCTCGGACGTTCGCTCCTCGACCAGTGAGGCATCCGGTGTTCCTACACTGATGAACAAACTGCCACTCACGGTGTACAACACCGCCCCAATGCCGTCCCCCTCGAGCCCCTTTCCGCGGACCTCTTCCTTCCTCTCGCTCAGCCTGCTCGTCCTCGGGCTCGTGGCGTCTCGCGCCGAGGCCAACCCGAGCCTCTCCATTCAGCCCGGAACGGCGAAGCCTGGCGATCCGGTGCTCGTCACCGTGAGCGGTCTGAGCAGCGCTCCCACCGGGACGCTCGCGGGCAAGCCCTTGCGCTTCTATCCGGCCTCGGGCGTGTGGCAGGCCCTCACGGGGCTTGGGGTGGAGCACCCCGTGGGCACCACCGAGGTGAAGGTGCAGGGAAAGGTGCTACCCGAGGGGACTGCGGTGGAACTCGCGGGCACGCTGGACGTCATCGAGCCCGGCTACCCCGAGCGCCAGCTCACGGTGGCGGGCAAGTACGTCAAGCCGCCCGAGGCGGTGAAGGCGCGCATGGCCGAGGATCGGGCCGCGTTCGCCGCCGCCTTCTCCCAGGACTTCGTCGACCCGATGTTCGAGAAGAACTTCGAGTGGCCGCGCCAGGACCGCATCACCGCGCCTTACGGTGATCGCCGCTCGTTCAACGGCAAGCTGCAGAGCCAGCACTTCGGCGTGGACGTGGACGGTGACACGGGCGCCCCCATCTACGCGGCCAACGCGGGCGTGGTGGTGATGACGCGCGACAACTACAGCGCGGGCAACACGGTCATCCTCCACCACGGCGCCGGGCTGTATACGACGTACTTCCACATGTCGAAGATCCAGGTGCGCAAGGGCACCCGGGTGAAGCAGGGCCAGAAGCTGGGCCTGGTGGGCAAGACGGGCCGCGTCACCGGCCCTCACCTGCACTGGGGCGTGAAGGTGGATGGCCTGTGGGTGGATGGGCTGACGCTGCTCAAGCTGGACTTCGCCGCGCCGGTGGAGCCCCGCGTGGCCGTGCGCGCGCCCGAGGCGATTCCGGTACCCGCCCAGGTCCAGGGCGAGGGCGCCGCGGCCCTCACCTCCACACCGTAGTAAGGCAGGGAGCTGCAGGAACCCTCACCCCGGCCCTCTCCCGAGGGGAGAGGGTGACTCCCTCTCCCGCCGGGAGAGGGCGGGGGGTTACCGGACCCCCACCGCGTCCCAGTCCCTACCCGCTTCCCGGGCTACCAGACCTGGGGGATGTTCAGCGCGGCGCGGGCCTCGTCCGGCGTCATCGGCTCGCGGCCCACGTCCCGGGCCAGCCGCACGGCTTTCTCCACCAGCGGACCGTTGCCCTTGGCCATCTGCGTGCCGGCCGCGTCCAGGTAGAAGTTGTCCTCCAGCCCCACGCGGACATTCCCGCCCAGCACGAGCGCCGCCATCACCAGCGGCCACTGCACGCGGGAAATGCCAATCACCTCCCAGGTGTCCTGCGGCGTGAGCTGCCGGGCCATGTGCGCCAGGTTCTCCGCCGTGGGCGCCACCCCGCCCAGCACCCCGAGGATGAAGCTGTACTGGAGCGGCGGCTTGAGCGCGCCCATGGCCAGCAGCGGCTGCGCGTTGTGGATGTGGCCCAGGTCGAAGCACTCCAGCTCCGGCTTGGCCCCGCCCTCGCGCATGAACTCCGCGGCCATCAGGATGTCCGAGAAGGGGTTGGGGAACACGAAGTCGAAGACGAAGCCCTTCCGCTTCTCCGAGTACTTCGCGTAGTTCATCGAGCCCATGTTGAGCGCCGCCATCTCCGGCCGCGTCTCCTTCACATAGGCCAGCCGGGCGCGCTTCTCGTCATCCGACGAGACCCCCATGTTGAAGCCGCCGGTGGAGAAGTTGATGATGATCGGGCTGCGCTTGCGCACCTCCTCGCGGATCTGCCCGTAGATGCCCGAGCTCCACGACTGATCCCCGGTGTCCGGCTCGCGGCCGTGGATGTGCACGATGGCGGCGCCCGCCTCGTACGCGCGCCGAGCCTCCTCGCCAATCTCCGCGGGCGAGTACGGCAGGTAGGGGCACTGCTCGCGCTTGGCCAACACGCCGGTGAGCGCGCACGTCACGATGACCTTGTCCTTCACCAGCGCCATGAAGCTCTCCTTTGCGCGCCCGGGGCGCGGCTCAGCGGTCGTTCCACTTCGGGGGACGCTTCTCCAGGAAGGCGGTGACGCCCTCGGCCGCGTCATCGGCCATGACATTCAGCGACAGCTGCGAGGCCAGCAGCTCCAGCGCCGCTGGAAGCGGCAGATCCTCCGCGGTGAAGAAGGCGCGCTTGCCCAGGGCCATCACCGCCTGGCTCTTGCCCGCGAGCTTGTCCGCCAGCGCGCCCACCGCCGCGTCCAGCTCCGCCGCCGACACCACCCGGTTGAGCAACCCCAGCGCCAGCGCCTCGCGCGACGGCAACCGGTCGCCCGTCATCACCAGTTCCAGCGCCCGCTTGCGGCCCACGTGCCGCTGCAACAGCGCCATCATCATCATCGGGAAGAGCCCCACGTCGATCTCCGGCGTGCCGAACTCGGCCGTCTCGGCGGCCACCGCCAGGTCACACGCCAGCACCAGGCCCAACCCTCCCGCCAGTGCGTGCCCATTCACCCGCGCCACCGTGGGCTTGCGGCAGCCCTGCAGCCGCGTGAGCAGCGTGGCGTAGGAGCGCCGGCCCTCGTGCGTGGCCAGAAAGCCCCCGTCTCCCAGTTGCCCCAGGTCTCCGCCCGCGCAGAACACCTTCTCTCCAGCGCCGGTGAGCACCAGCACCCGGGCCTCCGGGTCCGCCTCCGCCCGGGAGATGGCCTCCATCAGCCCCTGCACCACCGCCGGAGACAAGGCGTTGCGCGCCTTGGGCCGGTCGATGGTGACTAGCGCCTGACGGCCTTGGCTCTGGTAGCGGACTTCTCCTGTTCCTTCGTCCATACAGCCTCCGCGTCGGCGCCCTCCACCAGCACGCCCTGCAGGAAGGAGCCCGCGATGTTGAGCTTGGCGCGCTCCACCTTCTCCGCATCCTTGATGTCCACCACGCCCATGACGAGCGCGGTGAACGCCATCTCGATGGTGCCGAACAGCAACATCGCCGACAGCTGGGGATCCACCTCCGCCCGCAGCTCGCCCGCGGCCTGAGCCCGCGTGAGCATTTGCACGCACAGCTCGATGGTGTCCTTGAAGGCGCTCTGGTGGTTCAACCGGCCCACCGGGCTGCGCGCCACCTCCACCACCAGCACCTTCACCGCCCGGGGGTCCACCCGGTACGCCTCGAACACCACGTCGGTGATGCGGCGCAGCTTCTCCGCCAGCGGGCCCTCGGCCTCGGCCAGCGCCCGCACGCGCGTGGAGAAGCCGCTCCAACACGCCTCGAAGACGGTCTCGAGCAGCTCATCCTTGTTCTTGAAGTAGTGGTAGACGAGCCCGTAGGCCACGCCCGCCTCTTTGGCCACGTCCGCGATGCGGCAGCCGTGGTAGCCCTTTCGGGCGAAGACGTCGATGGCGGCGCGGAGAATCGTGCGACGGCGATCACCCTCGCGCGATCCTGCATCGGCCGCCTTGCTGGTCTGCTGCTGGCTCAACTCGCCCTCCGCGGCCGATTGACTTGGAAATCAGCCGCGGAGGACGGTATGGACCGGAAGGCTTCCGGTCAATGCCCTTGCCTGGGTGCCTGCCTTCTACTCGATCGTACCGGTAATCGTCGGCGCGGGGACAATCACCTTGTGCCCGCCCTCCTGAGAGGCGGTGTAGGCGCAGTTGGCGTTCACCTCCCAGGGCAGCGGCGGGCTGAACGGCGGCGCGATGCTCTCGGGCGGGTGCGAGTCGCGGATGGTGTACCGCTCCACGGTGAAGGCCGGGTAGGTGAAGGCCACGCCCTTGGGCAGGTTCTCCACCACCACGGGGCCGATGGCGCCCTGCGAGCAGCCGTCACCACCGTCGTTCTGGGCGACGCGGTTGTACCAGGGGTCGGACAGCAGGAAGGTGGAGCCGCGCACGCCCTTGTGCGGAATGACCACGGCGATGCCCAGCGGCGGATCGAGCTGGCGCACCACCGGCGTGGGGTTGATCGCCGTCTCGGTCCGGTCCGCGGGGTGCGGCCAGCCCGTCCACAGGATGCGCTCCTGCACCCAGATCAGCGTGCTGGCGTCGAACTGGCCGTTCTTGCCGTCCCACCGGCCGTTGCCGTTGGTGTCCACGAAGCGCTCGTTCACGTCCCACGTGGCGTTGTCGTTGTTGTCCACGAAGGGCTCGGTCTGGTCGATGAAGGGCTCGCCCTGGTCGAACTGGCCGTTGTTGTTGTTGTCGTCGTAGCCCTCCTCGCCCGTGGTGACGGCGATCATCGACACCAGGTTGTCACGCGGGTTGTTCACCCGGCCCGGGCGCAGTGGATCCTGGCGGCGCGGCTCGGGGCGCGGCTCCTGCGGGTTGATGGGGATGCCGTAGTCGCGGATGGGGTTCTCCGTCCAGAAGAACGGCTGCATCCACAGCGGGGCCAGGTAGTCGCCGGTGTGCGTGGCGTCGTTGTTCGTCGTCCACGCGAAGGTGCCCGGCTGGGTCTCCTCCGGCAGTGGGTACGAGGTCTTGTAGAGAATCTCCGCGTCACCCACCACGTTCGTCGTGGAGGTGGAGCTCGGCCCGATGGTGCCCGCCTCGGTCACGAAGGAGACCTGGGCGCCGGCGATGCCGTCACCGTTGCGGTCGGCCACGTGCGCGTAGCAGAACACCTTCACGCCGGCGATCAGGTAGCGCGTCTCGTCGAACGCGCCGATGCCGTGCAGACCGCCCGAGGCATCGCCGGAGAACTTGCCGCACTGGAAGGTGAGCTGCTCGGCGTTGGCGTTGGCGCCCGCGAAGCTCACCGCGGGGCTGACGGCCACGCGGTCTCCCGCGGTGGCCACCACCACCACCGAGGCCACGCGGCCGGTGGCGATCAGCTGCGTGGAGGCGATGCCATCACCCGTGTTGGTGGTGGCCTCGGTAGGGTTGAGCGTCACCCCCGGCACCTCGGACTGCAGCTTGAAAGTAACCGTCGTACCCGCCTGCGGGGTGCCACGGGTGTCAATCGCCCGGAAGCGCACGGTGGTGATCTCCCCCAGCTTGGGCTGAGCGGGAGATTGATCCACGAACTCCAGCGTTGCGGGGGCCGGCGGCTCGCACGCCAGAAAGAGGGCGCTCGCGAGCACCATGCATGTAGCCAGACCCAGACGCATCTGAGGTAACTCCTTCCAAAGGGGAAAAGGGCCATGCGTCGAGGATGACGCCCAGCCAACAATTCCCCATCTTCCAGGGCTGCCCCGCGTCCAGTCAAGGACACGGCGCCGCGGGGGCCTGTAAGCGGGGCCCGCGGCGCCGTGCTTAAGCGGTCGTACCGTTGAACATCACCCGCGCCACGCCAAGCAGACGGTCCACATCACGGGCCGTCAGCCCCCGGGCACGCGCAAAGTCCGACAGCGGCCG
>DASVVJ010000922.1:0-4289 GCA_036389955.1 Myxococcaceae bacterium
TCGGGCGGGATGCCGGCGCCGGTGTCCGTGACGGTGAGCTTCACCCGGTCTTCGCGCACGGCCCAGCGCACGTCGATGCGGCCCTGGCGGCCCGTGCCCTCCATGGCCTGCGCCGCGTTGACGATGAGGTTGAGCAGCACCTGGCACAGCTTCACCGGACCGAACAGCACTCGCACCGGCTCGCCGTTGCTGGTGAGCCGGGCGCGATCGCGCACCTCGGCTCGCGCCAGCTTCACAGCGAAGGAGACCACCTCGGACACCTCCGCGGCCTGCTCCGTCTCGTCGCCGCGCGCCTGCGCCTTCAGCCCGTGCGCCACCTGGCGCAGGTGCTCGGTGCCGGTGCCCAGATCTCCGATGAGCGACGGCAGGTCCTTCACCGTCTCCGCCACGTTCGAGTCCGGATCGTGCTCCAGGTGTTTGTTCACGTAGGCGATGACCTGCTCGATGTCCCGGCGCAGCGACGCCACGTTCTGCGACAGGTAGCCCACCGGGCCCATCAGCTCGTGCGCGATGCCCGCCGTCACCTGGCCCAGCGTGGCCAGACGCTCGGCCTTCATCATCCGGCTCTCGACTTCGCGGATCTTCAGCTCCAGGCGCGCGATCTTCAGCGCATCCTCGAGCGCGGCGAGCATCTCCGCGCGATCCCACGGCTTGACGAAGTAGCGCGTCACCTGGCCGCGGTTGACGGCATCCACCACCGCCTGCAGGTCCGCGTACGCGGTGACGAGCATGCGCTTGGCGTCCGGCGCCAGCGTGCGCGCACGCTCCAGCAGTTCCACGCCCGTCATGCCGGGCATGCGTTGGTCGGAGACAACGACGCCGATCTCTCCGCGCCGCTGTTCGAGCATCTCCAGCGCCTCCTTCGGCGAGGAGCAGCGGAAGATGCGGAAGCGCTGCCCGAAGTTCGCGTCGAACACCCGCAGGTTCAGGGCATCGTCGTCACAGTAGAGCACTGCGGGAAGGTCGTACGGGCTCATGGCGGAGGTCCAAGCCGGGGAACTCCTCCCCACGGGAGTTCGGGCTGGAATGCCCACAGGATAACGCCACCTTCCGTCAGCGCATCACCCCATATTTAACGCGATGCGTCCAACTCTCTGCGTTACCTGGACAGGCCAGCGCACCAGGTCTTGTCTGATTGCTCAGGGGCGAGGCAAGGCACCTGGCTCAGCGCTGGCCCTCACCGAGGCGCGACTCCACGGCATCGATCGACCGGAAGTCGCCTTGAGGCAGGCTGCCCAGCAGCGTGAGGATCGCGGCGGGGGCGCCATTTTCCCGAGCCACCCGGGACAGCTGCTCCGCCGACAGGGGGTACACAGCGCCTTGCAAGGCCTGGCGCAGCGATACAGCGGACTTCGAACGGGTGTCCGGCCCACCTGAACTCGAGGAGGACCTGCCTTGTGACATGTCGTCGTTCATTTGGAAGTGAAGTTAAACAGCCGACGGCGACATTGCGGGCTTTTTTTACCCGCCGGGGCAGCAGACAGGCAGCCAGGCATGGTGCGCAGGGCCCCATGCCACCTCCACCCCCACACCCCACCCTATGCCCACGGACATCGAAGGGGAGGAGCTATGGCGAAGAAAGACAAGGGCTACGTGGAGCACATCGAGCACGTCCAGGCGACCCGGCCCGAGCCCTGGCCTGGCATCGAGGGCCGCTCGAAGGAGCACGAGGAGGATCTGCCCACCGGCACTCCCCGCGAGCAGCAGGCCGACGCCACCGAGGCTCAGCGCAAGCTCGAGGAGGAGATGAACGACGAGAAGACGCGGAGATGAGGGCACGCGGCACCCTCACCCCTCCCCTCTCCCGATGGGAGAGGGGGTTTGAGGACACGGCTAGAACAGCAGCCGCATCGGGTGCTCGAGCAGCGCCTTGAGTTCCTTCAGGTACTCGGCGCCCACGGCCCCGTCGATGACCCGGTGATCGCACGACAACGTCGCCGTCATCGTCTTGCGCACCTGGACCTGCCCGTCGCGCACCACCGCCTTGTCCGCCACCGTGCCCACCGCGAGGATGGCCGCCTGCGGCGGGTTGATGACGGCGACGAACTGATCGATGCCGTACATGCCCAGGTTGCTCACCGTGATGGAGCCGCCCGTGTACTCATCCGGCTTGAGGGCCCGCTTGCGCGCGCGCTCGGCCAATTCCCGCGCCTCGGCGGAGATGGCTGACAGGCCCTTCTGGTCCGCGTCCCGGATGATGGGCGTGATGAGGCCTTCCTCGAGCGCCACCGCGATGCCTACGTCCGCCGTCTCGAACTGCAGGATGTGGTCTCCCTGCAGCGACACGTTCACCTTCGGGTAGCGGCGCAGCGCGATGGCCGCCGCCTTCACGATGATGTCGTTGACGGAGACCTTGGACTCCAGCGCCTTGGCCTCCTCGCGGATCTTCATCGCCGCTTCCATGTCCACGTCCACCGTCAGGTAGAAGTGGGGCACGCCCGGCTTCACCTCGGTCATGCGCTGGGAGATCACCCGGCGCATCGACGAGATCGGCACCACCTTGGGCTCGGGACGAACGCCCCTCACCGCGGCGGCCGGAGCGGCAGCGCCCGGAGCCTTCTTCGCCGGAGCGGGACCCTTGGCCAGGGCCGCCTCGATGTCCTTCTTCACGATGCGGCCCAGCGGACCCGAGCCCTGCACCGCGGCAAGATCCAGGCCCCGATCGCGCGCCATCTTCTTGGCGAGCGGGCTGGCGCGCAGGCGGCCACCGGCGCCGGTGCCAGACGCCTCACGGCGCGGCGCGGACGCCTCGGCCCCCGAGGGCTTCGCGCCGGGAGCAGCCGCAGCGGCCTTGGGAGCCTCCGTCTTCGGAGCCGCAGGAGCCGCAGCCGGAGCCGCGGCGGCCTTGCCGCCCTTGCCGGAGATGTACGCGATGGGAGAGCCCACCGGCGCCGACTGGCCCGCCTCGACGAGGATCTTCACGAGCGTGCCGTCGTCGTAGGCCTCGATGTCGAGGTTGGACTTGTCCGTCTCCACCTCGGCGATGGCCTCGCCGGAGGAGACCTTGTCTCCCACCTTCTTGTTCCACTTGACGATCTTCCCCTCCTTCATGGTCGGGGAGAGATTCGGCATCTGGATGGGGATCTCTCCCCCACCGGCCGGAGCGGCGGCAGGAGCGGCCGGAGCAGCCGCGGGCGCGGCGGCCTTCGAAGGCGCGGGCGTCTCGGCCTTGGGAGCCGAGGGAGCCGGGGCGGCGGCCTTGCCACCCTCGACCTTGTCGCCCTTGGCACCCACGTAAGCGATGGGAGAGCCCACTGGGGCCGACTCTCCCTCGCCTACGACGATCTGCAGCAGGAAGCCGTCGTCATAGGCCTCCACGTCGAGGTTGGACTTGTCCGTCTCGAGCTCGGCGATGGCCTCACCGGAGGAGATCTTGTCCCCCACCTTCTTGTGCCACTTGACGATCTTCCCCTCCTTCATGGTCGGGGAGAGGTTCGGCATCTGGATGGGCTTGGCGGCCATACGGTCTCAGGCTCCCTCGCGGTAGAGGACCTTCTTCACTGCCTCGATGATCTTCGGCGCATCCGGCTGGGTGGCGGCCTCCAGGTTGGCCGCGTAGGACATGTTCACGTCCAGGCCCGTCACACGCTGCACCGGCGCGTCCAGGTCGTCGAAGGCCTTGGACTGGATGAGGTCCACCACCGACGCACCCACGCCGGCCAGGGCCCAGCCCTCCTCCACGACGACGGCGCGGTTGGTCTTGCGCACCGTGGCCAGAATGGCCTCCTCGTCGAGCGGCCGCAGCGTGCGCAGGTCGAGGATCTCCACGGAGATGCCCTCGGCCTCGAGCTGCTTGGCGGCCTCCTCGCAGAAGTAGTACATGCGGCTCCAGGTGATGATGGAGACGTCCTTGCCCTCGCGCTTCACGTCCGCCTTGCCGATGGGGACGATGTGCTCACCCTCGGGCACCTCGCCCTTCACGGCGTAGAGCTTCTCGCCCTCGAACATGATGACGGGGTTCTCGTCGCGGATGGCCGCCTTGAGCAGGCCCTTGGCGTCCGCCGGCGTGGCCGGGGCAATCACCTTGAGGCCCGGGAAGTGGGCGTAGTTGGCCTCGAGCGCCTGGCTGTGCTGGCTGGACAACCGGCCGCCCGCGCCACCCGGGCCGCGGAACACGATGGGGCAGCGCAGCTGGCCGCCGGACATGTGCCGCAGCTTCGCCGCGTTGTTGACGATCTGGTCCATCGCCAGAATGGCGAAGTTCCACGTCATCATCTCCACCACCGGACGCAGGCCCACCATGGCGGCGCCCACACCCAGACCGGTGAAGCCCAGCTCGGAGATGGGCG
>DASVVJ010000923.1:0-7160 GCA_036389955.1 Myxococcaceae bacterium
CGCCAGGTGCAGGACTTCATCCCCACGCCGATGGCCGTCGCCACCGCCATGTACTACTCGGGCTTCGATCCGCTGAAGATGGAGCCCGTCTACACCGCGCGCGGGCTGCGCGAGAAGAAGCTCCAGAAGGCGCTGCTGCTGTACTGGAACCCCGAGCACTGGCCACTGGCGCGCGAGGCGCTGGAGCAGGCCGGGCGCAAGGACCTCATCGGCCGGGGCCCCCACGCGCTGGTGCCTCCAGAGACTCCCGCCGAGGCCGAGCGCCGCCGCAGGGCCGAGGAACGCCGGGCGCAGTAACCGCCGCGCGGTCCCCTCAAGGCTGCGGGGCCAGCGCCAGCAGAGCCGTCAACAGCGGGTTGCCGTGCGCGCTCTTCCGCCAGGCTGCGTAGATGGGGAACTCCCGCACGGGCTGCGTGAGCGGCAGCGCCACGACGCCGGGAACCCGGGGCCCCTTTGGCTGCAGCGAGGCCAGCAGCGAGTAGCCCAGCCCGGCGGCGACGAAGCCGAGGATCGTCTCGGAAGAGTCCGCCGCGTGCAGCCGCCGGGGCGCCACCCCATGGTGTGCGAGCGCGGCCAGTTGCAGTTCCCGAAGCTGGAGGTCTGAGCTGTAGGTGATGAAGGGCTCGTCCCCGAGCTGCCGGGGCTCTACCCTTGCCTTCTGGGCCAGGGGGTGATCCGAAGGAAAGACGAGGAAGGGGCGCGTGCTTCCCACCGGGCGGGCCTCGAGGTCCGAGGGGACTTCGGTGAGGTGATCCACCAGCAGGTCCGCCTCGCCAGAGCGCACCAGGGCCACCGCGGGCACCTTCGCCTCGAAGAGCTCCACCTCGATGTCCGCCCGCTGGCGCTGCAGCCGCCGCAGCCACGGAGGCAGCAGGTAGCGCAGCACGTGCCCCGAGGCGTGGATGCGCAACCGGCCCCCCACTTCGCCCGAGCGCAGCGAGCGCCCCACCGCGCCCAGGCCCTCCAGGAAGGGCGCCACGTAGTCGTACAGCACCCGGCCCTCCGGCGTGAGGACGACCCGGTCCTTGCCCACCCGCTCGAAGAGCCGCACGCCCAGCTCCGCCTCCAGCCGCTTCACCTGCTGGTGCACGCCAGGCTGGGTGATGGGGTACGGGAATGAACGGGCCGCGCGCGCGTAACCCTCGCACTTTGCTACCCAGTAGAAGCCTTCGAGCCGCTGGAGCTGAATCATTCACTCCAGGTTATCGAAAGCGCATGGATTAGTTCCATGCAGTTGTCGAAAGAAATGGGCATTCTTCTCCCTGTCAACGAGACCGAACCCGGAGAAAAACCATGTCGCGCACTCCCAACACCACCGCCGTGCAGCCCGTCCACAGCCATGCCTGGGTGATTCAGACGTGGCTCTCCTTCGTCCTGGCCGTGGGCGTGACCGCGATGGGCGTCTACCACCTGCCCGTGGATGGCTGGATCAAGGCTTTCCTGAGCATGGGCGTGCTCTTCACCGTCGGCTCCACCTTCAGCCTCGCCAAGACGCTGCGCGACGTGCACGAGCAGCAGCGGCTCACCGCCCGCATCGACGAGGCGCGCATGACCAAGCTGCTCGCCGAGGTGGATCCGCTCGGTCCCAAGCTGTAACCGCCGGGCTCAGCCCCCGGCCGGCACGAGGCAGGCGCGCAGGAAGGCGTCCGCCTCGGTGGCAATCCGCCCCAGCGAGCCCGCCAGCTCGTGGCCATCGTCCACCTCGACGAGCCTCACGTGGCGCTTGCCCCGCGCCCACTGCCGCGAGGCCGCGATGTCCGTCGTGTCGTCCTGGCGCCCGTGGATGATGAGGGTGGGCACGCGCACGTCGGGCCAGCCGCCGCCCCGCGCATCGATGGCCTCCAGGTCCTGGACGAAGCCGAAGTCCACCCGGGCCATCCGCTTCTCGGCGTGATCGTGCGTCTGGAGCCAACCCGTCTGCTCCCACCGGCGCATGCCCTGCTCGCCCGCGAGGCGGCGCAACTGTTCTCCTCCCCGCAGCGCCGGGGCCAGCAGCACCAGCGCGCACACCCGCGCGTCCTCCTCCGCCACCCGGCAGGCCGTCAGCCCGCCCAGGCTCGAGCCGAAGAGCACCGCCCGCTCCTGCTCGCCGCCCATCGCCTCGCGCACCGTGCGCATCATCGCGCTCAGGCGCAGGTGCTCCAGCGAGGGCTGCCGCAGGTTCAGCCGCTGCAGGTGAATGCCCTGGCGCGCGTAGTGCTCCGAGAGCGCCACGCCCTTCGAGGACTCGGGGCCCGAGGCGAAGCCGTGCAGGTACAGCCACCGGGGGCCTTGAAGCGGGCTGTGCTCGACATTCATGGGCCCACAATGTACCTCGTTGCCCCATGCGCTTCGCCATCATCGGAGCTGGCGCCGTGGGCGGTTATTTCGGCGCGCGGCTCATCCGTGCCGGGCAGGACGTCACCTTCCTCGCCCGCGGCAGGCACCTGTCCGCCATCCGCGAGCGGGGGCTGAAGATTCTCAGTCCCTCGGGGGACTTCACCGTCCAGGCCCGTGCCGAGTCCGAGCCCACGCGCGTTGGGCCGGTGGACGTGGTGATGCTGGCCGTCAAGACGTACGACAACGCCTCGGCCCTGCCCACGGTGCGGGCCTTGCTCTCGCAAGCCGGGCCCGGGGCCGCCGTGCTTCCCCTGCAGAACGGCGTGGACAGCCCCGGAGAGCTGGCAGCGCTGGTGGGCGAGCAGGCCGTGCTGGGGGGCTCGGCCTATATCTCCACCGCCGTCACCGAGCCGGGCGTCATCACCCAGACGGGCACGCACCAGCGCATCACCCTGGGCGAGTGCTTCGGAGACACCTCCCGCCTGTCCCCCCGCGTGGAGGCACTTCGCGATGCGCTGGCCAGCGCGGGCATCCACGTCCAGGCCGTGGCGGATGCGCGCGTCTCGCTCTGGGACAAGCTCATTTTCCTGGCGCCCTTCGCGGGCCTGCTGGGCTGCGCCCGGCTGCCGCTGGGCCCGCTGTGGTCCCAGCCCGCGTCACGGGAGACGTACCTCGCCGCGGCGGCCGAGGTGGCCCGCGTCGCCACCGCCGAGGGCATCGCCATCGAGACACGGCTGGAGCAGCTCGAGCGCACCGTGGACCAGCTTCCGCCCGACATCCGCGCCTCGCTGCTGGTGGACCTGGAGCAGGGCAAGCCCATCGAGGTGGAGGCCCTGCTGGGCTCGGTGGTTCGCCGGGGCCGCGCGGCGGGCGTTCCCACTCCGGTGATGGCCACCTTCTACGGCGTGCTCAAGCCTCACGAGCACGGGCGCCGCCAGGGCTGAGCGTCCCGGCCCCCTCTGCTCCCGAGGTCCGCTGCACGGTGGGCAGGCAAGCGGAAGAGGGCCGCTCCATTCGTGAGGTTTTTGACGAACGCCCGCGTGTTGCCTGTTGAGCCCCGTGGGGCGTTCGTCCTCGTTCACGAGGCTCATGAAAGAATCCCACCGTGCACCGCGAGCGAGCTTGCATCCTCAACGTCAACGACAACCCGGCGGCGCTGTATCTCACGTCCTTGACGCTGCAACGTGCGGGCTACGAGGTACTCGAGGCCCGCTCCGGCATCGAGGCGCTGCGAGCGGCCGAGCAGGCGCCTGATCTTGTCCTGCTGGATGTGCGCCTGCCGGACATCAGCGGCCACGAGGTGTGCTCGCGGCTGAAGTCGAACCCGAAGACCAGCTCCATCGCCGTGCTGCAGACCTCCGCGGCGGACATCACCGGCTTGGCCCGCACCCAGGGGTTGGAAGCTGGCGCCGACGGTTATCTCGCCCAGCCTTACGAGGAGCGCGAGCTGCTGGCCTGGGTGAATGCGCTGCTACGGGCGCGCCGGACGCTCACCGCCACCAATGATCGGCTGACCCGGCTCCAGCAAGTCACCGCCGCGCTCTGTGACGCGGCGAGTTCCGAGGAGGTGAACGCCGTCATCCTCCGCGAGGGGCTGGAGGCGCTGCAGGCCGCCGCTGGCGGGGTGATGCTGCTCACCGAGGACGGACAGCACGTGGAGCTGGTGAGTTCGCGCGGCTACCCCGAGGACCTCATCAAGCGCTTCAACCTCATGCCGCTGAACGCTCCGACCCCCGCCAGCCGCGCCGTTCTGATGGGCGAGCCCGTCTACGTGGAGAGCTCCGAGGCGCTGCGCCGCTCCTTTCCCTCCATCTCCCACATCAACGTGATTGGTGGCTCGCGCATCGCGCTCCCCTTCTCCACGAGTACGGGGATACGCGGCTGCCTGGCGCTCTCGTTCACCGAGTGGCGCACCTTCGGGCAGCATGACCGGGACTTCATGGTGACGTTGGCGCGCCAGTGCGGCCAGGCCATCGATCGGGCGCAGCTGTACTCGCGGGCGCGCGCCCTCACCCGCTCGCGTGAGGAACTGCTGGCCATCGTGGCACATGACCTGCGCAGTCCGCTCACCACGATGAAGATGAGCGCGGCGCTCATGCGCAGGAAGCTGCCCGAGCAGGGCGCCGAGCAGCTCGTCTCCCGGCTGGGTTCCATCGAGAGCGCGGCCCAGCGGATGAACCACCTCATCGAGGATCTGCTGGACCTGGCACGCTTCCAGGCGGGAACGCTCGTGCTGCACCAGCAGCCGCACCCGGCGCGGGAGCTGCTCCAGGAGGTCCACGACAGCCACGTGGCCCAGGCGGCCGAGAAGTCCGTGCGGCTGCACCTGGACGTGCGGCAGGTGAACGCCCAGGTGGTGTGTGACCGCGAGCGGGTGCTCCAGGTCTTCTCCAACCTGGTGGGCAACGCCATCAAGTTCACCCCCGAAGGCGGAGAGGTCACCCTGGGCGGCTTGCGAACGGAGAAGCAGGTGCTGTTCCGGGTGAGGGACACCGGGCCGGGCATCCCCGCTGAGCACCTGCCCCGGCTGTTCGACCGGTTCTTCCAGGTGGAGCCCGCCCAACGCAACGGCCTGGGCCTGGGCCTGTCGATCGCCAAGGCCCTGGTGGATGCGCACGGCGGAGTGCTCTCGGTGGAGAGCACCGTGGGCCAGGGCACGAGCTTCTCCTTCACCCTGCCGCTCCATTCCGCCTCCCACCTGGACATCAGCCACCGCTGACACGTCAGCGGCCCGAGTCCTCGTGGGGTTCTCTTCTGACCGGGAATTCACTAGATGGGTCCGGCGGCCTCCGGACCAGCCCCACGCACTCACGGGTAATCGATGGCGACCTACAACATCTCCCTGGCGGACCTGAGGCAGGACATCGCGGGAGTTGTCCCCGCGGACCTGATTCTCACCTGGAACGGCGCGGCCAAGAGTGCGGCCCAGCAAGCCAGGCTGCTGGAGCCCTACCGGGTCCGCGGCACCATCGTGTCCACGGACTCCGCGGGCCTGTCCATGCTCACCCAGCGCTACTCGCTGGCCCAGGTGATGAAGCTCGTCTCCGAGCCCAAGGAGATCATCCACGCCTACGGCACGGCGATTGGCGGCCAGGCCATTGGCATCTGGGCGGCGGACAACTCGCAGATGTTCTTCCCCGAGAAGATCGATCCGTCACGCGTCGTCACGCAGATGCTCGCGGTGCAGTCCCAGGTGAAGCGCCTGCAGGTCCAGATCGGCATGGGCCTGCACAGCTGCGAGTGCTACAGCGTGGGCGGCGGCCTCTTCGGTGGGGGCGCGGAGTTCATCGAGGCCATCGCCGAGGACGGAACCGCGGGCGGAGAGATCGTCTTCACGAAGGAGATCCTCGAGCGGCTCAGCGGCTCGGTGCGCGCGGCGGCCCGGCTGCGCGAGGACCTCGGGCAGCACGGAGAACTCTGGTCGCTGACGAACTTCTCCGGCCCCGTGGAGGCCGTGGAGGGCGGCAACCCCCACTACCCCACGCCTTTCGACGCGAAGTTCTTCCAGCGCATGCGCTCGGCCTCCGTGGAGGCGCTCGGCAAGGAGGAGTTCCCCGAGTACAAGCAGACGCACACGGTGGCCTTCGTGAAGGTGAAGCACCGGCCGCACGAGCTGCTGCTGGACTCCTTCACGGACATGTCGCTGGGCAACCTGGCGGTCCGGCGCATCGCGGCCTCCCACCAGGGAGATGTCGTCAAGTCCAACGGCTCGCTGGCCATCGTGCTGTTCTCCGAGGGCGGCTCGGCGAGCGCCTTCGCGCGCGACGTCATCGAGGAGAACCGCCGGCTGGGCTTCGAAGCCCACGTCGGACTCACTCATGGCGAGGTCTACCTCTTCCCGCTGGCCAGCGGTGAGCGGGAGATCGCGGGCAACCCCGTCAACATCGCCTCCAAGCTCTCGGAGGACTCGGGCCTGGACGGCGTGCTCGTCGATGACTCGGTCTCACTCGGAACGCTCGCCCAGCAGGGCGAGCCTTTCCGGCTGACCCTCTCGAAGGTCGAGCTCTCCGGCCGTCGCTTCCCGGTCTGATGCCGGCCCGGGTCATTGAAGTTCCAGGGAAGTAGCGGCCCGATTCTCCCGCGCTACCAGAACTTCATCTTCTTGTACGCCTTCTTGGCGGTCTTCTCCGCGCTCTTGCCCACGTCCTTGGCGGCGTTCCCCGCGTCCTTGACGGCGTTCTCGGTTCCCTTGCTCACGTCCTTGGCGACGTTCCCGACCGCCTTGACGCTCTGGTTCACGCCCTTGTTCATGCCGTTGGCGAGCGCCTTCGCCTCCTGCTCGGACTTCTTGTAGACGTCCTTGAAGACCTTGGCGGTGTCATTGACGCCGTCCATGACGCCATCGGCGACGGCGTTGGCCCACTTCGTCGCGTCCTTGAACACGTCGTTGAGTGCTTCCGCCACCTTCTTGGCCACGAGGTCGGGGAGCTGAGTGAACGTGTCGGCCTTCGCCTCGATGCGGAACTTCGCGATCTTCACCTGCTGGCCCGCGAAGGTGAAGCTGGACTCCATCTCCACGGAGGCGCCGGCGCCGCCCAGGTCCGTGCCTGTCTGCCACCGCGTCTTGCCCGAGGCGTCCGTCAGCACGACGTTGCCGTTGTCGCGCAGCGTGAGCTTCGAGGCGCCCGGGCTGTTGCTGTTGCTCGCCCAAACGGGGCCCTGAGGCGCGTAGATGACGAAGTTGCCGTCTTTCTGGAAGCACAGCTTGTTGCCGCCGCGGCCCACGGTGTTGGAGGCCCACACCGGCTCCGGCTTCACCCCGTCGGTCTTGTAGAGCACCAAGTTGCCGTCGCCCTGGAAGGAGAGCATGGCCAGCTCGTTCGAGAGCACCTTCGTGTTCG
>DASVVJ010000924.1:0-14724 GCA_036389955.1 Myxococcaceae bacterium
AGCGCGCAGGGCGAGCGGCTGGGGGAGCGCGCCGTGAACACCTACAGCGTGCCTCAGGTGCTGCCGGGGGACACGCGCGAGTCCCAGAGCGCCGAGGACGTCACGCGCCTCATGGTGGAGAGCGGGCGCTTCGAGAGCTGCCTGGCCCGGCAGTACTTCCGCTTCAGCTTCGGCCGGATGGAGGACTCCGTCACCGATGGCTGTGCCCTGGCCGCCCTGGAATCCGCCGCGCAGTCCGGCGCCTCGCTGGCGGACGTGCTGCGCCTGTCCGCCCTTCGCCCCGAGTTCCGCCGCCGCACCTTCCGCTGAACTGGAGACAACCCCATGAAGACGCCCACGCTCAATCGGCGCCAGGTGCTGCGAGGACTCGGTGGCTTCACGCTCGCCCTGCCGCTGCTGCCTTCCCTGCTCACCCCCAGCGAGGCCCGCGCCCAGGCCGCCGCGCCTCCCAAGCGCTTCATCCAGTTCTGCACCGACCATGGCGGAGTGTGGGGAGCGAACATGTTCCCCGCGGATCCCTCGGCGCAGACGCAGCAGTACGCCGGGCGCACCATCCGCCGCGGGCCGCTGAGCCTCGAGGTGAGCGCGGGGCGGGCGCGGCTCTCGCCGGTGCTCTCCGCGGACTCCACGGTGTTCACCAGCGGCCTGGCGGCGAAGATGAACGTGCTGCGCGGGGTGGACATCCCCTTCTACATCGCCCACCACACCGGCGGGCACCTGGGTAACTACGCGCGCAATGACGCCAACGGCGGGGACGGGGCGCACGTGGCCCAGTTCCCCCGCCGCACCATCGATCAGGTGATGGCCTGGAGCCCCTCCTTCTACCCCAGCCTCAGCGGGGTGCGGGAGCGCTCGCTGGTGCTGGGCCAGCGCATCTCCTACGGCTACTCCAACCCCGAGTCCCCGCAGAACGGCAGCGACATTCAAGCGCTGGCCGCCAGCGCCAACAGCTCGCGGCAGCTATTCGACAAGCTCTTCCCCGAGCCCCCGGGCGCCGGGGGGCGGATGCCCATCGTGGATCGGGTGTTCGAGAGCTACCAGCGGCTGCGGCAGGGCAACCGGCGGCTGTCCACCGAGGACCGGCGCCGGCTGGACGAGCACATGCAGCGGGTGTCCGAGCTGCAGCGCCGGCTCAACACGGTGACGAGCTGCTCCGACATTACCCGGCCCACGCAGGACAACGAGGCCATCACGTGGGATCCGGCCTACCCCTTCCAGCCGGACAACCACGGGCGCTACTTCCAGCTCTACAACGACGTGCTCGTCATGGCGCTGCTGTGCGGGGTATCCCGCATCGCGGTGGTGAAGGTGGACCCGACGTTCTCTACCTTCACGGGTGACTGGCACCAGGACGTGGCGCACAGGGCCACGGACACGCAGGGCCCGGCCCAGGCCACGCTCACCGCGGCGCACCAGCGCTTCTTCGAGACGGTGATGGTGGACCTGGCGCGCAAGCTGGACGTGGCCGATGGCACCGGGCGCACGCTGCTGGACAACTCGCTGCTGGTGTGGACGCAGGAGTCGGGCAACCGCACGCATGACTCGCAGAGCATCCCCATCATCACCTTCGGCAGCGCGGGCGGCTTCCTGGCCACCGGCCAGTACGTGGACTACCGCAACCTCACCCGCGTCTTCAGCACCGACGAGGTGGAGCGGCGCTGGCCCGGGCTGACGTACAACCAGTGGCTGGGCACGGTGCTGCAGGCCATGGGCCTGCAGCGTCAGGAATACGAGACCGACGGCATCGCCGGCTACGGGGTGAAGTACGCCAACGTGAACTGGGTGCAGATCACCACCGCCGAGGCCTACCCGGAGATCATCTGGTCCGTAGCGGGAGAGGTGCTGCCCTGGCTGAGGGCGTGAGCGCCTGACGCGATTCCGCCAGGAGCTCAGACGCTCGCGCGCGATCGCCTTCACCAGCGCGCGGGAGCCGGTGGCGGCGTCCAGGATTTGGTCCTTTTCTTGCGAAAGGACGCTCAGCGGGCCAATCGTTCGGAGACCGCGCGGAGCATTGCCGCAAGCCGGTCGAAGTCAACAGCGGTTGGCATCTGACCTTCCAACACCCGCTGGAGAGACTCCCAATCATCCTTCAATGAGCCTACAGAAAGTTGGGGCTCGTGCTGGAGGTCCGACCACTCAGGTGATTGAACAATCCAGTACATGTCCATGTCGTCAATGGACACGGATTCATAGCCACGTTCCCTGTAGCTCTCGATGAGCTTCGTCGCCAACATCGCGAGCTGCAAGAGTTGGATCTGCATGGTTCAATTCTCACCTTGAGCACGATCCCCCAACAACCTCATGCGTGGTGAAGGGCGCCCCACGAGGCCGTGGGGCGCCCTTGTGACTGCTCGCTCTGCTTACAGCAGGTAGTCCTTCCACGGGCCGGCCACTTCCACCTCGCGGCCCGCCTCGCGCGCCCAGATGCGGGGGTCGTACATCGCCTCCGCCTCCACCGGCGGCAGCGTGAACTTGCCCGCCGTCACCGCGCGCACCGCGTAGACCACCTTCTTCGACTCACCCTTCTCCAGGCTGCCGAACACCTCCATCCGGTCATCCCGGATGTTCACGTAGTCCGCTGTCCACAGGTCGTCGGTGTTCACCCACTCCACGCTGCCCCCGCGCCCCAACCGCGCGTTCTCGATCTCCCAGCCCGCCGGCAGCCGGTCCACCAGCGCGATGTTTTGCACGCGCTCGCCCGAGTTGTTGCGGATCTCCACCTCCACGTAGACCATGTCCGCCAGGTTCACCGACTCCCCCGCGTTGACCGGCGTGCCGTCCAGCTTGCGGTAGGTGCGGCTGAGCGCCAGCCCCTGCCCGCCCACCTGCGGCTGGCCTCCGGCGCGCACGCCGTCGCTGTTCACGATGAGGTAGAGCTTGCCCTCGGCCTTCTCCTTCAGGTCCAGCGTCAGCCCCTGGCGCTCGCTGGCCCGCGCCAGCGCCCAGGTGCGATCCGAGGCTCGCGCCGTCTTCGGATCCGCCTTCACCTGCGCCGCCACCTCCTTGCCGTCCGCCATCAGCGTGGGCGGCGTGAAGTTGGTAGCCGCGCCGGACACCCGCTTGCCCAGGCCGGTGATGCCCCACACCAGTTCCTGCGTCGTGTACCAGTAGCTGGAGTGACCCTGGAGCGCCTGCGCCACCTGGTTCGCCAGCGTCTCGCCCGCCGCGTCCGTGCCGAACAAGTCCTGGTAGGTGCTCAGCATGAACCCGCGCCGCCGCCGGTCCGAATAGAACGACCAGTTGTTGCGCCGCTCGTCCGTGACAGGTGAGAGGTCCGGCGTGCGCAGCTCCTTCTCGTAGCGCCGATCCCCCGCCAGGTAGAGCGCCGCCTTGAGCATGTACTCCTGCTCGCGCTGCTCGCCATTGAGCGTCTTCTTCGCCGCCATCTCTTCAATCAGCTTCTGCACCCGCGCCTTGCGGCCCTTGCCCGACATCGCCAGCACGTACTGCATGTAGGGCTCGGCGTTCTCGCTGTAGCCATCACCCCGGATGCCGCCTTCGCCGCGGTTGAGCTCCTGGCCCAGCCACGACAGCGCGTCGTCCAGCCGGTCCTGCGGCACCGGGTACTTCAGCTTCTGCGCATCCAGCAGCATGTGCGTGGCGTACGCCGTGCCCCAGGCCACCGGCTCGGTGTCTCCCGGCCAGTAGGCGAAGCCGCCCGAGGGCGTCTGCATGGACAGAATCCGGTTGAGGCCCGCCATCACCATGTCCTCCACCTTCTTGTTCCCCGTCACCGTCGGATCCACGTTGTCCATCAACTGCGAGACGAACAGCAGCGGGCGCGTGGACGAGGTCGTCTGCTCGATGCAGCCGTACGGGTAGCGCACCAGGTAGCTCAGGTGCTGCATGGACTCGGCATACGGGTTCGTCGTCACCCAGAACGTGGTGCGCTCGGTGGTCGGCACCCAGCCCTTGAGGTACTGGGACAGGTCCGTCTTGCCCTGCGCCAGCTCGATGCGCTGCACCTGGCGCTCCCGCGCCCCCGCCGGCAGCAGCGGCACGTCCAGCTGCTCGAAGGCCGTGTGTCCGCCGCCCTCGGCCGTCACCTTCAGCCGCGCCGCGCCCACCGCCGTGGCCGCCCGCGCCTGGAACACCAGCGTGGTGGCCTTGCCGTTCTCCAGCTTCACCCTCCCCTCGCTCTTGCCCAGCATCTGCAGCGGCGAGCTCATCGACGCCGCCGGCATCTCCAGGCCCGGCACCGGCAGGTTCTCCGCCGTCAACGTCACCTTCACCTCCTGCGCGCTGCCCGAGAGGTTGGTGAGGAACACCGGAATCTGAATCTCGTCGTTCTGCGTCAGGAAGCGCGGCAACGTGGCCTGCAGCACCAGCGGGTCCTTCACCACCACCGTGGCGCTGGCCTTGCCCACCCGCTTCGGGCTGGTGGTGACGGCCATCACCCGCACCGCGCCCCGGTACAGCGGCAGCTTGAAGGGAATGCTCACCTTGCCGCTGGCCGGCACCGGCACCACGCCGCTCCACAGCGCCACCGGCTTCACCGGCTGCACCCGGCCCGCCGCCCCTGCCTCGTCACCACCCGTGGAGCGCGAGTTGCCTCCCGGCGGCACCAGCAGCGTCCAGCCGATCGTCTCGTACGTCTCCACCCCCAGCGCGCGCTTGGAGAACAGCTCCTTGAGCGGATCCGGGCTCTGGAAGCGCGTGAGCGAGAGGATGCCCTCGTCCACCACCGCCACCGTGGCGAAGGTGGGCCCTTCCTGTGTGCCCAGCTCCAGGTTCACCGTGAGGTTGCTGTTGGAGCGCACCTCCTGGGGCACGTCCATCTTCACCGTCTGGGTGAATTCCGTGGGCTCGATCGTCACGCTGCCCACCCCGAACGCCCGGTCCGGCATGAAGGCCTCGGCCGACTCCAGGTGCGGGTCCTTCACCAGGAAGGCGCTCACGTACACGTTGGGCGCGAACGTCTTCGGCGTGAAGGTCCATGCCACCTCGCCCGGCTCCACGTTCTTCCACTCGGAGGCGATCACCTGGTCCGTCTCCGCCGTGAGCAGCACGCGGCCCCGGTGCGGCGCCTTGAACTTCACGCTGATGGCCTCGCCCACCTTGCCCAGCTTCGGCAGCTCCAGCGCGATGGAGGTCGGCTTGAGCGGGCGCGGCGTCTGGTCCACCCGCGCCTGGCCCTCGCCGTACCAGTAGTAGCGGCCATTGCCCTCGAGCTGCAGATCCGTCTGCGCCCGGCCCGAGCGCACCCGGACGACGAAGCCCGCGGCGTTCTGCGTGGGCGTCACCTCGAGCTGGAACTTGCCGCCCTGCACCTGGGCCGTGGCGCTGCCCTCGCGCACCGGGCGCAGGTAGCGCTGGTAGCGCTCGTAGCCCTCGCCCTCGTCATAGTAGTAGCCGTACTCCTCCTCCAGGCGCAGGTAGTCCACCTGCAGCGGCTTGATGCCCTTGGCATCCGCCACCAGCTTACCCTCCCAGTCCACCACCACGCCGGTCACCGTGAAGGGCTTGCCCGCGGACACCTTCTGCACACCGGACTGAAGCCCCACGTAGTAGGCCTCCGGGTGCATGGGCACGCGCGCCTCGCCCAGCGTGGAGCGGCCGCTGCCCGCCTCGAACACGCTCACCTGCGCCACCAGCTCCGCCGGGCCCTTGAAGCCACCCGTGAGCTCCTGCGCCGGGCACTCCACCAGCGACTGGCCCTTCTCGTTCAGGTCCGCCTTCACCTGGCCCAGCGTCACCGCCTTGGCCTCGGTGGCGCTCTGCCTCCACACCCCGTAGGTGAAGTTCGCGTTCTCCTTCGGCTTGAAGTCCGAGGGCTGCACCCGGCACGTCAGCTCCACCGGGCTGCCCTCCGCCGAGCCGCCGAAGAGGTAGGCGGCCTCCACCTTCACCGGCACCACCGCGCCCTGCGCGTAGCCCGGCTTGTCCGTGCTCGCCGTCACCTTCATGCGCTCGGGGACGAACTCCTCCACCAGCAGGCCGTGCTGCGCCACCTCGCGGTCCGCCACCTTGAGCTTCACCAGGTAGCTGCCCGTGTCCTGGAAGGCCTCGAAGGCCACGTCCAGCGGCACCAGGCCCGCCTCGTTCGTCTTCACCGTCACCTTCTTGAACTCACGCTCGCGCGGATCGATGACGCGCAGCTCCACCGGCATGCCCGCCGGCGGCGCCTTGTTCTCCTGGTCGCGCAGCACCGCCACCACGTGCGCGGTGTCACCCGGGCGGTACACCCCGCGGTCCGCGTACAGCGAGGCGCGGTAGGCCGCCTGGGCGCGGTACGGCTCGCCCTGCACGTCCGAGTTGGCGATCTCCGTCTTCAGGTCGGTGTACTTGAGGTACGTCAGCTCGTCGTCCTTGCGGGCGATGAGGGCAAACGGGGCCTGTGTGTCCACCGTCTGCGCGGGCACGGTGAGCGTGCACCCGTCGTCCCCGCTGGTGGTGCAGCGGGCCACCACCAGGCCGCTGCGCTTCACCGCTGTCACCTCCACGCCCGACAGCGAGGCGTTGGTGTCCATGTCCAGCGCCCACACGCGCACCTCCTCCGAGGGGTTGGGCGCGGTGACGATGTTGCCGCGCTTGGCCACCAGGCTCAGGTTGGTGAGCAGGATGCGCGCGGAGGCCCTCGTCCGGTCCTGAGAGACGGCCAGCTCCACCAGGCCCTTGGTGCTGGCCGGCACCATGCTGGCCACGTCCACGTAGGTGGTGGTGAGGGTGTCATCGGCACCCTTGAGCGCCAGCGCCTTCTTGGCGAGGACGTTGGCGGTGCGCGTGTCGGTGGTCTCCTGGTTCTCGTTGCTCATCCAGAAGACGAGGTTCTCGGGCGGCACGTGGCTGATCTCCAGCTCGGCCGAGTCCACGTTGAGGTGCGTCAGGGGCAGGTTATTCCACGCCTTGCGCGGCAGGTAGCGGCCCGCAGAGGTGAAGCCCAGCTGCGGCTTGCGCGCGCTGATCGAATAGCGGTTCTCGAAGTTGGACAGCAGCCGCCCGCCGCCCTCGGAGAGCGTGCCGGACTTGATCTTCATCGTGTAGGTGCCGCGCTTGAAGTCACCGAAGACGCGGAAGCCGCGCCGCGACGGCGACACGGAGAACTTCACCGCCGGGGTGAAGCGGATGGCCTCCGCGGCCACCGCGTCGTCGAGCACGCAGCCCTGGTTGCTGCTGTCGTAATAGTAGTCGTCGTACTCACCCTCGCTGGCGGTGGGCGGCGCCTTCATCTCCACGTCGCGGCAGCTCACCTCCAGGTAGAAGCCGGTGTTGCCCTCCTTCACGGAGACGTAGGTGATGTCCATGCGCTTGCCGCCGCTCAGCTCGAAGGAGCCCTCGGCCGCGGGCGCCGCACCGCCGCCCTTGGGTGAGGTGAGCCCCGGCTTGAGGTTGAAGCGCACGGTGGCCCCGGGCCCCAGCTGCGGGTGGCCGAGCTGGGCGATCACCACGTTGCGCTGGGTGGCGTTGGTGCTGAACTTCACGTCGGAGATGGGCTTGCCCTCCACCTGGAACGAGCCGTAGCGGCGCGCGGCGTTCGCGTCCACCGGACCCGAGAAGACGAGCTCCACGGTGAGCTGGTTCTTGGTGAGGTCCACCTGCTGCGGCGCCAGCTTGAGGAAGGCGAACGTGGGGGTGGTGAAGGTGTGGCGCCACGCGTCCGGGGTGGGCGCCTTCACGGTGCCGGAGGGCGTCTCGACGGACTCGAGGGTGACGGTGTACGTCTTGCCCAGCTCGAAGCTGTCGATCGGCTTGAAGGTGACGGTGGAGCTCTCCTCGTTGAACTCCAGGCTGCCGCGCACTTCGGGCGAGAAGGTGAGGACAGTGCCCCGCTTCCCCTCGGGATCCGAGTAGGAGATGGTGCGGTTGAACTCGATCACCACGCGGTCCGGTGCCGCGCCCTCGGGGCCCAGCTCCTTGATGACGGGCTTGAACGAGGCGGCCGAGGCCGTAGTCTCGCCCGACTGATTGGGCTCGGGCCTGGAGGCGCCGGGGGTGGAAGTGCCCGGGACGGGCTGAGGCGGCGGCGGGCCTTTGGGCTCTTCCTTACAACCGGCCAGCGCGGTACCCACCAGCAGCGCGGCCACCAGCCACCGCACGCGGGCGGAGCGAAGCGGACTCGGCGTCTCGACAGACTGCGGACCCATGGTTCCTCCGAAGGACGGCATCGACTTTTCACATCGCGTGCCGGAGACCCGGCGCGGCGAGCGAGGGAGAGATGTGGTCGTTGGCCCACGGCCCGGGAGCGCCCCCGCGCGTCCCGAAGCCCACACACGGTGGCCAGGGAGCCGCATGGGCTCCCCGCGACCGCTCGGGCGATGACTTGCAGCGGGACGCTAGGCGCCCCCGCTAGCGGTGGTCAACCGCGCCCGGGGGTTGTCATGGGAATCCTCGCCGCCGCTCGTGGAAGGTGCGCTATGCAGCCGGCCCATGGACATCAAGCAGTTCTTCGAGAAGTTGCGGTCCTCGGACCTGGGGCCGCTGGAGCGCTGGGCCTATACCGAGCTTGACTCGGCCGAGCTGGCGCGGCAGGCGTGCGACATCATCCGCGACTATGAGGCGCACCCCGAGAAGTTCCCCTCGCCGGGTCCTTCCCGCTCCAACTTCTCTTCCCTGGTGACCATCTTCCAGCAGGCCCGTGTTCCCGAGGCGCAGGCGGTGCTCCGCGCCGAGGCGCTGCCCGTGCTGCTGCGCCTGTATGACGGGCGCCTGGCCGTATGGCGCCAGACGCACGGACGAGGGGGGTATGACTCGCAGGCCCATGAGCTGCTGTTCGCGCTGAAGATCTTCGCCCTCTACGGGGGTCCCGAGGGGCTCCAGCGCATCCTGGAGGCCGCGCGCCTGCCCGTGGGCCCCGAGGAGGGCATGTGGCCGGTGGTGTTCGGCGCCCTGGCCGCCTGCGATCCCCAGGAGGCGCTGCGCCTGGGCACCGCGCTGCGCGAGCCACTTCCCCCCGACGACCTGGGCGTGGCGCTGCTGGACATGGCCAACACGCTCTCGCGCGAGCACGGCCTGCCGCACCTGTTCGACACTCCCAAGGGCCATGAGCGGCTGCGGGCCCTGCTCACGGACACGAACGAGAACTTCTTCTTCCGCGCGCACAGCGCCGCCGCGAGCCTGCCGTTTCTGACGAACCCGCGGCCGCTGTTCGCCCTGGCGGAGGAACACCCGGACCTGCCAGTGCGCATGGAGGCGGCGTGGGCCCGTGCTCGCATGGGAGAGCGCGCGGGGCTGGAGCGGCTGGTGGAGTGGGCCCAGAGCCCGATGACGCGCTACAACGCCGTCGTCTACCTCAAGGAGCTGGGTGCCAAGCCGCCTCCCTCGGAGCCTCCGGAGCTCGACGCCATGGCGGACCTGTGCCACTGGCTGGAGCACCCCTCCGAGCTGGGCCGGCTGCCGGATTCCGTCGAGCTGTATGACCACCGCCGGCTGTTCTGGCCACCGACCGGAGATGAGCGGGACGTGTGGCTGGTGCGCTACCGCTGCGAGGACGATGACCCGCCCGAGGGCGTGGGCATGGTGGGCTCGGAGACGTTCGTCCTGTTCAACACGACGTCAGCGGACATGCCGCCCGAGGACATATATGCCCTGCACTGTTGCTGGGAGTTGCAGCAGCAGGGCGACCCGCGAGCGCCCTCTGAGTTGTCCGTGGCGGCGGGCCGCAAGCTGCTCGGGTTCCCCGTGCACTGAGGCCCGGTGGGGTCAGCTAAGGTGGAGGCTCCATGGTGCTGCCCATTCGCTTCGTCCTCATGCGTCCGCGCAACGCGGAGAACCTGGGTGCCGCCGCGCGGGCGATGAAGAACTGTGGCCTGTCCGAGTGGACCTGGGTGCGGCCCGAGGCCGAGGATCTGGGGCCCGCACGGCGCCTGGCCGTCCACGCGGAGGACGTACTGGACGGAGCCCAGCGGGCCGACACGTTGGACGCGGCAGTGGCCGACTGTGTGTGGGTGGTGGGGACAAGCTCGCGCAAGGTGGAGGGCAAGCGGCGGCTGTCTCCCCGCGCCGTGGGAGAGGAGCTGGTGGCGCGGGCGGCCCAGGGGCCCGTGGCGGTGGTCTTTGGCGATGAGCGCAGCGGGCTGACGAACGCGGAGGTGGAGCGGTGCCACGATCTATCCGCGGTGCCTACGGATCCGTCCCAGCCGTCCATCAACCTGGCCCAGGCCGTGCTGCTGTACGCCTATGAAGTGCGGATGGCCTCGCTCGCGGCGGCGCCTCCTCCGCCCGCTCCGCTGCCGGTGGCGGCCTCGGACACGGAACTCTCACGCGTCGAGGAGACGATGGGGGCCACGCTCCAGGCCGGTGGTTTCCTGGTGGATGAGCACCCGGGGCGAACAGGCTTGAGGGATCTGTTCGCCCCGCTGCGCCGCTCGCGGTTAACTCGCAATGAGGCGCGGCTGTGGCTGGCCGCGCTCCATACCCTGCGCAAGCGGCTGACTTCCGGCTGACCTCGGGTTCCCTACTTCTTGCCCGGGGACTCCGCGCCCGCCAGCTTCCCCATCAGCTTCGGATCGTCCGGCAAGAGCCCCGCCTTGGGCAGCCGCCGCAGCAGCTCGCGCCAGCGCGCGTCCATCTTGAACGTCTTCTGGAACAGCGGCAGCGACTCATCCACCTTGCCCACGTTCACCAGCGACACCGCGTGCCAGAACACCATCTCCGCGTTGCCGGGAGCCAGCGCCTCGGCGCCGGAGTAGGCCTCCAGCGCTGCCTTGGTGTCGTTGCGCTCGAGGGCCAGGTCTCCCTCGTTCATCAGGTTGTAGGCGCGCTGCAGCGTGAGCAGCCGCTTCAGCTCCTCCAGCGGGCGCGGGTGGTCATCCACGCGCAGGTCGAACTTGCGGTCCAGCCAGGGCTTCCCCGTGGGCTTGCCCGAGACCACGACCAGAGCCGCGGACTGCTTGCCGCGGATGTCTCCGCCCGCCGCCTCGGCCGCCTCGAGCGCGGCCATCATCCGTGCCGCGAGGTCTCCCTTCGTCTCCCGGTACGCTTTGGCCATCGCGGGCCACACGGTGTCCTTCTCCATCATGTTGGCGTGCACCGAGAAGTTCTCGCCGACGATGTGGCCCGCGGCGACGACGCACCGCTCGCCCGTGTGCGCCGCCACCCGGCCCTGCGCGTCGATCATCCCCACCTGTCTCACGGCGCTGCCGCTGTCCGCCGCGAGTAGCCCCTTGAGCGTATCGGGCGCACTGCGCCCCGCGCGCATCAGGTCCAGCCCGAGCTTGCCGTAGGACGGATCCACGAAGGACTGGGTGGCCACGGCACCCACGCCCGCCTCGGCCCAGGCGACCACGGGGCCTACCGAAAACCAGTGCGACTGCACCGCCACGCCCAGCTCCCCTGTCGCGGGATCCCTGGCGACGATGGAGTAGGTGCTCACGGGGCGCCGGGGCATGGGAGGCTCGGAGGCGAGGACGGGGGTGGCCATCAGGGCGAGAACGAGGGCAAGGCGTGGCATGGAAACCTTCCAGAGAGGCAAGGGCCCGGAGGCTGAGCGAGCAGGCTCTCCGCCGCAAGCTCATTTCATGGGCGGCTCCTCAGCAGGCGGGCAGGCCGCGGGGGGCGTCCGTGGCTCCGGGGGGACCTACCTTGAGGAAAGTGCCCTTCCACGAGGAACGACGCATGAACCACATGCCCTATGAAGACACCCGCCTGACCGCTTCCCAAGAGGAGCAGCAGGAGAAGCGGGAGGCCCCCACGCGCGAGATGCCAGGCCGCACGCCGCACTCCGCCGAAGGCCCCGAGCACGAGCGCAAGATGCCCGAGGGTGAGCCCGGAAAGACTCCTGGCTCGGCCGAAGGCGAGGACTACGACATTTCCGAGCCCCCGCGGCACTGAGAAAGAGAGGGGGCCATTAACGATTGGCCCCCTCTGCTTCGCTCCGTATGCTCGCATCCGTTTCCGCGAGAAGGTGGGCGATGTCGTTCCTCGACAACTTGCGTGAGTACCTCCAAGGGCTAAGCCAGGGCTCGGGTCATCCTGAAGCCGTGCCTACGCCTCCCATCGATGCGAGCACCGCACGCACCCAGCTGATCCAGGTACTTGAGCGAGTCGAGCAGCGGGAACAGCAGATCCCCCGTGCTGATTCTGCATTCCCCGTACTACGTGCTGCGGACCTGCTTCGTGAGTGGCAGCAGAATGATTACGTCGTCCGATTCGCAAGGCGGTTAGATCAACTCCTGCGCCAAAGCATCGGCAAGGATGCTTCCCCCAAGGAGAGAGAAGACTGGATCGCTATCGCTCTTGCTCGGCAGTTCGGTCTGCCTGACGAGTTGACCAGTCGGATACGCACGCTGGAGATTGATCGTCTGGCAGGAATCGTGCGCATGGATCTGCTCGCTTCCTCTACCTTCTCCTATGCGCCAGACATAGAAGCCTACTCCACAGCGATCAGAGCGACGCGTGGAGTACCGCCTCATGTCTCGATTACCCCCATCGGCCGTGTCTTTCTGGAACTGACAGGCAGGGATGCCATCCGCTGGCTCCTCCAGATCGAGGCGGCTCAGTCCACAGGGCCCGCGGACCCCTGGCGCGTCAGCCGCGAGACAGCACGCACGTTGAAGACGCAGCGGTTGGTTAGCTCCTGGCTCGACAACTCACCCGATTTCCCCGATTCATGGGCCACGCTCCGGCGGCTCGAAGAGCTTGGACTCGTATCGATCGAGGAAGACGAAAGAGCACGCCAGTCCTACATCGAAGCCTCGCCCATGGGCCGCACCCTCCTTGCCGAGATAGAGCAGGAGACCGAGTCGCCCATGTCGGTCCTGGCGAACTCTCTTCTCGCCGACCTCACTCTCTCCGCAGCCAACAGCGTCACCAAGCCCGACAAGCGGGCGGCGGACCCTCATGCCAGCACCGCCGCAGAGGCCACCGCGCGTCAGGCGCGTCTCGTCGCGCACGAGATCCGCAACGTGCTTGTACCGGCCAAGACCGCTTTGAGCGCGCTCTATCGGGAAGTCCTCCTCGAGGCTCCCAGCGAGGTTCTCCACCGGCGGAGAGAGAGCATCGACCGGGGCATCGACGCGACCTTCCGCTTCGTTGATCAGCTCGTCAGTCTCTCCACCCTGGCCGCGACGCCTCCCGAGCCATTTGATCCGCTCCCGGCCATCCGCGAGGCCGTCTCCGCTGTTGAGAGCGAGACCGGCCGGCGCATCCAGCAGCAGCTGCCCACGAGCCTTCCTCCCGTCACCGGGCACCGGGCCCGCGTCGTCCTCGCCATCGCCAATGTGCTGCGCAACGCGGCTCAGGCCGTGAACGCCCAGGACGCCGTCATCCACCTTCAGGCCGAGTCCATCGAAAGTGCCAGAGCCGTGCTCCTCACCATTGAGGACAACGGCCCGGGTGTCCCCGAGAACATGCGCCGAGCCATCTTCACCGAGGGTGTCTCCCTGCGCCCCGGAGGCGCCGGACTGGGGCTGGCCCTGGTCCGGGAAGTCATCGAGAACGAGCTGCGGGGTCTGGTGGCGTGTGACGCCTCTCCGCTCGGCGGTGCACGCTTCGTGCTACGTATGCCCGCCACTGGCATGGAGCGCCCATGAACCTGTCCGGAAAGATCCTGCTGGTCGATGACTCCCCCGATTTCATCGAGACCTATCGGACCATCCTCGGTCCTGAAGGCTATGTCCTGGAGGCAGCGTCCGATGTCCCCTCGGCGCTCGCCAAGCTCGATCAGCCCGGTTGGGATCTGGTGCTCCTGGATCGCAAGCTCCAGGGACAGTTCGGGCCCGACACGGGCCTGGATCTGATCCAGGACATCCGCACGCGCGCCCCCGGAATCCGGCTCTTCCTGGTCACAGGCTATGCCGACTCGGAGTCCGCAGCACGGGCCTTCAAGGCGGGCGCGGATGACTACCTCGAGAAGAATGCCTACCTGGAGCCGCTACTCAAGACCAAGGTGCGCAACGCCATGGAAGCCGCGCGGGAGCGGCGCATGGCCGCCTTGGCCAACGGCAAGCGCGAGGAGACCATCCGCGCGCTGTGGAACAGCGTGCGCACCGAGCGGGATCCCCATCGCAAGGGAAAGTTCCTCGAGGACCTCGTGGCGTTGCTGTTCAAGTCCATCGCCGGCTTCGAGCAGACTCAAACGGACCTCAAGAGCCTGGACGAGCAAATCGACATCCTTGTGCCCAATGAATCCACGGACCCCTTCTGGCAGCAGGCCCAGTCGCAGTACTTCCTGGGCGAGTGTAAGCACTGGTCGAAGCCCGTGGACCCAAAAGAGCTGGACTCCTTCAGACTCGACATCAAGCGCCGATTTGGCCGCTGCCGCCTGGGCTTCTTCATTGCCCTGGGAGGTTTCACCCAGGGGTTCCATTCCCGCCTGGAAGCAGCCCGGGAAGACGATGTGCTCATCGTGACGCTTGAAGCGTCGCAGATGAGCGAGTGGGTTGAAGCACGAGACCGCAATGAGAAGCTCAAGGAGTTGCACAGGCGAGCAATCATGGCCCGTACCCAGGACTCCTGAGCCCATGCCCCGCAAGCCACCTCCGCGCCGGTCTCCGGCATCCCAAGACAAGCCCCCGAGCCGCAGCCGCTGGGAGGGCAAGGCGAAGCCTGACTGGCTGTCGCGCGCGCTCGCCCGGGCCGGTGTCTTCCCGCTCGCCGAGGCCGAGGAGGCCATCCGTGCCGGCCGTGTCACCGTCAACGGACGCGCGGTGCGCCAGCCCCTGGCGCCGGTGCCCGAGGGGGCCGTGCTGCGCGTGGACGGCGCCGAGGTCCGGCGCGAGGTGGAGACGCGCGTGCTGGCCTTCCACAAGCCGGCGGATCTGCTCACCTCCACCGTGGGCCAGCACC
>DASVVJ010000925.1:0-16778 GCA_036389955.1 Myxococcaceae bacterium
GGCCGAGCTGCTTCTTCGTGGGTCCCTGCTTCGCCACGCGTCGAGGCACGGCCCCGGAGGCTTTCCCCTTCGAGCGCCTGCAGCCGGAGGCCTTCAAGGTCTACGTCTCGCTGGGCACCGTCTTCAACAACCGGCCCCAGGTGTTCCGCACCCTGATCGAGGCGCTGGATCTCCCCGGAGTACAGACGGTGGTGAGCGCGGGCGCCTCCTACGCGGAACTCTCCGCCGGGAAGCTGCCCGGCAACGTGCTGCTCTTCCCGCGGGTGCCCCAGGTGGAGCTGCTGCCGAGGATGGATCTCGTCATCGGCCACGGCGGCAACAACACCACCAACGAGACGCTCGCCGCGGGCAAGCCGCTGCTTGTCATCCCCGTGGGCGGCGAGCAGCAGGACAACTCCCGCCGGGTGGAGTACCTCGGGGCGGGCCTGTCCCTGCGGCCCGAGCAGCTCTCGGTGGAGAAGGTGCGCCAGGCCGTGACGCGGCTGCGCGAGGAGCCTTCCTTCGTCCAGAAGACGCGGCAGCTCCAGGCCCAGCTCGACGAAACGGATGGCACCGGCACGGCGGCCAGGCTCATCACCTGGCTGGCGCAACACAAGGCGCCGATGCGCATGCCCGAGGGAACTTCCCGCTCCCTGACTCGCGAGGGGGCGGAGCGGCTGTTGAGTACTGTGGCCGCGGTTTAGCGCGGGATGACGCCGGTAACAGGCGAGGAAGCCTCGAACTCGGCCAGCGTGGACTCGTGCACGCCGCGGCCGGGGATGGAGTGAATGACGGTGCCCTTGTCCGTCATGATGCCCACGTGGCCCCAGGGCGCCGGCTGCGTCGAGGTAAGCACGTCACCCGCCTTGGGCTCCAGGCCCGGCTGCGCCATGGACGCCAGCTCCGGCGCGCGCGGCGGCAGGTCCGGGTACACCGCGTTCACGAACTGCGCGCAGTGCATGAAAGGAGAATCCGGGCCCACTGCCTCACCCGAGGCCCCGGCCGGATCGCCGTACGCACGGCCAATCAGGCTGCGCGCCAGGTCCAGCTTGTCACTGCTTCCGGCGCTGCCCACCGGCTGTGCCGCCCCCGCCGGGGCCGCGGCACCCACGCCCTGCGGCTCGCCCGTCAGCGACGGGCCCCGCGGCGCCGCGCTGCTCGGAATGAACTCATCGCGCTGCCCGGGGATGACCAGCTTCTGCCCCGCGTCGATCTGATTGACGTTCGCGATGTCGTTGACCTTCGCCAGCCGCTGCATCGACGCGCCCATCCGCTGGGCAATCTGGCTGAGGGTGTCGCCGAAACGTACGCTGTAGACGGACATGTGGGGCTCCGGTCGTAAGGTGTCCACATTGTCCGACCTTTCTTTTCAAAGTTGCTTCAGGCTCTCAGATTTCGAGAACCATTTGAAAACCAACGGCTTAGGAATCGAAGACAAGAAGAGAAAAGAAATTCCGGATTCTTTGTTTTTCTAGGAGAACGCCCGGGCCGTACGCAGCGCGAAATGCCGTCCCCCCCAACGGAGGAGTACCCGTATGAAGAAGCACGCCCTGGCTGCCCTGATGTTGCTGAGCGCTCCGCAGGCCTTCGCCGAGCCCAAGGAGAAGGACAAAGATGTGTGGATCACCGTCAGCTCGGACGCCATCGAGCCCATTCGGGCCGCGTTCGTGAACGAAGGCTGGCAGGACCCGGCGGCCGAAGCCGAGCGCAACCAGGTGGCGGTGTTCCGGGTACGCGAGTCGCAGCTGGACCGGCTCTCGCGGCTGATGCACGACAAGTTCCACCGGTGCGCGGGCTTCGTCACCCACGAGAGCCAGGACGAGGCGCTCGCCTCGCTGGAAAAGGCCGCCGAGCCGGTGCAGTCGCTCGTCACCTACTCGTTGAACAACGCCACCACCGTGAATGCGCTGATGAGCTCCGTGCTGGAGACCAACGTCCGCAGCACCATCACCTCGCTGTCCAGCTATGCGACGCGCTACTACACCTCGCAGACCGGCGTGGACGCGGCCAACTGGCTGCGCACCCGGTGGGCGGGCTATGCCGGCACCCGCACGGACGTCACCGTGGAGCTGTTCCGGCACGCCTCGTGGGCGCAGCCCTCGGTGGTGTTCACCATCCGCGGCACCACGCTGCCCAGCGAGGTGGTGGTGATTGGCGGGCACCTGGACTCGATCAACAGCTCGGGCAGCAGCGCGCCGGGCGCGGATGACGACGCCTCGGGCGTGGCCTCGTTCACCGAGGTGATTCGCGTGGCGATGGCGCGCAACTACCAGCCGCAGCGCACCGTGAAGTTCATCGCCTACGCCGCCGAGGAGGTGGGGCTGCGCGGCTCGAAGGAGATCGCCCAGTACCACAAGAACAACGGCATCAACGTGGTGGGCGTGCTGCAGCTGGACATGACCAACTACAAGGGCTCCACGGTGGATGTGGCCCTGGTGACCGACTACACGAACGCGGCGCAGAACCAGTTCCTGCGCGACCTGATGAACACGTACGTGAAGATTACCCACACCAACACCACGTGCGGCTACGGGTGCTCGGACCATGCCGCGTGGCACAACCTGGGCTACGCCGCGTCCATCCCGTTCGAGTCGACGCTGAGCGCCAGCAACCCGTACATCCACACCTCGAGCGACACGATTGCCCGTTCGGGTAGCACGGCCACGCACGCGGTGAAGTTCACCAAGCTGGCTGCCGCCTATATGGCCGAGCTGGCAAAGGGCACCGCGCAGTAGCCACACGGCGCGTGGCTGTTGCTTTGTTCACTGGCTGACAATATCAGGGGGCAAGAGCTCTGCCCCCGATATGACCCCGTCTTCCGCTGTGCCGAATCCCGCCCTGGCTGTTCCGGGCTCCCCGCAGTCCGAGCAGTCCAAGTCCTCCAACGAAGTGCGCCCGGTGCGGCTGCACACGGTGAAGGGAGGCGGTGGACTGGAGCTTCGCGTCACCGAGGCGGGCAACCCCGAGGGCCCCGCGGTGCTCCTGGTCCACGGCTTCTGCCAGTCCGCGCTGTCGTGGCGGCCGCAGCTCTACAGCGCGCTGGGGTTGGACCTGCGGCTGGTGGCGTTGGACCTTCGGGGCCACGGCGGCTCGGGCAAGCCCGAGGGCGTGTACACCGACGGCCGCCTGTGGGCGGAGGATCTGCACGCCGTCATCACCGCGCTTCGGCTGGAGCGCCCGGTGCTGGTGGGCTGGTCCTACGGTGGCATGGTCATCACCGATTACCTGCGCCACTACGGACAGGGGAACGTGGCGGGCGCGCACTTCGTGGGAGCGCTCACGCGCCTGGGCCGGCCCGAGTACTACGCGGACTTCGCTCCGGAGTTCCTGCAGCTGATGCCCGGGCTGCTCTCGCCGGAGGCGGACACGGGCCTGCGCACGCTCGAGACGTTCGTGACGCTGCTGACGCAGCAGCCGCTGCCGCCGGAGCTGCGCACCGAGGTGATGGGCTACAACGCACTGGTGCCGCACCCGGTGCGGCTGGGCGTGAGCCAGCGTGTGGAGGACACCGCCGAGGTGCTGCGCGGCCTGACGATTCCGGTGCTGGCGACGCACGGGCAGGAGGACCGGGTGGTGCTGCCCGCCACCAGCCAGCACATCGCCGCGCTGGTGCCCCACGCGGAACTCTCGCTCTATCCCGGAGTGGGGCACTCGCCCTTCTGGGAGGACTCGCGGCGCTTCAACGAGGAGCTGTCCCGCTTCGTGGCGCGGTGCCGCTAGAGGGCGGGGGCACCTTCGGGCAGCAGCGCGTAGGTGCCCCTCACTCGTTCGCCATGGGTCTACGGATCGTCTGAGGTGGGCTGCCGCTGGGGGAGGGTCACAGGGGCATAGCAACGCCCCTCATGCTCGTAGAGAGGGAACTTGCAGGGGGGAGGGCCCGCTCCCTCGGGTCGCCACCAGCATCCCCCGTTGATCTCCACCGCGCCAAACCGGGCGCAGGGCGGACGGGCTACCTCCTTAGAGGGACGTTCTGGCACGTCGCGAGAGACGGCCCCTGCCGAGATCGGTGGACCCTCGAGCGACTCCACCGAGGTCATCGCCTCTTCCCCCATCCCAGTGCCTCCGTCTGGCTTCTCTTTTCCTGGCGTCCCGTTCGACGGCTCCGCCACGTAGTTCCAGCTGCGCCTGCCCGAGCTGGGCCACACCAGCACCGTCAGCAACACCAGCCCGATGATGAGTCCGATGGGAGCCAGGCCTGGCCACCACTCCCTGAGCACGCACGAGCGTGGCGGGGGCGGACGCCAGGTGTCCTCGGTGGGTGGCTGCAACTGACTCAGCACCCAGGGTTCATCCAGCCCGGAGCACGAATCCTTGCTCAGACTCTCCAATTCCCTGGCCACCCGCCCGGCATTGCCCCGCGCCGGAGGGTCCTCCGAGAGCATGCGCACGATGAGCGCGCTGAGCTCCGGGCACTTGTCGGCCAATCCCTTGGGGGGCTCCACCCGCACGGGCTTGGCCGCCTCTTCCTTGCTCTCCTCGGAGTCCGGAGGACGCGGTGGGTAGTCTCCCGCCAGCAGCCGGTACGCGGTGACTCCCAGCGCATACACATCATCCTCGGGAGGAGCCTCGTAATAGCCCTCGGCGCCACATCGTAGGGCGTACCGGAAGAACAGCAGCTGAGGGCTGCGGTACTTCTCCGTGCCCGGAGGCAGGGCTCCGTCCGTCAGTGGGCTGGCGCCCTGGTACCAACAACTTCCGAAGTCCAGCAGCACCGCGCGGCCCTGCTCATTCACATACACGTTGCCGCCCTTCACATCCCGGTGCACGCCGTACCGGTGGGTGGCCTCCAGCGCCCGGGCCACCTGCGCCAACAGTCTGATGATCTGCCGCAGGGTGATCCCCTGCTCCATCGCCCATTTGTAAAGGGGAGTGCCCTCCACCCACTCCATGACGAGGTAGGGGTACGTGTCTCCGCGCGGGCTGGTCCACGAGCCGCTGCCTTCCAACCGGGGCACTGAGGGGTGGCGGATCTGCGAGAGCAACCGCACCTCCCGCTCCATCCGCGGGTCATTCTTCTGCTGGGCCAGCTTGAGGGCGTAGCTCTTGCCGTCGTGCTTGTCAGCGCGCAGGACGCGGAACACCACGCCATGGCTGCCGCTGCCGATGCGCTCCTGCACCCGCCAGCAGCCAACAACCGAGCCATATTCAGGGTAACGAGGGTCCAAGAGGAGAGGGGCCATGGGATACCTCCGGTAGGGTCGCGCGCACCCTACCTCATGGGTGGGCTGCGCGACACACCTGACTCCTGGCGGTGACGCCGTTTTTCGAGACGCGTCTTCACTCACAGTGCGTGAGTGGGACCGTGGCTGGGCCGTAAGTGCCTGAGATGTGGGGGCTTTGTGCAATCACCACTTCTGGTTAACCAGAAGCAGTGATTTTGAAGTGCCTGGGTGCGCCGCTCACTCGTTGGCCGTGAGAATGGCCCGGGCCGCCGCCCGGATTCCGGGACGTGGGTGCTCACGCAGCGCGCGCAGGCGCTTGGCCGCGTCCTCACGCCAGTGCAGCCGCCCTCCCGCGGTGCTCACCAGTGTGAGCGCGACGAGCGGAGCCGCCTCCGCGACACGATCCGCGATCTCCAGAAGGGGCTCCGGTTCGCCTCCAGCGCTCTGGTCGGCCACCGCGGTGGCCACGGCGCTCGCCAGGTTCGGGGCGAACAGCGGCTCCTCCCGCACTTCGTTTGCGAGCCCCAGCAGGACCGGCGCCGCCGCGCCCGCGTCCTTCCACTCGAGCAGGCCCAGCCGCAGCCCCGCGCTCTCGGGCCAGAGCGAGGCGTCGGTGGCGATGAGCCGGGCCACCTCCTGCACTCCGGCGCGCAGGCGCAGGCGCACCGGACGCGGCAGGCCGCGCAGCATCTGCGCCAGCGTCTGCAGGCGCTGGCGGGCGGGCAGATCCCGCTCGGGCGTGGCGTTCTGGTTCTCCGCCGCCGGGGAGGTGACGAGCGCCGCCACCGTGGAGTTCACGTGCTCGAACGCGACGCCGTCGCGCACCGTGTCCACCAGGGCCTGAGCCGCCTCGCGCCACTCCGCGCCCCCCGTGAGGTCCAGAATGCGCCCGGCGGCCGCCCGGGCCACCATGTCTTCCGAGCCGGGAGACCAGGCCGGCAGCGCGGTGAAGGCCTGGCGGCGCACGTTCAGGTCCGGGTGGCGGGCCACCTCCAGCACCAGGGCCGCGTAGCGCGGGCGCATCTCGGGACGCAGCTCCGTGGGGCGCTGGTCCAACAGGCTGGCGGCCACGTACGTGTCCGGGCTCCGGGCCATGGCGCCGAGCAGCATCCAGGCCTCCTCCGCGTCGAGCAGCCGGCGCGCCGCATGGCCCACGGCGATGCGCACGTCCCGGTGGAGCTGGGGCTGGTCCCACTGCTGGCGCAGCAACGCCAGGCTCCGCGCCGAGCGGAAGGTGCCCAGCAGCCGCACCGCCTCTTTATGCACCGTGACCTTGAGCTTCTCTCGCCCCAGCAGGCTGGCCAGGGTGGCCGCCAGCGTGTCACCACTCACCTGGCTTGCCACGCGGGGCACGGCGTACATGGCCACGCGGGCGCGGTCGCTGTCGAGGTTCTCCAGCAGGATGGGCAGCGCCGTCTCGGGCCGGTCGATCCACGCCAGCGCGCCGAGCGCGGCCTCCGCGGTGGGCACGTCCTTCTGGGAGAAGAACGGGGCGAGCGTGTCCGTGGTGACGGTGGGAATCCGCGCCAGGGTGTGCAGCACGCCCGCGCGCTCCCAGGAGCTGCGCTGCCCGTCCTCGGCAATGCTCAGCAGCAGCGCCGCGAGCTGCCGCTGCTGCCGGGGCAACCAGCGCTCGAAGCCGCTCGCGGCTGGAGGCACCCACCCCGTCTTGGGTTTGGCGAAGCGCCCGCGCAGCTTCCGGCCCTGGAGGAACGGATCCAGCCACTCCTGCCGGCGCTGGTGCAGGTGCTCGAACACCGCCGGCACCGTCACCGTCGTCTCGTCCCGGTCCAGCAGCTTGCGCACGCGCATGTCCCGCGAGGCGGGCGGCGCCAGCCACAGCGAGATGGCCGCATAGGCCACCATGTCGGGCGAGGCCTGGGTGGCGGGCTCGAGCAGGGCCTGGAGCATGTCCACCTTCCACGCCCGCCGGCCGAGCGCCTGCGCCAGGGTGATGGCCAGCGAGTGGCTGTCTCGCTCGGCGGCGGAGCGGATCATCGGCAGCAGGGCGGCGGTGATACGCAGCTCCGCGCCGCGGGGCAGGTTGCGCTCGAGCGGAGGCAGCGCGAGGTTGCCGGACTGTCCCGCCAGGCGCTTGAGCGTGTCGATGGCGAACTGGAACAGCGGCCCGGTGGGCTCGTTGGCGTGGCCCTGAATGAGCCGGAAGGCCAGCCGCTGCAGCGCCGCGCGCGTGGTGGGTGAGGAGTCCCGCGCCTCGACGACACAGACGACCAGCTCGGTGAGCGAGGGAATGTGCTCGGGGGTGAAGGTGGATAGCGGCACGGTGGACAGCTCGTTGAGCACCATCATGCGCACCGGGTCCTGCTCGTTGCGCAGCCGCATGAGCTGCTTCAGCGTCTCGGTCATCCCCCGGCGCGACAGGCCCGTGGCGCGCACCAGGTACACGAGCGCCTGGGCGCGGTCCTCGACCTTGGCGGCGAAGGCGGCCTGGGTGAGGGGCTCGCGCGCGTGCTCGATGGCGCGCAGGGCGTGGGTGGCCAGCAGCCGGTCCCGGCTCTCTTTCACCTCGCGGAACGACAGCCGCCGCTCGGCCTCCGTGTCGCGCAGCGCGTGGGGCAGGACGGCGAGCAGCGCGTCGGGCAGCTCTCGCGCGGGGATGCCCTCGTATGCGTGGGCGAAGAGGGCCGCACGCCGCGAGGGCGCCAGCGCCGCGAGGAGCGCGGCCAGGTGCTGGGGAATCTCTCCGAGCACCCGGGCCAGCGCGCGCAGCTGCTCGGGCGAGAAGGCATCCACCTCGGTGAGCAGGCCGGACGGCAGACCCTGGTTGCGCAGCCAGCCCCGGAGTGACGGCCGCATGAGGATGTCGAAGATCTGCTCGGGGTGGCGCCGGGTGAGCCGGCGGATCGCCGAGAGCAGGGGCGTGGGCATGACTTCGAAGGTGGCGAACTCCCGCGCGAGCGCCAGCACCTGGGCACTGCGCAGGTGCGTCAGCTCGGCCAGCGGCTCGTGGTAGCGGAAGAAGAGGAAGGAGCGCTCACGGTCGGCCGCGGCGGCGAAGCGGGCCTGGAGGTACTGGAGCACCGTGTCCGGATAGCGCCACACCAGCGTGTGCCAGCTTCGCACCTGGTGGCCGATCTCCGGCAGCAGGCGCCGCACCGAGGCCTCGTCCAGGGCGGGCAGCAGCAGCACGGCCTCCTGCGAGCCCTGTTGGGCGAGCACCTGGGGCATGAGCCGGACGGCCAGTGCGGACCTGCGAGCCAACGTCACGCCCTTGAGCACGCGCCGCCGGGCGGCGGGGGACAGCTCCGGCAGCACGCGCTCCAGCGCGGCGTCATCCTGGATGCAGGGGCCCGCCAGCGCGGCCGCGAGCATGCGGATCATCCGCGAGGGGTGGGTGAGGGCGCGCAGCAGCGGAGCCTCGGCCCCCGAGGCGCGTGCCAGCTGCAGGGCCAGGCCGGCTTCGTAGGCGTCCCCGGCGAGCAGCTCCTCCATCAGCGCCGTGAGGGCCTGGGAGCCTCGCGCCGCTTCACCCAGGCGCCAGAGGTGCGCCATGCGAGCCCCGTGATTGAGGGAATCCAACTGCTCGAGAAGCGCCGCGCGTGTGGGAAGCTGCATGAAACCCTCCTGGGGCCGGGCAGGCAGGGTAGATCAGACAGCCCCCGTGCGTCCGTTCGCAGGTAGGCGCTTCTCACCGTCAACCCTTGCCGCCAACCGGCGCCTCCGTCACGCTGGAAGCGTGCACACCGCCTTGCCACTTCGCGCGCTCGCCCTCTTCGTGGCTTGCCTCACCGCCCCGGGCTGCATGTCCATGGGGGCGATGCAGCGCGCGGACACGCTGAAGCCCGGCGAGTACCAGGTGCTCATCGAGACCTCGGTGCAGAGCGCGGTCGGGGAGGACCTGGGAGACGGAAGGCGCATCAGCTGGCCCTACTTCGCGGCGCACTACCGGCGCGGGCTGATCGAGGGCGTGGAGTTCAGCGTGGGCGCCGCGATGCTGGCGCTCCAGGGCGCCCTCAAGGTGCGGCTGGATGATCCGCTCCAGGACGGAGTGATGGTCTCCATCGCACCGGCAATCGGAGGCTCGGTCTGGGGAGAGGACGAGAACGAGAGCGGCATCCTCACCGCCACGCTCCCGGTGCTGCTGGGCTGGCGCGTGGGGAAGCAGGGCCAGATTGTGCTGAGCCCGCGCGCCCAGTACCTGCACACCTTCCCCTCGCAGAACAGCACCCGCGAGCCGATCAAGCTCTTCGGGGTGGGCACCTCCCTGGGGGCCCTCGTTCCCATCGCGAGGAACGTGGGCGTCATGCCCGAGGTGAGCGTGCTCGTTCCCTTCGGCACGGAGCGCTTCAAGCTGTACGAGCGCAGCTCGCCGCGCATCGGCGGCACCCACGGCGTGCTGTTTCAGGTGGGGCTGGGCCTGATCCTCAGAGGCCTGTCAGAACCCGATGCCGAAGGTCAGGCTCGCTGAGGGCACCCAGGTGTTCTGCGGAGCCACCAGCTCCGGCCCGTGAGCGAAGTAGGCGGTGCTCAGCGACAGGTCTCCCACCAGCTCGAGCCCCGAGCCGAGCGGCCTCAGGTAACGCAGCCCCAGCCCCAGCTCCGGCCCCGAGGTGGCCACCTGCCGGTCCGTGCCGGAGAAGTCGAAGCCGGGCGTGTCCTCGCCCACCTGCAGCTCCGCGAAGCCCGCGGACACCAGCGGCTGGAAGCTGCCCCAGGACGTCTCGAATGAGGCCACCCGGAGCTTGCTGCGGAAGTGCGCCACCTCCGCCGCCGAGTCATGGTGCAGAAAGCCGCTGCCCGTGCCACACCCCTCGAAAGAGAGGAAGGACAGCGGCGCCAACTCCAGGCACAGCTCGGGCCGGCCATTCGCGTTGGCCGTCGAGCCGCCCACCCGCAGGTTGCCGTAGTGGCGCGGCGAGATGGGCTCCTCCGCCCGGGCACGGGCTTCTCCCGCCACTTCCTGGGCGAGCGCGGGCAACGACACCATCCACAGCAGCGTCAGTGAACAAGCGGGCAGGCGCATGGACGCACCGAACCTCATTCTTCTTGTCACCGTCAAGTCACTGTCCATCCACCGGTGATTTCAGGTTAGGCTGGTTTTCGACCCAGGCCCCGCCTTGCCCTCCTCTCACCGCACATGAAGCTCAGCCTCGCCTCACGGGTGACAGCCGCCTTCCTGTTGGTGGTCGTCGTGCTGACCTTCGGCAGCATGGCCCTCGTCGCCATGTTGTTGCGGACGAGCCTCGAGGAGGGGCTGGTGGGCCGGCTGGAGCAGGATCTCGCCACCTGGCGTGGGCTGCTGGCGCAGGAGGCCCGGGTGCTCGCGGCCACCTCCCGCGGGGCGGTGAACGGGCCCATTCTGCGCGCGGTGCTCGCCAGTGAGGACGTGGACACGCAGACGCTGGAGGGCATTGCCGCCGATCAGCGCTCGCTGCTGGGCGTGGACCTCTTCGTGCTCATGGACCCGAGAGGGACGGTGCGCGCGGGCAGCGCGGTAGGGCCGCTTCCCCCCAGCCTGGCTCCGCTCCTGAAGCGCCAGCAGGCCGGACTGATGATGCTCGAAGGCACCCCCTACTGGTGCCTGAGCAGTCCGGTGGAGGCCAATGGCCGCATCGTCGGGCACCTGGCGATGGGCATCCGCCTGGGAGACGAACTGCTGCGCCGGCTCCGGGAGCAGAGCGGCGCCGAGCCGCTGCTCACGTTGGGCAACACGGTGACGGCCAGCGGCCTGCAGTCGGTGGACTCCGGCGAGGTGCTCGCGGCACTGCGCACGGTGGAGAACTCGCAGCGCTTTCTGCAACTGCGGCGCACGCGGGTGCTCGCCGCCCAGCAGGAGGTGGGCGAGGGCCTGCGGCTGGTGCTGGTGCACAGCGTGGATGAGGAGTTCGCCCGCTTCCGGGTGACGCTGTTCGCCCTGCTGGGAGTGGGGGTGGCCGGGGCCCTGGTGGCCGGAGGCGTGGCCTTCCTGCTGGCCCGGAGGGTGACCGGGCCGCTGCGGCAGCTCACCGTGGCGGCGGCGCGGGTGGTGGCCGAGGGGGACTTCAATGCCTCGCTCGACGTGCGCTCACAGGATGAGATTGGCGAGCTGGCCCACTCCTTCGAGGAGATGATGGGGCGGCTGAGGGAAGTGCTGCTGGCGCTGCGCGCCGCGTCCGAGCAGCTCGAGGCCGCCGCCAGCCAGCTCTCCGAGGAGGCCGCGATGCAGAACCGCACCGTCACCCGCCAGGCCGCGGCCCTGTACGAGACACAGGTGACGGCCGAGGAGCTGCAGCGCGCCTCACGGCTGGCCTCTCAGCGCGCCCAGGCGGTACTCAAGGACGCCGAGCGCGCGGACACGCTGGGCCGTGCCGGCGAGGAGTCCCTGGAGGGCAGCCTGGGCGGCTTGAGCTTCATCCGCAACCAGGTGGATCAGATCGCCCGTACGAGCAACGAGCTCCAGCAGCGCACCCTGCAGATTGGCAGCATCACCGACACGGTGAAGGACCTGGCGGACCAGTCCAACATGCTGGCGCTCAACGCCGCCATCGAGGCGGCGCGCAGCGGCGAGCATGGCCAGGGCTTCTCGGTGGTGGCGCGGGAGATCCGCTTCCTGGCGGACCAGTCCGCGGGGGCCACGGCGCGGGTGCAGGAGATCCTCAATGACATCCGCCGCGCCATCCTCGCCACGGTGAGCACCACCGAGAGCGGGGCGCGCGAGGTGGAGGGCGGCCTGGCGCAGGTGCGCGCCACGGGCGAGAGCCTGCACGCGCTGGCCTCCATCGTTCACGACAACCGGCTGGCCGTCCGGGAGATCTCCGACACGGTGAGCCAGCAGGACGCCGGCATCGCGCAGCTCTTCCTCGCGCTGAGGGACCTGTCCACGCTCTCGCAGGAGACGGTCACCCGGCTGAGCGCCACGCAGGAGGCCGCCACGCGGCTGTCCGAGGCCTCTCGCGAGGTGAGCATCATCGTCAACCAGTACAAGCTCTGAGGCTCAGGGCTTGAGCTGCACGGTGCCCTTGGCGGGCACCTTCACGGCCACCGGCTCGTGCACCAGGCCCGGGCGGTAGACGCGCAGCTTCCACTCGCCCGCGGGCACCTGGGGCAGGGTGAAGCTGCCGTCGGCGGCGGGCTTGGTGAAGAACGGGTTCTGGAGCACCAGGATGACGCCGTTCATCCGCGGGTGAATGGAGCAGAAGATCTCCACCGGGCCGGCCTGCTCGAACTTCATGAGCTTGGTCTGCTCCTTGCCGTAGAGCCCCAGGTCGAACGTCTTCACCTTGGACTTGGAGAAGACGCTGTGGGTGACGAAGTCGTCATTGGTGAGGTCCACCGTGGTGCCCTTGAGCACTGGCAGCACGGCGGGCGAGAAGCGTGAGCCCTTCTGGGACAGCTTCACCGGGGTGGCCGGAGGAGGGGGGAAGCTGCTCTCGGGCACTTCCTCGATGTAGACGACGGTGCGCTCGGCCTCCTGCGCATTGGCGATGGGCACTTTGCCCTTCACGGTGCCGGCGGCGGCGGGCAACCCCAGGAAGAGAGCGAGGACAGCGGCGGCGAATTTCGTCGGGCGGCGGTCGTTCACGCTCCTCAGCGTGGCACGATTGGCAGACGGAGGCCACGGGGAGCGAGGCCGCCGTCAGTGTTTCGTCGCGACCGGCGAGCACGCGTTGGCGCCGCGCTGCTTGCGATCCCGCTCGCGGCCGTCGGCGAAGCCCCACTCGTTGATGTCGACCGTGTACATCGCACGCGAGATGAGCGTGCCGCGGCAGACCTTCTCCACCGTGCGCCCCGGCTCCATCGCGTCCGTCGTCCGCGTGAGCAGCTCGCGCATCACCCAGTCCGGAATCAGGTGCGTCTCGGAGGGATAGGCGAAGCGGAACATCATCAGGTGCGCGAGCAGCAGCTCCCAGTACCGATCGAAGCGGCGCATCAGGCGCGGCCAGTCGAGCTGGTTCCCCGTCCGAAGCAACAGGTGGTTGAAGTCCGCGCCGTCGAAGCGTTCGCGCTCGTTCACGAAGGCGCGCATCCACATCTGCTCTTCGGCGGGCGCCACGAGACAGCGCTCGCCGTAGAAGTCCGTCTCCGTGGCGTGGGTGAACCACTCGTCGTCGATGACGGCGATGCCGTTGCCGGAGCAGAAGATCAGATCGACGAAGTAGTCGCCGAGGTAGGCCTTGTAGATCCAGTCCTCGTCGTGCCGCGACGCGCGCCAGCCCGCGGCCTCGAAGACCTCGGCGGCCCGCTCGACGTCGCTGGGCTTCAAGTGGAGATCGAGGTCCTTCGTGTCGCGGTAGATGCCCGTGAACGTGGCGAAGGCGTACATACCGCCCAGGAGGAAGGGAACACCGCCCTCCTTGAGGACCTGCACTGCCTGCTTCCGTGCGAGCAGCTCACTGACGTGCCGATCCTTCTCAGCAATCGAGACGTCCGTGCCCATCTCGCCGGGGTGATTTGGATTCCGTTCCTCCATGGCTCAGGAAAGATAAGGACTCTTCCCGGGCGAGGCGGCACCCCTTCTGGCCCGTTCGCCGGGCAGGCAGCCAGGCGGGCGGGCGAGCCCTCTACGCCACGGGGGACGGCCTGAGTTGAATGTCGGCGAGCACGCCGAAGTGGTCCGACGGGAACTGTCCCGCGTCATCCGGCTGGTCGAGCACGACGCGGCACGAGCGCACCTCGCCCCGCCCGTTCGACTCGATGGCGGTGACGAAGATGAAGTCGATCCGCCGATCGCTCTCGAGCCACCGCCAGCGGCGGGTCATCGGGTTGCGCTTGGCCCACGTCTCCCCCGCGCTCTCGTCGAACGGGTGTACGCGGGAATACGCGTCGTGGAAGTACGCGCGCCGGCCGGCAATGGTGTGGCGGCCACGCAGGAAGCGGATCTCGTCGTGCTCGGGCGTGGCGTTGAAGTCGCCGGTGATGAGCGAGGGCAGCTCTCGAGGCTGGCGCCGGACGATGTCGGTCAGCTCCAGCACCTGCTTCTCGCGGATCATACTCTCGGGCTGATAGTCGAGGTGCGTGTTGAAGATTCCGAGCGGGCCCGCGGGATAATCGAGCACCACCTCCTGGACGATGCGCCCGCCTTCCTCCGAGGACAGCGGCCACACGCGGTGCTCGAGGACCGGGTGGCGGGACAGGACCGCGAGTCCCTCGTGCAAGCTCTCGCCATTCGTCTTCGCGTGCGCCCACACATGGTGGAACCCGAGGCGCTCACCGAGCACCGCGGCCTGGTTGCGGATGCGCCCCTCCTGCTCGCATACCTCCTGAAGCGCGACCGCATCCAACGAGAGCCCGCTGAGGCCCTCACCGATGAGCTCGATGCGCCGGTCGATAGGCTCGCCCATTCCCAGGATGTTCATCGTGACGAGGCGGAAGGTCTCCATATGCTGGAACGGTGACCCGGCTTCGCCCAACAAGCCACTTCGATGTGCACGTAATTCGCGAAAGTGCACGACGACCTGTTCTTGGCGCCCAGTGGTTCGATTGCTCACTGGGAGACTTTTTTTGAGGCTCGCGCCTGGTGGCGCTGTCTGCCTGGCCCGTGGAGAGCGCGCGCCGATGCTCGACTGCTGGGCTCGTGGAGAAAGCGCGCGTTGGACACGGGAGAGGCTGTTGGACAGAACACGCTGGACAGTGAGCCTGGGCCATTCCTGCATGGCGTGGACTACCTTTGTCGGGCCACAAAGCCTCACCGGAAGGGGGGCTTGGGAGCGCACCATGCCTGAGCGAGAGCTAGACGAACGGTTCCACCTGAATCTGGAGGACATCAAGGAGTTCGCCATCTTTCGGGTCGACCCCGAGGGCTGCATCGCCAGTTGGAATGCGGGTGCCGAGCGCGTCAAGGGCTACACCGCCCAAGAGGCGATCGGCCAGCCCTTCTCCATGCTCTTCACCCAGGAGGACCGGCAGGCAGGACAGCCAGAGAAGGAGATGCAACTGGCCAAGGAGAAGGGGGTCTACCAGGGCGAGGGTGTCCGAGTCCGCAAGGGTGGCAAGGCCTTCTTCGCGGAGGTGACGTTGCGCGCCCTCGCGGACAAGGGGGGCGTCCACAGGGGCTTCGTGAAAGTCACCCGGGACATCAGCGAGCGAAAGCGCGTTGATGCCGAGTTGAAAAAGCGGGCGGAGTTCGAGCAGCAGCTCATCGGCATTGTCAGCCATGACCTGCGGTCCCCTCTTTCCGCCATCATCCTTTCTGCCACGCTGATGCTGCGAAGCCCGGGGCTCAGCGCTCAGCATACGAACTCGCTCGGCCGCATTCTCTCCGCTGCTCAGCGTTCCCACCGGCTGATCGCCAGCTTGCTCGACTTCACCCAGGCGCGAATCGGCGGGGGATTCATCCTCCAGTACGCCCCCGTGGACCTGCACGATCTCGCACGCCTGGTGGTGGAGGAGATGCGAGCAGCGCACCCGGAGCGAGAGATTGTGTTCGAGCAGGCCGGAGACGGCCGGGGAGAGTGGGACTCGGATCGGCTCGCCCAGCTCCTGACCAACCTGATCAGCAACTCCCTGGTCCATGGCCAGCAAGACGCGCCGGTGCGGGTGCGCGTTCACGACGAGTCCACCTCCGTGGTGCTCACGGTCCAGAACAGGGGGACGACGATTCCACCCGACGAACTGCCGCACCTGTTCGAACCCATGAGGCGCGGCAGCGGGGCGGCTCGCGCTAAACACATCAAGAGCATCGGACTCGGGCTCTACATCGTGCAGCAGATCGTCCTCGCGCATGGGGGCACCATCGGAGTCGACTCCTCAGCGGAGAAGGGCACGACCGTTACGGCACACCTGCCACGCAGCCCACCGCCTCCCAAGGTGGAACGTTGAGCGTGCATGAGCAAGGTCCTCCAGGACGTCACCTATGCCGCCGAGGCGGCCGTCGCGGCTGCGGGGCTGGGCCTGACTAATTTCCGCCCTATCTAGTTTTACTATTTTCGCCGCTTAAGCCCGTAAAGGTGTATTTCTGCAGGCCAACTGCAGGAGTCCCTCGATGCGAGCAACGTTGAGCCAGTGGATGTGCGTGGTCCTGGTGAGCTTTCTGCTGGGGTGCCAGCAGGAGCGGGAGTCGGAGCAAGAGCCGCAGGCGCCGATCCAGAGGCAGATCGCGGATCAGTACGGCAAGCTGCCCATGAGCTTCGAGGCCAACGTGGGGCAGGTGGATGCCGAGGCGCGCTTCGTGTCGCGTGGCCCAGGCTACACCTTGCTGCTGGCCAAGGATCGCGCCGCGCTGATGTTGGCCCAGCCCGCCCAGCGTGGCGAGGACGGCCGGCGCAACAGCCCCACACGTGCGGTCGCGCTGATGCTGCGTGCCGAGGGCGCGCACGAGGGGGTGATTCCCCAGGGCGAGCAGCCGCTGGAGCACCCCACGCGCTACTTCCGTGGCAATGACCCCGAGCAGTGGCTCTCCGACGTGCCGAGCTTCTCCCGGGTGCGCTACCCCGAGGTGTACCCGGGCGTGGACCTGGTCTTCTACGGCAACCAGGGGGGGCAGCTCGAGTTCGACTTCGTGGTGGCGCCGGGGGCGGATCCGAGCGCGGTGGTGCTGCGGCTGGAAGGCGCCCAGGACATGGAGACGGACGCCGAGGGGCACTTGCGGCTGCGGGTGGAAGGGGGCGAGGTGCGGCTGCTGCGTCCGCTCGTGTACCAGGAGCGCCAGGGAGAGCGGCAGGTGGTGGCCAGCCGCTACGTGCTCGGCGAGCAGGGCCA
>DASVVJ010000926.1:0-20518 GCA_036389955.1 Myxococcaceae bacterium
CAACTCGGAGTCCAGAGACTTGCTGGCATCGATGACCGCCCTGCCACCTATGGTGCCCGCCGCCCCCAGCGCCCCCGCCACCGGAGGCCTCAGGGTCCTCAGCGGTGGAATCACCGGAAGCTTCTCTCCCACCTGCGGCACCGCCAGCTCCGGCTGGCTCAGGCTCTTCTGCGTCGCAGAGTCCCTGGCTTGACCGTACGTTCCCGGCCCGCTCGGTCGGCTGGTGCTACACCCCGCCAGCACCAGGCTGACCCACAGCATCACTCCACGTTTTAGGCCCTGTCTTCCCATCCACTGCATGTTTGGCTCCTCCTCCTCCTTCTCCTCGGTACTCCGCCTCTGAGAAGTAGATTCGGACCTGTCCGACAGTAGGTCAGGTCCGTGCCAGCTGTCGCCGGCAGGAGGCTCCCCGGTGTCAGTCCTCGACGAACACGGTCAACGGCCGGCTCACCTGAGCGCGCCGGGCCATCGCTGCGGTGATGACGTGCTTGCCCGGAGTCACCGGCCAGCGGAACTCGTGTGGATACGACACGGTGGCTACGGGCACGCCGTTCACCAGCCACACGATAGGCTCGGTGCTGGGCGTCACCTCCGCCGCCAGCCGGAGCGTCGAGGCGGACGCCGGCGTATCCGGATCGAACAACAGCTTCACCGTGCCCCGGGGTTCACGGATGGCCACGTGGGGCTCGAGCTCCTCTTCCCGCGCCGGGCACAGCGGGCTGTCCTGGCGGGGCGCGATCTCCAGGCGCTGGCCCCGGGCCCACTGTGTGTAGACATCAGGCAGATCCAGCATCACCTGAGTCACGACGTCGGAGTCAGCACAGCCTGGTCCCGCGCGCAGCCCGTTGCGACGATCCAGCTTCACCCGCGTATGGAAAGGACAGGACTCGGTGGGCGCGCTGCCCGGCAGTAACCACTCACTCTTGCGGTGAGCACAGTCCGCGCTGGCCAGCCTTCCGGACAGGGGACAGACCTCCACTGCCACCGAGCGCTCTGGCGGGGGGAACGCATCGAGGATCGGCTGCCAGGGCCGGTGTTCCCCCATCACCGAGTCCATGATCCGGTGCGCCGCGGCCGCCGGACCGTTCGAGCCGCCCACTCCGCTCATCCGCCGCCAGTCATGGTTGCCCACCCAGACGGCGACGAGCAGCCGGTCACTGAACGCCACTGTCCACGCATCCCTATAGCCCTGGCTCGTGCCTGTCTTCACCGCGACGGCATACGGAAAGTCGAGCGGCCCTCCCGCTGGGAACATTGGCCTGCGCGCGAGCGGATCCGCGAGCATGTGCCGGATGAGCTGAGCCACCTCCCGGTTGAGCAGGCGTTGAGGAGCCACCTTCGGCTCGTCAGCGAAGCGCCGCAAAGGCAGGCTCTCACCGTCCCGGGCAATGGCCCCGTAGAGCTTCGCGAGCTCCTCCAGCGTGACGGGCAGGTTCCCGATCGCGAGCCCCAGGCCGTACTGGTTCGGCGCCCAGTTGATGTCCTCGACACCCGCGCGCTCGAAGAAGCGCAGCGATGACTCCACTCCCACCTCCGAGAGCACTCGCAGCGCGGGGATATTGCGTGAGTTGCCCAGCGCCTCGCGCAGCAGCATGGGCCCCATGAACGTGTGGTTGATGTTCTCCGGCAGGTACGCCCCATCGGCATCCGTCCGCACGTCCATCGGCGTGTCGGGCAGCTCCGTGGCGGCGGTGAACGTTCCCTTCTCCAGGCCCAGGGCGTACAGGAACGGCTTGAGCGTCGACCCCGGGGAGCGCCGTGTGCGCACGAAGTCGATCGCGCCCCGGTGCTCCTCGGAGAAGAAGTCCCGCGAGCCGACCCACGCGAGGATGTCCCCGGTTGCTGTGTCCACCACCAGCGCCGCCGTGTTCCCCGCTCCCGCGTCCTCGATGCGCTCCAGGTTGTCCTTCAGGATCGCCGCCGCGCGGGCCTGGATGTCCAGATCGAGCGTGGCCACCGAGATGGGGCTGTCCCGGCGCCGGGCCTGAGCGCTCCACTCGAGCACGGCATGCATCGCTTCGGAGCGGCGGTACGGCCGAGGCACCAGGCCCAGGTCCGCGGTGAGCGCCTGCTCCAGCTCCACCGAGGACAGCACGCCCTTCGCGTGGAGCGCACGAAGGATCCGGTGGCTGCGCCGGGTCGCGCGCTTCAGCCCATCCGGGGTGTACGGGTTCATGCGGCCAGGCATCTGCGGCAGCGCGGCGAGGAAGGCCGCCTGCGCCCAGGACACGTCCTCGACGGGCTTGTCGAAGTACAGGCGCGCGGCGCGAGCCACGCCGTGCACCCGGTTCCCGTACGGAGCGATCGTGAAGTAGTGCCGCAGCACCTTCTCATGCCCGTGCGCGCGGATGAGCATCAGCGCCTCGAGTGCCTCGGAGGCCTTGCGCCCCAGGGTGCGCGCCCCGGGTTCCTGCATGCGTGCCACCTGCATGGCGATGGTGGACGCGCCTGAAATCACCCGGCCGTTCGTCACGTTCTGCCAGACCGCGCGCCCCACGGAGGGCAGGTACACGCCCGGGTGCTCGTGGAAGTGCTGGTCCTCCAGCACGAGCGTCGCCTCCACCACGCGCTCGGGCATCACGTAGGGCAAGGGCCAGTAGCCCAGCTCTCCCCCACTGCCGGGCACCTCGCCGAGGTACCGGCCCCGGCGGTCCAGCACGAGCCGGGAGGGCTCGAACGAGCGCAGCTCGTCGTTCAAGCTTCGCCAGTACAGCCCCCCGGCGACGAGCAGCAGCGCCAAGAGCGCGGCCCACCGCCTGCGCCGTGTCCATGTCGCCTTACTTCTCATGCTCTCCCTGGATCACGATGCGCAGGCCCTCGCCGCGACCACGCACTTCCTGGCGGTACATCTGCTCGGCATACGGCGCGGGGTGGACGAACGAGCCCTCGGTCGCCGCGCGCACGCGGAAGTGGAACGTGTGCGTCCCCTGCGGCAGCTGCAGGAAGTAGTAGCGGACCTCGTTGTCCAGCCGCTGCACGTACGCGGGAGTGATCGAGTCCGCCTGCGAGGGCTGCGCATCCGAGCCCGCGTTCTCCAGCGCCGGGTTGAGCGGCTCCAGGCCCGCGGCGAAGGGGACGACGAAGGCCACGTGGTTGCGCGCCTGGTCATTCACGAGCTGAGCGTGAATCTCCAGGATGTCGCCCACCTGGAGGGCCTGCGTCTCACCGGCCTTGTCCTGGAAGCGCGTCTGGTCCGAGCCATCCGCGTGCAGGTGCGTCGCGCTCCGGGAGACGAGGAAGCCCTGCTGCTTCGACGTCACCTTGTCGCCCGGGGTGGCGGGCACGTACTTGTACGCGACGCGGACTCCCACCGGGCCACCGGTCACCGTGGCCTCCAGCGGCTTGTCCGAGGCCACGGTCGTCTTCGCCGTCTTCGCCTCATTGTTCACGGCGAGCGCCTTTCCGGACGAGAGCGCCAGCGTGGAGTTCGGCACGTTCGGCTTGGCCCGGTCCAGGTAGAGCGCCAGCGCGAAGATGGCCCGGCGGTTCTCATAGGTGCTCTGAAAGCCCTGGGTGGGGTTGGCGTTGGCCAGCAGCGCGTCACGGATCAGCTCGTGCCGCTTGTCGGCGGGGTCCAGGTGCAGCAGGGCCTCGAAGACGGCGGCGACCATCGCCGGCTGCGAGGACAGGAAGCCGTAGCTCCACGAGGAGCGGCCGGCCTGAATGCCCTCGAACACCTGCTTGCCGTTGCGCAGCTTGATGATGACGCGGTCCCACAGCTCGCCCCGGAGCGACTCCAGGTTGGTGCCATAGGACTTCGGCTGCATGGACATGGTGGTGGCCAGGTCCGCGAGCGCCATCACGTCCATGCGTCCACGCTGGTGGAACAGGTCGACGAGGTAGTGCTCGTCCAGCGAGCCCACCCGCGTGAGCGCCCGGAGCGCCGCGACCTGCTGGTTGTAGCGCCAGTCCGGGTGCAGCCCGGCGTAGTCACTGCGCAGCACACGCTTGAGCGCCTCGATGGCGCGCTCCAGCATCTTCGCATCCACCGGCAGCCCCGCGCGCTTGGCGGCATCGAGGAACTCCACGGCCTGCGACGTCACCTGGATGTCGCCCGGTCCACCGGGCCAGAACGCAAACAGTCCGCTCGGGTCCTGGTAGGTAAGCATCTCCTCCTGGAGCCGCTTCACGTGCTGTCCCACCTGCTTGGCGAAGGCCGTCTCCAGCCCGAGCCGCTGGAACATCGCGCTCTGCTCCACGTCCGGAGACAGCTTGGACATCTTCTGCTCGAGGCAGCCGTGCGGGTACGCCGCCAGGTAATCCACGCCCGAGAACAGCTCGAGCACACCGGGCACCGAGGTGGCGAGCACCTCCTGTGAGGCCGTCCCGGGCCGGGCCGGCTCGGGAATGGCCTTGAGCGCCGTCTTCCCAGCCTTCAGCGTGTCGAAGTATGCGAACTGCTCGGGCAACCGGTCCGGGAGCACGGGGATCTGCACCTCGAAGGCATCTCCCGCCTTGTCGGCCTTGCGCTCCACGTCCACGCGCACCGTGAGCGCCTGGGGCTTCGTCACGTCCGCGTCCTTCACCTGAATCGGAGTGACGAACGACATGGCCTTGTTGAGGTGCAGTTCCACCGCCTGGTTGAACGGCTTGGCCTCCACCGGCCCCGAGAGCTGCATGCTCACCGCGCCGGGGCCACCGTTGCCCTCGACGACGCGCCCCACCGCGCCGCCCCAGAACCGGTCACCCTGCCGGACGAAGCGGGGCAGCTGCGGCTGCACCAGCACCGGCAGCCGCACCTTGAGGGTCTGCTGCTTGAAGCCGAACCGCTGGCTGCCGGACGCGGCCACCGCGCGGACGCGGAAGTTGGTCAGGTCGTCCGAGAGCGGCACCTCCACCGTGAGCTTGCCCGAGGCTGGCACCTGCAAGGTGGCCTGGTAGTAGGGCACCGTCTGGAAGTTCTTCCGCACCACGCGCTTGCCGCTCATCGCGTTGGCCTCTTCCTCCTCGGAGCCATCGCCGCCGGGATCCTCCTGATCGAACAGCTTGCCGATCAGGCTGTTGCGCGTGTCGCGCAAGGTGGTGCCGCGAGCGTTACGGGTGATGAAGGCGCTCAGCGGGTCCAGTGGGCCCTCCTGGGCGAGCGAGAGCACCGCCTCGTCCACCAGCCACAACGTCACCTCGCCCGCTACCCCGGCTCCCCGGTCATCCTTGAGTGTGACCTCCACGGGGATCTTCGTGCCCGGCCGGGCCACCTCCGGGTGCTTGAGATCCACCTTCACCTCGTTGCGCGCGGGCTCCACCTCGATGTCGATCGAAGCGCCCAGCGTCTGCGGCCGGTAGCGGGCGTCCTCGGTCTTCCCCTCCCCCAGCCGGCCGCGCATGAGCGCCACGTGCACGGCGATGTTCGGCACGTGGTTGCCCTTGATGGGCAGCTCGTGCACGGCCTTGCCGCCGGACACCTCGCGCCAGGTGTACGTGTTGCCACCCGGCTCCTCGACGACCACCAGCGCGCGCCCCTGCTGGAACGGGCTCTGGATGATGATGCGCGCCGTCTCTCCCGGCTTGTACTTGGCCTTGTCGGTGGCCAGCTCGAACACGCCCTGGCGCGGCTTCTTCCACGCCAGCGGCGTCTGGCCTCCCACGTAGAGGTCCGCGAAGAGCGTCTGCACCCGCCCCAGCTTGTCGCGGGCGATGAGCTCCACGATGTACACCCCCGCCTCCTTGAGCGCGAAGGTGGGCGACACCACCTGCGTATCGGTGGTGATGACCTGCTCGAGCAGCTTGGTGTCCTCCTGCTCCGTCACATACTTCGCGTCACCGGTGGCGAAGTGCGTCTCGCGCAGCTGGCTGTGCCAGACGCGCCGGTACAGCCGCACCGTCACGTCCTGGCCCTTGACCGGCTTGTCATCCACACCGATGGCCAGGATCTCCGGCTTGAGCTCGAAGGGCTTGTCCGAGTACCGGGGCAGCTTCATTCCCAGCACGAAGGGCGGCAGCGCCTTGACCTCGGTAGCGGCCGACACGGGCTGGTTGTCCGCCCCCGTCACCGTCGCTTCGAAGCGGTAGATGCGCGCGCTGCCGTCCAGGTCCAGCGCGGGGTTGACCTGGATCTCGTCCGCGCCGCCCTCGTCCAGCTCGGCGTTCCTGCGCATGACGTCCGGCCCGCGGCTCTGGCCCTCCCGGCCGAACTGCGTGCTGGAGGCGAAGAGGAACCCCTCGCGGCCCTTGGGCACGTAGTAGTGCGGCCGGCGCGTCACCGTCCACGAGATGGGCTGACCGGCGACGTTGCCTCCCGCGTAGTAGCGCGCCACGGCCTTCACCTTGAACGGCCCGTCCAGCCGCGCCGTATTCGGGCCCGACAACTGCACCTCGAACTGGGGCACGCGGTAGGCCTCGATCTGAAAGCCGCGCCGGGCCACCACCTGCTGTGACTTCTTCTCCCGGAAGACGGCCTGGAACTCGCCAGTGGGCACGTCCTTCTCCGTGAACTCGGCCGAGAACCCACCTAGCGGAGTGAACGTGAAGGTGAGCGGCCAGCGCTGCTGTCCCGGCCCCTCCACCACCAACTCATAGAGGTTCGCGGTCCCCGCGAGCTGCAGCTCGCCGCCCGTCTTGCGCCGCACGTAGCCCTTGATGAAGACCTTCTCGCCAGGCTTGTAGATGGGCCGCTCGGTGAAGACGAAGCCCAGCAGCGCGTCATTGCGCGGCGGCGGAATCTGATGGCCGATCCACTCGAGGAACTTCGATGACGGCGACCAGTGGTTGCTCGCAAAGGTGGCGGGCGGGCTGCGGGGATCCAGCACCAGGATGTCGTCCCCGCTCTGCACGGAGATGCGCTTGAGGCTGAGCCAGTCCGGCTGCGGCCCTAGCGAGGCGCGGCCCGAGTCATCCGTCGCGAGGGGCAGCGAGAACGGCACGCTGATCGTCTGCTTCGGATCCCTTGGATCCGGCGCCCGGCGCTGGCCCTCGAGAACGATCTTCGCTCCGCGCACCTCCTTGGCGTCATCCAGCGTGCGGACAAAGAACACCGCGCGGTCCCGCTCCTCCACCGCCGTGAGCGACAGGTTCGTCACCTGCACCCGGACATAGGCCCGCTCAGGAGCGCCCGTGAGGCGGCGCAGTCCCACCAGGTACGTGCCAGGACGCTGCCGCCCTACCACTTCGTCGAGCAGCGAGCCCAGGTCCAGCCCGAAGCGGGTGGTGCCGCTCTTGTTCGCCAGCGGCAGCTCGACCACCCGCGACACCAGCGGAGAGCCCAGCAGCCGGATGTGCGCCGCCAGTGCCCGCGAGTCGATGTAGCTCGTGGTGTTCTCCGGCGTGGACGGCTCCTCACCGGGGAACGGCGGAGCGCTCTCCTCGTTGATGACCACCGGGCTCTCGGGGAACGGCCAGATGCCCTCATGGAGCGGATCGATCCGGTACAGGCGCACGTCCGCGCGCGCATCGCCGTAGCCCTGCAGCGGCAGCATGCGCGGCCCCTTCGCCTCGACGAGCGCGTTGGCCTGGCTCCAGCGCAGGAACGCCGTCTTCCACCCCAGGTGGAAGAACACCTGAGCATCACCGGGGTCCCTCAGCGAGCGGCCGCTGTCATCCTGAATCGACGCGGCCGAGATACGCATCCGGTAGAGTGTGTCGGGGACGAAGCGGCCGCGCAGCGAGACGCGGCTGCCGTAGCTCTCGAAGTGCAAGTCGGGCACGGCGGGCTCCAGGCGCACCAGCTTCTTGAGCGCGGTGAGCGTCAGTCCCTGCACGTTGGCGGAGAAGACGAGCTGCGGCAGATCTCCCTTGTTGCCGCACGAGAGCGCCATCTCCCGGGGCGCCGAGGCCCCGCCCACCAGCGAGAAGCTCGCCGAGCCGCACTGGATGGACTGGAGGTGAAACCCGGGCCGGGTGGACAGGCGCCCCGTCCACAGCATCTTGTCCTCCTCGCCCAGCGCCAGGCTCACGGTGACCCGGAGCTGTTTGCCCTCGGGCACATCCTCATCGAGCGTGATGGCATACACCGCCGGGTTGCGCTGGTTGTCGCGCGGAAGCTGAGAGAGCGAGAAGTCCTTCACCACGCGGGTGGGCGAGTCCGCCAGGCCCGGCAGGTCGCGGATCTCCAGCGTGAGCATCTGCTTGAGCGCGGGCAGCGGCAGCGGCTGAGGGAACGTCAGGGTCAGCGTGCGGAAGGGCCTCAGGTTCGTGCTGTCCGCATAGGGCGACATGGCCGAGGGCGCCGACATCATCGTCGCCAGCACCTTGCGCGAGCCCCGGGCCTCGAAGGCGAAGCGCTGCAGCGGAGGCCACGGCTCGGCGGGACGGAACTGGAGCGTCTTCTTGTCCGCCCAGAAGTACTGGCCGGGCCAGGACGGGGTGATCTTCAGCAGCTTCGCGCCGTCATCGGCGGGCCGCTTACCGGGCCCCTCGTTGCCGGAGAAGTAGACGGTGACGGGATCGAACCCGCGCAGGAACTGCTCGGGGAGGATCCGCACATCGCCCCCTTCAGGGCGCTGGCTCTCGTCGGCGGGACGGTAGTCCTGGGCGGCGGCGGGCAGCACCGTGAGCAGTGCGAGGAGCGCGGCCGCGCTGGGGAAGAGGGACTTCACGGGTTCTCTCCAATCCGCTGGAAGAAGTTGCGCAGGTAGTCCTCGGGCACGTCGGTCTTGGCGCCGGCGAGCCCCACGAGGACAGGCTTGAACTTGAGGGGGCGCGCGGTGGCGGGCGCGTGGATGGCGAGCAGGTAGCTGCCCTTGTCGAGCTGCAGGTACTGCTGGCATCCCTCACCCAACACCCGCTGATCGGCGGAGAGCACCGTGCACTCCAGCAGCTCCGCGGGCACCTGGAGTCCCAGGCCGATACGGCCGGGAGACTGCGTGGAGAAGCGGAAGAAGCGCGTCTGTGTCGGAGCGATCCAGCTCTCCTCGCTGGCCACGCCTTCCGTCAGCTCCTTCACGGGTTCCTGGGTCCAGGTGACGGAGCCCGAGAGTCCCCGGTCAGCGAAGCCGCGCACCACCAGCCGGTAGCTGCCGGGCTTGAGCAGCTCGTCGATCGCACAGCCCTTGTCACTGCCGTGCACCCGCACCACCGCACCCTCCCGGACAATGCCGCACACGGCCGAGTCCGCGCGCACATGCACCAGCGCCTCCGCGGCCACCGTGAGGGTGCGCTCGATCCGCGAGCCAGACAGCCGCACCGCCTTTGACGGAGGCATCTCGGGACCTGCCTGAGCAGCGACCGAACCAAGCGCCGCGCTTCGCAGTTCCTGAGTGGGAGCGAGCACGGCGCGCAGGCTCCCGGCGTTCAGCTCCAGCGCCACCTCGCCCGAGCGTCCCGCGGGAACCGTGGCGCCACAACCCTCCAGCCGCGAGCCATCATCGAGCGTCGTCACGCACCGCAGCGAGCCCGAGACGGACAGCTCCCGGGCGGCCGGGTGCGCGCCGAAGGTGAGCCGCTGCCGTGCCGGCGCAGGCAGCACCGCCTCGAACAGCCGGTCCAGCACGGCGGTCTTCGGTGCGGCCTCCATGGCAATCACCTCCGCCTGAGCGCGAGCTTCCTCGGGGGAGTAGACGAAGATCGCTCCGCCCGTGCCGTTGAGCACGCACGTGGCGAGCGTCGCCGAAGGGGCACAGAGGTCCACCGCCGTGCCCTTCCCGTCCACCTGCACCGCCCAGGCGTTCTGCGGCAGGGAGAGCTGCACGCGTGTGGCCCCCTCGGGCATGCGCAGGTGGCCCGTGGGCCCTTGCGGCCACGAGAGGCTCTGCAAGCCGGGCTGCAGCAGAATCGAGGACGACGGCACCGGCACGGAGAGCCGCGAGATGGTGGCATCGCTCGCGCTGAACGCGGGAGTCCACCAGCGTGCGAGCGACTGCTGCGTGGGACCGGTCGCCGCCACGCACATGAAGTCATCCTGCCGTGCCGTCCCTCCCACGAGGGCACAGGCGGGGTTGCTCCGGTCTCCCACCTGGACCGAGGCCTTGAAGAGGTGCAGGGCAGCGGAGCGGGTCGACTGCCGCAGCAGCGACACATCCCGGGTGAGCCGCTGGCGCTCCGTCTTCGGGCTGTCGATCTCGTCCACCACCTCGCTGAGCTTCAGCGAGGTCCCCTCCGCGCCCGAGCCACTGAGGACCCACTCTCCGGCCTCGAGCGAGGCCTCGCCCGCACAGCTCTTGAGCGGCCCCTTGCCAGTCGCGGGCAGGCAGTACACCCCGGCGCCCGTCTGATACCGGCCAGGCTGGGGCACCTTCGCCAGCACCGCCCCATTGGCCGGGATGCTACCGCCGGAGAAGGGAGCCACGGCCCGGGTCACCAGGCTGGTCGTCACCTGGGCTCCGCTGGCGAGCGTCCACATCCGCACGCGCCAGGTCGCGCCACCGGGGCGGACGAGCAGCACACACTCGCGGGTATCGAGCCGCCGCGTGACGACTTCGCCCTTGTCGTCCTCGAGCGCGCAGGCAATGGCCGTCTTGCTGCGCAGGGTCACTTCCTGCACCACGTTGTCGCTCACCACCGGCAGCGTGGCGCGCTGCACTCCGGCATCCAGCTTGAGCGTCGCCTTGTCCGTGAACGTGCCCGCGTCGGTCACCTTCGCCACCGCGACTGAGACGCGGGTGGGGCCAGGCTGCTGCGTCTGGCTCTCCAGCACGAGCGTGTACTCACCGGCCGCGAACGGCTCGGCGATGGCGCAGTTCCAGTCCGCGCCCCGATCGGAGTTCTCCACCACCAGCCGGCCCTGCGCATCGAAGATGCGGCAGCGCACGTCCGTGTTCCCCCGGGTGGACAGCCGCAGCGTGCCCTCCGCCGGCAGGCGAAGCGGGAACCGGTCCGGGGCATTCACCGTGCGCACGACGCCAGGCACCAGGGTGTCCACCCGCAGGTAGAGCGCGTAAGTGATGGCGACGTCGCCGCGGCTGTGCTCGGCGATCAGCCGGTAACGCCCGGGCTCCAGCACCAGTTCCCGTCCCGTGGGCGCCGGCGCGTCCATCTCCGGCAACGTCTCCGGCGGAGCCTCGGTGGCGACCTCCTCCGAGGACTCCGTGCTCTCCTCATAGGAGGGCTCTTCGTAGCGCTCCTCACTCCCCTCCTCGGAGCTGCCCTCTTCGCCGCTGCTCTCCGTTTCCTCCACGGGCTCGGGAGGCGGCACGTACGCCCGCGTCCGGGGCACCACCTGCCCCTGCGGCTGCGTCAGGTCCGGCGTCATCGCCTCGATCGTCTCGACGGGCTTGAGCTGGTTGTCGGCGCCGACCTTATAGAGGCGTCCCTGCATGCCGTGCGTCAGCGCGAACGCCACGTTCAGCTCCGCGGGCAGCTCGAACGAGAACTCGTCTTTACCATCTTTGCCCAGCTCCGCCCGGGCCCACGCGTTGAAGCGCAGTGGGTGCACCTTGTTGCCCTTGAGCGTCACGGTGGGCCGCAGCCGCTCCAGCGACGTGCGGCGCATGCTCTCCACCGTGAGCGGAAGCTGCGTCCACAGGTAAGTCCCCTTCGCGAGCACCATCGTGCTGGTGCACGGCGCGGGAACGGGCACCACCGGCCAGCCCTGGGGATCATCCAGCCGGCACTGCAGCGTGCCGCTCTGCGCCGCGGTGCTCAGCGTGTACTCGGCCCGCCGCGTCACCTGGAGCCGCTGCTGGGTGAGATCGCCCGCGTCCACGCGGAAGAACACCTCGGCCTCGCCCACCACGCTCTCCGCCGACTTGACCGAGCGGCGCTCGAGCACCACCGCGCCCCGGCCCCGGCTCTGGCCCACCGTGCGCACATTGAGCAGGTAGCGACCGGGACGCAGGTACGTGGACACCAGGCAGTTGCGCCCGCGCCCTCCGCCATTGGCCGCGCCCACCTGCTGCACCACCGGCGTGCGGATGGTGCACTCGGTGGACAGCAGCCCCTGGGTCGTCACGTGGTACAGCCCCGCGTCCTTCACATCGAAGGTGAGCGAGTGCGCCTGGCTGCGGTCGAAGTCGAACCACGCGGGCTGCGCGGGCACCAGCACCGGCAGCTTGTCGAGGGTGGGGCACCACGTCACCAGCGGCGGCGGCGCGGCGGGCGGCGGCGACGGCCGCCGCAGCGACACCGAGATGGCCGAGGTGCCCGGATTCTCCAGCGTCAGCTCCCCCGCGCTACCCGGCAGCGAGCAGACACCATTCGTCGCCTCCACCCGGGTGCTGCCCAGCGAGCAGCGCAGCGGCTCACCGCCCAGAGCGCGGATCTCCAGCGGGCGGCCTTCCCCCAGCGGCAGCTTCACCTTCGCCCCACCATCGAGCGCCAAGGGCAGCGGCTCACTCAGCGTGAGCGGCAGCGGGCGGACGAACAACCCGCGCAGCGATCGATCCGAGCCCCGGGTGCTGCTCAGCGAATACCGGCTCTGGCCGAACAGCCGCACCGGCGCGAGCAGACACGAGGCCTTGGTCGGAGAGTCGCTGGAAACGCGCTGGTTCTCCGCCGCGATGGTGAGGGTCTCGATGCCCTCGGTGCCACTGTAGACGCGCAGCTCGTACAGGCCCGGCGTCACCGGATGCACGACACGGCACGTCTGAGCGTCCGGCTGCGTCTCGGTGACGCGGGTGAGCTTGTCCTGATCGTGGCGGAACAGCTCGCAGCGGCTCTTCCGTTCGCCGCTCGTCTGGAACACGTAGCGCCCGGAGTTCTTCAGCTCGAACTGCAGCGTCATGCCCTGGCCGTCGTAGTTGAACGAGCGCCGGAACGGCGCATCCCCCACCTTCAGCACATCCCGGCCGAGCAGCTTCAGCTCTCCCTCGGGAAACACCTCGTGCAGCATGCACCCCAGCGGCGCGCTGTCCTGATCCAGCGGCGCCTCATGGAGCGACACCAGGTAATCGCCCGCCTGCGGCACATCGAAGCGCGGCGCCTGCCTTCCCACGCCATACACGCCATCGGTCCACCGGCCATCCATCAGCTGGGCCCACCGCAGCGTCACCCTCGCGCCCGGCTCGCCACGGATGAGGGCGATCCGGCGGCTCCGCCCGCTGCCCATCGTCCTGCACTCGGCGACCACCGCCTTGCCCTCGATGGTGCAGGTGCCCTCTTCGGAGGCGAAGACATCCGTCCCCCCCTCGGAACTCACGCGGTGCAGGCTCAGCCGCGTGGCCGTCTTCGAGTTGCCCTCGCGCGACAGGAAGTACGCCCCCGCCTCGTTGGGGAACTCCAGCGTCACGAGCCCCGTCTCCGGCAGGGTGAACTGAGCGATCCGGTCCTCGGACGCCATCGGGAAGCTCCACGCGACGGTCAGCCCCGAGTCCTCCGCGTCGCTCTGCGTCCACTGCGTGGAATTGGTGCCATACGCGGTGAGCAGGTACACGCCCGGCTCCAACAGGGGCTCGAACCACCACTCGTGAATGGGCATGCCGGGACGCGGGCGCGGGTTGGTGTCCCGCGCGCTGATCGGCTCCAGCCACTCGCCCGTGCGCCACAGCCGCACGTCTCCCGCGTGCCGACCGGCGATGCGCAGCGTCACCGGCTGGCGCTTGTCGATCCGCAGCCAGTACGAGGCCTGCTGGCGCGGCTTGAGCGTCTGCTTCACCTCGCGCCGGGGCTCCAGCCGCAGCGGCGTGGGGTTGAGTTCCTCATACGGCGTCACCGACAGGGCGACGTTGCCCTTGCCCTTGCGCTTCGAGTTCAGGCGCAGCTTGTAGGTGCCCGCGTCGAGCAGCAGATCCAGCTCGCAGCTCGACTTGCCCACGGTGCCCGACTGGGCGAACGGTCCGCGCACGTGATCGACGAGATCGCACGCGGTGCCCGCCGGATTCTGGGCCTTGACGATGTACCGCCCGGACCGATCCAGCGTGATGATCGCCTCCTGCGCCCCCTGAGCGGGAACGGTCGGTGGAGTCACCGAAGCGGCATGCAGCACCAACAGGGGAATCGACAGCAGCGTCAGGCTCATGGAGGCTTTCGCGCGAGGTTTGCGCGCAGCCTTATCAGCAAGGGCTGGGCCAGTTCATCCCCACTCCGGATCACCCAGGCGGCGTGGCCCGGCTGCCGCGAGGACGCGGGCGGTTGACCGCGACTGTCAGGCGGCCTTCGTGCCGTTACCCGAGCCGCCGCGCTTGCGCTGGATGATCGCCCGCGCTTCCTGCTCCGTGGCGACGAAGTCGATCCCCACGTTCCACTTGGTGAAGAACAGCGCCACCGCCAGGGCCTTGGCCATGGCGCGCTGCACGAAGCCCAGCCCTGTGTAGATGATGCCCCGGAACCACTCGGGCTTGAGGTTCTGGACGATGTAGCTGCGGCTGGCGGCGTCGATCGTCGAGTCCGCCGCGTCGATGACCAGGAAGAACGGCTGGGCGCTCCCCACCTCCCGGCAGATCTCCACCGTGCGCTTCGCGTCATCGGAGGTGGTGGGGCCGCTGAACTTGAAGTGCAGGATGTCGGGCTGCTCGAAGTACGCCCGATGGGCGGCCCCGTACGTCCATTCCGTGCGCTTCATCGGCGCCTCCCGTGCAGGCTGTACTGCTCCGTAGAGCAGCTATCCGGTGAAACGGTAATCTTACACCAACCTTCAGTCCACTACCTGTAGCCACCTGCGGGAGTCACCCCGGTCACCGGGTTGAGGCCCTGCGCGGGCATCGGCGGCGCGCCAGACTACGCTGCTCGCATGTTCCACGCTTCCCTCCTCGTGCTCCTTATGACAGCGACTCCCACCGCTCCGGCCGCCTGGACCGATCAGAACGCCCGCGAGATCCTCGAGAAGACCCAGACCGTCCGGCTCACGCCGGAGCTGTCCACGCTGACGCCGGGGGAGCGCACCGCCCTGGCCAAGCTGCTGGAGGTCGGCCAGCTCTTCCAGGACCTCTACGAGGACTCGCGGCACCACCAGGCGCTGGGGCTGCGCAAGCAGCTCGACGCGAAGAAGTCGCCGGAGGCGGAGCAGCAGCGAACCCTCTACCGCCTGTTCCAGGGCCCCATCGCCAACACGCTGGAGAACCAGCGGCTGCCCTTCCTGGCCGCGGATCCGGTCGTCCCCGGCAAGAACGTCTACCCCTGGGGAATCACCAAGGCCCAGGTGCAGCAGGTGCTCGACCGCCACCCGGAGCTGCGCGCCTCCTTCCTCGATCTCCGGACGGTGGTGCGCCGGGCCGATGCCGCCTCGCTGCGCCAGGATCTCGAGGCGCTCAAGAAGCACCCGGCGATCGACGCGCTCCACCCGGGCCTGGCCGACAAGCTCCGCGCGCTCGCGGCCAAGCCGGACCCGGCGATGTTGTACGCGGTGCCCTACGCCGTCGCCTACGCGCCTCAGATGACGAAGGCCCATGGGTTGCTCTGGGAGGCCGCGGCGGCCGTGGAGCGCGATGACGCCGAGTTCGCCGGCTACCTGCGCAACCGGGCCCGGGATCTGCTCTCCAACGACTACGAGTCCGGGGATGCCTCGTGGGTGCGCGGCCGGTTCCAGCGGCTCAACGCTCAGATTGGAGCCTACGAGGTCTACGACGACGAGCTCTTCGGGACGAAGGCGTTCTACTCGCTGAGCGTGCTGCTGCGGGACGACGCGGCCACCGCGAAGCTCGTGAAGGCGCTGCAGGGCTTCCAGGCGCTGGAGGACAGCCTGCCCTACGAGCCGCACAAGCCCGTCAGCTCGGACATTCCGGTGGGCGTGTACAGCGTCATCGCGGACTTCGCGCAGGCGCGCGGCACCAACACCGCGACGATTCTCCCGAACGATCCGCTCCATGCGCGGCGGTACGGGCGCACCATCCTGCTGCGCTCGAACATCATGACGAACCCGGACCTGTTCAAGAACCGGCGCGGCGCCTGGGAGGCGGTGGTGGCCGAACCGTTCCGTGGGCACCTGGGGCTCAGCGGAGGCTTCAACCGGACGCTCTGGCACGAGGTGGGCCACTACCTGGGGGTGGACCGGGACGTGAAGGGCCGCTCGGTGAACAGCGAGGCCCTGGAGGAGAACTCGAGCACCTTCGAGGAGATGAAGTCGGACCTGGTCTCGCTGTACGTGGCCAAGGCGCTGCGCGAGCGGGGCTTCTACGATGACACGACACTGCGAGAGCTGTACGCGAGCGGCATCCACACGACGCTGCAGGTGGTGAGGCCCCGGCGGGATCAGCCGTACCAGACGATGCAGCTGATGCAGTTCAACTACTTCCTTGAGCACGGGCTGCTGGAGGCCCGGCCCGAGGGGCTCCACATCCACTATGCGAAGTACCACGACGTGGTGGGCAAGCTGCTGCGCGAGGTGCTGGCGCTTCAGCGCGCCGGAGACAAGGCCGCCTCGGACCGGTTCATCGAGAAGTACACGCGCTGGGACGAGTCCCTGCACGGGGAGATCGCCAAGCGGATACGCGCCCAGCTGAAGTACCGGTACACCCTCGTCCGGTACGGAGCGCTCGGCGAGTGAGCCCCTATGCCGGAACCGGCTCCAGCGGGAACTCGATGGTAAAGGTCGCGCCCTGCTCTCTTCCCGCGCTCACGCACGAGAGAGCGCCCCCCATCTCCCTGGCCGTCAGGGAGCTGATGTGCAGCCCGAAACCGTGCCCCGCCTCCCGGGTCGTGAAGCCCTGATTGAAGATTCGCGGGAGGTTCTCGGGGGGAATGCCCACTCCGTTGTCCTCGACTTCGATGCGCAGCCGGCCCGCGGAGCCAGGCCCTACTCGCAGGGTGAGCTGTTTGTCCGGGCGGGGGCTCTCCTCCAACGCATACCGCGCGTTGGTCAAGAGGTTGGTCAGAATCTGCAGGAGCTTGTGCCGATCCACCATCACCGGTGGAACCGGGGCGTACTCCGTTTTCACCTGAGCCCCCAGGCGCTCGAAGGCGGCCCCATGCAGGCGCAGGGCATCGTTGAGGAGCTGAGGGACCACCACCTGCTCGAGCAGGCCCGCCGCGCGTGCATGCTCCTGCTGCACGGCGACGACGGCCCGGGTGTGCTCCACGCGCTCCCGGAGCGCATCCACCTCACTCACCAACGCCGCCTGCTCCTGGGATAGCTGCTGCGAGAGCGCGTGCAGGTAGGTGGGGAACTTCTGGCCCTGCGGGTGGGTGGTGAAGAAGACTCCCAGATCGGCGGCATGCTCATTCAAGAGCTCCGAGAGCCTGGCCAGTTGCGCGAGCCGCAGGCCCCGTGCCCGCTCCGCCACCAGCCCCGTGGACACGGTGATGCTGTTGAGGGTGTTGCCCACGTTGTGGAGCACTCCCACGGCGACCTCGGCCTTGCCGGCCTGGCGTGAGACCTCCAGCAGGCTGCGGTGCAGCTCTTCCAGGCGGACGTCGGCCTCCTTGCGCTGGGTGATGTCACGCCCGAAGAGGGTGACCCCCACCGGCTTGTCCTTCACACCGACGATCGGGTTGAGGGAGATGTCCAGCGCCAGGGGCTTGCCCTCGGGCGAGGCACTCACCTCGAAGTGCTGGCGCTGTCCGGCGAGCGCCTGGTCGAGCTTCTCCCGCCAGAACTCCTGTCTCTGCGGAAGCAGCAGCTCGAACAGGGTCTCGCTCCCAGTGGCCTGGTGAAGCAGCTTCCGCACCGCGTGGTTGGTGGTGACGAGGCGCCCCTGCGCATCGAAGGAGCACACCAGGTCATCGGTGCTCTCGATGAGGCTGGCCAGCCGGCGCTCACTGTTCTGGAGCGCCAGGTGCGCCTCCGTGCGCGCGGCGCTGTGGAGCCAGCTCAACAGCCAGCCGCCCAGCAGGGAATAGATGGCGGCGAAGGTCGTCAGCCGCGCCTGTTCATCTGGATAGAGCGGCTGGGTGAGATCGAACCTCACCTGGAAGAGGGGGTAGATGAGCAGCACATGGACTGCCATCAGCAGGGTGAAGGCGAATCCCAGCCGCGGGCCGAGCAGGTACACCGCCAGAACCGGGATCAGCATGATCACCGCGTGGGTCGCGGCCTGCTGAGCACCTACCGTGAGGGTGCTCAGCATGATTCCCAAGGTGAGCACCGAACACAGGACGAGTGCCGAGCGCTGGCGCGAGACTCCCCGGCGGCTCATGAGCAACACGCTCAAGTACGCGACCGAAAAGCAGACCCCCATGGTTCTGAAGAGGGTGTCGTGAGCCGGTGCCTCCGGGCCGACCACGTTCAACATGGCCAGCACGAGGTTGAGCGCCGCCGCGCCCACCAGGACCCGAAGGCGGCTGAGCTCATCTGGAGGCACCTGGCGCTGCTCAGCCGTGAGCAGAGAATCCAGGCGTCTGAGCAGCCATGCCTGCAGGTTCATTTGCATCAGCTTACACGGTACCGCGCTCGGGCCGTTTGCGGCACGGCTCCCCCGCGCCTGCCCTCATGGACAGGTGCGCGAACGACCCAGCTCAGCGGCGCCCAGGTACCGGCGGCGCCCCGACCGGCGGAGGCGTCGGCGCGGAGATCCCGCTGGTGTTGGCACTCAGCCGCGCGGCGCCCAGCACCACGGACTGCCCGGGCTCATCCAGGTACACGGGCACCCCGACGAAGAACTCCTGGGCCCGCTGGAACATGAGCGGCATGCGGCACTGCTCCCCCACCAGCAGCACCTCGTCTACGTCGCCGGGGAACATCGTCTTCTGTGCCAACACCTGCTCGCACATCTTCAGCGCGGATTCGATGAGGGGCCGGGCCAGCTCCTCCACATCCCGCCGGGTGATGGTCGCATCGAAGTCCCCGGGCTGGCCGTTGGCATTCACGGTGGCCAGGGGAATGCGCACCCGCATCTCGTTCTGGGTGGAGAGCTGAATCTTCGCGAACTCCGAGGCGCCGGCCACCCGGTAGAGCGCCGCGGGGTTGTTCTTGTCCGCGGCCACCCGCATGCCGCTGGGCAGCGCGCGGATGAGCCGGTCCATCACCCGCTTGTCCAGCTCGGAGCCGCACAGGGAGATGTTGCCCTCGGTGGCCAGCACCTGGCACTGGCGCGCCGCGTAGCGCACGAGCGAGGCCTGGAAGCTCCCGCCACCCCAGTCGCACACGATGGCCGTGCGCTCCGGCTTGCCCCGCCGCCGCTGGAACGAGCCCAGCGCCACGGACGTGGTCTCGGAGATGGTGCGCTCGACGTGCAGCCCGGCCAGTTGGGCTGCCGCCATCATCGTCTGCGGCAGCGGATCATCGCGGCGGGTGGGCGGCACGGTGAGCACCGCCCGGTACACCGGCTGACGCAGGAAGTTCTGCGCCCGCTCGCGCGCCTCGATGAGGAGCATGGCGGCCAGCTGCTTCGCGGTGAAGGTGCGGTTGCCCAGCACCGCCGCCGCCAGCCCATCCTCGCCACGGACGAGCTGACACCGGAGCTGGTCATACAACCAGCGCAGCTTCGGGTCGCCATAGGGCGCGGCCAGCAGGTTCTTGATGCCCCACACCGCCAACGCGGGCACGGAGGCCTGCTGCTGGCGCGCCGCCTGGCCGAGCACGATGCGGCCCCCGCTGCCGAGGGCGATGACCGAGGGCGTCCCGTCCATGCGGTCCGAGGGGACGCAGACGGGGTTGCCATTCTGAATCACGGCGACGCGGCAGTTGGTGGTCCCCAGGTCGATGGCGATCAGGGGGCCTGTGCCACGGGTGGCGGGGTCCGGAGGCCGGACGCGATCGAGCGAGCAATCGGTGACTTGGGGCGGCGCCTGGGTCATCTCATCTCCAGTTTACCGGAACCGCGCACTGCGAGGAGAGCTACCGGCAGAACCCAAGCTGCTCGCGGTGTTGGATGAAGTCGCGCTCGATCTGTGAGCGCTTCCGGGTGAGCACGGACCAGTAATAGAAGCGCTTGGGGAACAGGGTGCTCCGGGCGGAGAGCTGGTTGCGCAGAATGGCGACGCCGCAGCGCAGGTTGACCGCGGGATCGGTGATGTTGGCCTCCATGGGCTCCAGCGCGCACCCGGAGTGCCGTGTCTGGTCCCCATAGCTGAGCTGGAGCAGCCCCACGCTGAGCGTGCGCAGCGGACGGGGCTCCATGAAGGTGCGCTCCGGATCGAACCCGGACTCCAGCCGGGCGATGGAGGCGAACAGCAGGGCCCAGAACGCCTTCTTCTCTTCGCGGCTGGCGTCGAAATAGCCCGGGCACAGGGCCTGAACGTCCTGCGCGGGCACCTTGTCGTCCTCGAGCAGAGGCTGGCCAATGTCCTCCAGCGCCTCGGCGATGACGTGGTTCCACTCCTGTTTCCAGGCGCGGCCCTGCTCCTCGCGCACCTGGGCGAAGGGGGGCTCCTCGGGCGGCAGCGAGGCCACGGCCCCCAGGGACACGGGGACCACCGGAGTGGCCTTCACCGGCCTGGGACGCACGGCCACGGGACTCACAGGCTCCCGGTGGGCACACGCCGTCCCGAGGAGCACCGCGAGCACCGCTCCCACGCTCTGCCCATAACGAGCGTCCATCGTTCTCATCCAGCGCACCATGAGCCCGGTCCACACAAGGAGGCAACGCCCCTGGGGGCACATCCATCCAGCTTCAGACAGGGGAGCACCGGACGCCAGAAAAGCCAGGGCCCTCGCTCCCGCGAAGGGAGGAGGGCCCGTGGACTCAACCCCCTCTCCCTCCGGGCTTATGGTTACCCAAAAAGTAGGAGGGGAGGGATGAGAGGCCAGGGGTAGTGTGTAAAGAGGAGTATGGACTGTGGCACCCCACTGAGCCGATGGGTAGAAGAGGAACTGAAGGGCTCTGAGTTGGGCCATGAG
>DASVVJ010000927.1:0-8271 GCA_036389955.1 Myxococcaceae bacterium
GGAAGGTTGCGACGCGGTCATCTCCGCGCTGGGCCCCACGCCGGAGCGCGCGGACATCTGCAGCACGGCGACACGGCATGTGATTGCGGCTGGGGCCCGGCGCTATGTCGCGGTCTCCGGGGCAGGCATCGACGTGAAGGGAGACCAGAAGGACTTCGTCGGCAAGGTCATGTCTTTCCTGGTGAAGACGATCACAGGGGCTTACTTCCGGGACAAGGTGCTCGAGTACCAACTACTCGAGCAGAGCCCGCTGGCCTGGACGCTGGTCCGGCCGCCAGGACTGGTGGACAAGCCAGCCAGGGGCAACGTGCGCTCGAGCCTCACGCGTTCACTGGGCGCCAGCATCACGCGCGCTGACCTTGCCGCTTATACGTTGGCCTGTGTCACGAACGATGAGTTGATCCGCAAGGCGCCGTTCGTCGCAGGGTAATCGATAGGGGGGCCGGGGCGCAGCCTGGTGGCTGCGTTGAAGGCGCAGGTTCTATGAGTAAGAAGAAGCTCCAGCGCGACCCACACTGTGGCCCCGTCCTGAAAGCCGCCTGGCGAGCTGACGCCGAGGCTCGCAAATGAGCGCCTCCACACCTCCCAATCCGACGGACGGCGCCCGGCGCCTGCCCGCGCTGTTCGTGAGCCATGGCGCGGCGACGTTAACGCTGAATCCGCGCACCCCCGTCCATTCATGGCTGAGGAGCCTGGGGCCCGAGCTGCAAAGGCTTGGGGCGAAGGCCATTGTGTGCGTCTCGGCCCACCACCAGGCGGCGCCGCACGTGCGGGTGGGAACGAGCCTGACGCCGGAGACGATTCACGATCACCCCGCCGCCGAGCACCATGGCTTCCGCTGGCCGGTGGCTGGCAGCCCGGAGGTGGCGCGCCGGGTGTTGCAGGCGTTGGAAGCGGCGGGCCTGCGCGGGGAGGAAGCTCCCACGCAGGGGTTGGACCATGGCGCCTGGGTGCCGCTGTCGCTGCTCTTCCCCGAGGCGCGGGTGCCCGTGGTGCCGCTCTCGCTCCACGCGAGCATGGCGCGGACGCTGCACCTGGCGCTGGGGCAGGCGCTGGCGCCGCTGCGCGACGAAGGGGTGCTGCTCATCGGCAGCGGTGGCACGGTGCACAACTTGAGAGAATTCCGCCGCTCCTTCCTGGGCGGAGAGGCCCAGCACGAGGCGCCGCCCTGGGCTCACGAGTTCGACACGTGGGTCACCGAGACGCTGACGCAACAGCCGGCGTTCCAGCGCAACCAGGCGCTGGCGAACTTTTCCAGCCACCCGTTGGCGAGTAAGGCGCACCCCACCCCAGAGCACTTCCTTCCGCTGCTGGTCGTCGCGGGCAGCTCCGCAGAAGGCGCACCCGAACAGCGCCCGCGCAGACTGCACACCAGCTACCAGCACGGCCTGGCGATGTCGGCCTTCTGGTTCGACGTGTGATTCGTCGCGCGCTGTGAGGCGAGGAACGCGCGCCGCGTGGACAGGTGCAGCAGCATGATGACACCGCTCACCGCGAACGCGCCTACCATGGGGAGCGGCTGGAGCAGCATGAGCACCAGCACGGCGGCCACGCGCAGCACGCGCGTACCCAGCCGGTCCTTCCAGGTGACGAAGGCGCCCAACGCGCCGGCCGGGGCCAGCCTGTAGAGCACCAGCGCCGCGCCGATGCCCAGCACCGGCACGAGGCCGAGGGCTGCCAGCACGGGCATCAGTACCGCGAGGCGCCGCTCGACATGGCGGAGGAAAGACCGGCAGCTCTCATCGTCCTGGAACGCGGGCGCACGGCACGCCGAGCAGCGGACCTCACCGCCCACCGTCTCCAGCCGCTCCGCGCAGCAGGGGCACCGGCGCGCGGCGAGCAGGGCATGCTGGTGCTTCTGGAGGTCGGTGGGCGCGCCCTCGAGCACGCGGCCCAGGAAGCCGATGCGCCGCGGGACGCAGGGGGCTGCGCAGGCGTGGCAGGCGCTTGCTGCCAGGTGGAGGTCGGCCGCGCACGTCCCGCACTTCCCGCGCGCGCTCCGCGCTACCGCGCGCAGCATGAGCCCCACGGCGATAAGCGTGGCGAACAGCAGGACCATGATGACGACGCCTACGACGGGGAAGGTGAGCGCGATGAGCATACCGGCGACGGTCAGCACCGACTCCGCGAGGAACAGCACCCGCTGGACGCCAGGCTCATCCGACAGCGGGAGGAGATTAAAGAGGTTGCCCACCCACGCGCGGATGCGGGCGAACGCATACGCGGTGACGCCGACGCCGAGCAGAATCAGGACCCTCTTCCCCACTTCCGGCGAGAGCGTCACGCCGCCCACGGCCGCGAAGGGCATGCCCGTGGCGAAGCCCACCAGCCTCCCACCGAAGCCCCCGAGTAGGGCCAGGGCAAAGCACATGGCGAGCACGGTGGTGAAGAGCATGTCCAGCCGCCGAATCCACGCGTTGAACTCCTGCTCCATGGCCGCGAGCACGCCCCGCACCCACGCGGCCGTGAAGTGGAGGATGACGGCGAGGGCGCCAAGGGTGATGCCGATGAGCACCGAGCTTGGGGAGAACTCGCGCGTCTCGATAATGCCCCGCAGCGTGTACCAGCAGAACAACACGCCGAGGGCCAGGAGCGTCCTCCCGGAGAGGTAGGGGATGGCTCCAAGGCTGAGGGCAATGGCTTCCATGCGGAGCTAAGTCATCGGGGCTAAGTCTTCTCAGGGGAAATACGCAGCATGAGGCGGCGTACTGCTCCTGGCCGCTGCAGACGGCGCAGGAGGCGGACGGCATCATCATAGAACGCCTCCCGCTCTTGGGTCAGCATGCGGCTGGAATTGTTCCAGCGAGCGAATTTCGCCGCTCCTTCCTGGGCGGAGGAGCCCAGCACGAGGCGCCGCCCTGGGCTCAAGTGCTCAGGGGGTGAAGGCTCTCGTCACGTCGAGAAAAGCGTTCACCCCAGCGGGTACAGATGTGAAGTGATCCCCCTCGACGCTTATCACGCGCAGCTTATGTGCTTCCGGGGGAAGCGCTTTCGCGAGCGTGTGCGAGAACTCGTGCACCATGTCATCGCGGCCGACATACGCGATGTGCGGCCGCTGCATCTGCCGCAGATGTGGATGCAGGACGCGTAAGCGCCGTGACTCGCGATCGCGGATGTTGAACGGCGCGATGTCCGACCAATTGAAGAAGACCTCCTCGGGATAGAGACCACCGATGCTTGACGTGAGCGCGAGGGGTACATCGGGCACGAGCGACAACAGCGACGCCACCCCGCCGCCCGCGCTATGGCCAAGCGCGAAGATGCGCTGCGTGTCGACGTCATCCCTCGCCGCGAGGAACTTCACCGCCGCCACGGCGTCGTCGAGCTCGCCGAACATCAGCTCGAAATGCCCAGGGTTACCGTTTTCGCCGCGCCAGCTCGGGACCAGCACGATGTAGCCAGCGTCGACGAACGGCTTCATGTCGAAGTAATCTGACGCGCCGAACGCGAAGCCTCCGTGAAGGTATACGAGTGCGGGTAGCCGCTTTCCCGGCTCGGTGGGCGGGACATGAAGCCACGCTGGCAACATGCGTCCAGCGGACTCATAGCGAACGGCCGTGACCTCCGGCGGAACCTCGCTCACTTCGTGGGGCTGATGGGAAGGCCCCTCTATCACCAGGTTCGGGCCCTTGAGTTCTCGGCGGCGCATGAATGGCTCGCCCGGGCCATCGACGAGTTCCATGGGCTTCACCGTGGAGTAGAGAGCACCGATGGCTATGACGGCGAGAATGAAGAGCAGCGCCAGCACACCTGCGATACCGATCAGGACTTTTTTTCCCGTAGACATGCGTGCCAGCGTAGCGTTTCACAGGTTCTACAGCTGCTCCTCAGTGCAGCGTCAGGGGCCAGGCTGCCCCCAGAGCCCAATCGGGAGGATAGCCAGCCGAGTTTCGCGGATTCTCGTTTTTCGAGTCTGCGCCGCCTTGCTGTGGTGCGTCAGCGCAGGACCGCGAGTGCAACTCAGACCTCCCCAGCACGTTGCCAGTCGGCCATTCGCCCAATGAGCCAGATGAACGGCTCGGTCTGGCCGCTCAATACGCAGGTGCCCTGGATGATGGTATCGAGCAAGTCCTGTACATCCGACGAGCACAGGGCAGCGATCGCCTGGTCATCCGTGAGACGAAGCGAGCAGAACGGCGGATGCGTTGCCTCCTGCGCTCCCAATGTGACGTCTCGCTCGTGAATCCGAATCGTGATCCGTTCTCCAGGGTCTGGAAGCCCGATGGACACTGCGAGTTCCGGAGCCGGACCAGAAACCTTGGCCAGCGCCCCCTTCAGGTAGGCACAAAAGGCCTGGGCCCACTCCTCCACGCCGGAGGGTCCTGGTTGCGCATCGCTCGAACCCTCTCCGGTTCGCTGGGCGCCGGACACCTGATCCTTCAAAGCCAGTAGCTTCCCTTCGGCTTCGCGCTCCGCGTCGATCAGGGCCTCGAGGGTTCTGTCCACGTCATCGCGTGTGTGCGCAGCCGAGCAGATGAACCTCAGGCGGCCCCGCCCACTCTCCACGATCGGGTACGTGACAGCTGCGGTGTGAATGCCACGCTCACTCAGGCCGCGAGCAATCGCATAGAGCTTGGCGCTGTCGGAAAAATGCGGGGTGACAATGGGCCCGTCTCCTGTCCCAAGGTCATAGCCTGCCGCAGAGAAGCGCTCTCTCATGTAGTGAGTGGTATCCCAGAGCCGCTCTCGCAGGGTCTCGTCCGTGCTCAGCCGGCGCAAGGCGGCGAGCGCTGCCGCGATATCGGCAGGAGTGGTCGTCGCCTGGAAGATGTATGCCCTGGCGGACGACTTCAGGAGGGCAATGTGCTCCTCTCGGGCGGCAACAACACCCCCAAGGCTCCCGAGCGCCTTGCTGAGGGTCGTCATGATGAAATCGACCTGGTCGCTGACTCCTTGAGCAGCGCAAAGGCCGGCCCCTCGAGGGCCATAGAAGCCGAACGAATGGGCTTCGTCCACGAGGACGAGCGCACCGTATTTTTTCGCCATGTGCACGATGTCGCGCACCGGTGCCGTCCCTTCCCCCATGCTGTACACGCCTTCGAGGACGACAAGGGTCGTGCGGTAAGGCGATGCTTCTGCCTTGAGGATGGCTTCCAGGTCAGAGGGATTGTTGTGCAGGAATGTTCTGATCGCCGCGCCGCACAGGCGCGCGCCGTCCACGATGGAAGCGTGACAGCGCTGATCCATCACGATCAGATCCTTGTCGCCAAGAATGCCCGCGATGACCCCGACATTCGCGGTGAATCCCGTGGGGAACAAGCATGCGGCGGGTTTACCCGTGAGTTCGGCAAAGGCTTTTTCGAACTCCAGGTGGAGATCGGTCAGGCCGGATGCTGTCGCGGAGGTGCCCATTCCGGTCCCGAAGCGCTCCAGGGCCGAGCTGGCTTCCTCCAGGACTTTCCGGTCGCGGTTCAGGCCAAGGTACAGGTTGGTGGTCCATATGATGGCCTCGCGTTCTTGACCGGTGTGCACATCGGCGATGGTGCCCTTGTGCGCGCTGCCAGTGCGTACGAACTTGCTGTAGGGGTCTCGGCCTTGACGGCCCAGCAGTCCCTTGAGTTCCCGGACAAGCGTGCCCTTGTCGGTGGCGGACCAGGAGGGCGCTTTCGCAGCCAGGAACGGCGGATGGCCAGACTGGATGTGAGCCTGAAGACGACCGAGTGTGTCCGAGGCTTTGCCTTGCGCCCTCTCTGTCGACGCAGGCTCTGTGGCGCTGATTCCCGTCATGCCGAGGAGATAGTCGGCGACGGCCGTGGGAGTAGGGTGCTCGATCAGAGTCGATGCGGGCAGCTTTTGACCCAGGAGCTTGCCAAGCCGATGGCTCACCTCGACCGCGTCCAACGAGTCGAGGCCGAGGGCTTCCAATGGGTGATGCGGCGGCACTTGCTCGGCATCACGAAAACGAAGCACCCGGGCGACTTCATGTCTGATCATCGAAAGCAGGGCCGCATGCCGCTCGTCCTGCGCAAGGCCCGCCAGAGGGGTGGGGTGTTCGACTCGCTCAGGGTGGCGACTCACCTCGGGCACCGGGAGCTGCTTGCGGTCGAGCTTGCCATTGGGCAATCGAGGGAGCGCCTCCAGGTGCATCACGATCTGCGGCACCATGTACTTAGGGAGCCGCTCCGCCACATACGTTCGCGCCGCCTCGCTCGTCACCGCCTTGCCCCGGCTCACCACATACCCCACGAGCAACTTCTTGCCGCCGCCCCCGTCGACGACCGCCGCCGCTGCGCCGTCCACGCCTTCCATCGACTCCAGCGTCGACTCGATCTCTTCGAGTTCTATCCGGAAGCCTCGGAGCTTGACCTGATGGTCGGCCCGGCCCAGGAACTCGAGCTCGCCGTCTTCCCTCCATCGGCAGAGATCTCCGGTTCGGTACAACCGTTTCTCCGGAATCGGCCCGTTCGGGTCCACCGCAACGAACAGCTGCCTCGTACGCTCCTCGTCGTGCAGGTATCCCCGTGCGAGCTTGTCTCCCGCCAGGTACAGCTCTCCGGCTTCTCCAACCGGAACTGGTTGCATGGCATCGTTCAGGATGTACGAGCGGGAGTTCAACACCGGCTTGCCGATCGTGATCGTCTCCACCCCCACCGAGACCTCGGTCGCCGTCGAATAGACCGTGTCCTCGGTCGGCCCATACACGTTCACCACACGCGGCCGTTGCTTCAGCGCGTGCAGCTGCTCCACCAGTGACCGTTTGAGTACTTCGCCCCCGAGAATGACGCACCGGACTGCTTCCGGCAGCCCTCCGGCCGCGAGCAAGCCCTGCATCGCCGACGGCACCATGATGGCCGTCTTCACCCGGTTCGCCGATGGAAGCTCCGGCAGCGCCAGTACGTTCTCCGCCAGCACCACCGTCCCGCCAAGCGACAACGTCCCCAGAATTTCCATGACCGAGGGGTCGAAACAGACGGAGGCAGCCGCCAGCACACCCCCCAGCTCGTCGTCATCCAATAACCTGCGCATCGACTGGGTCATCGCTACAACGCTTCGATGCTCGACGGCGACCCCCTTCGGCTGCCCGGTGGAGCCCGAGGTATAGATGACATAGGCGAGGTCTCCCGCCGACGGCCCGGCCACCCTTTGTGGCACCCAGTCCCTCACCTCATCGAGCCGTACGAGTTCGGGCACCCCGTTGCAGAGCGCTGCCCCCTTCTCGCCGTCCACAATGGCAGCCGCGACCCGAGCGTGCTCCAGCATGTAGCGCACCCGCTCCCGCGGGTACTCCGGATCCATCGGCACGTACGCACACCCTGCCCGCAGTACCCCGATGAGCGCCGCCACGAGTTCCCACGTGCGGCTCATGCACACGCCGACCAACGACCCCGGACCCACCCCCCGTGTCAGAAGCGCGCCAGCAATTGCGCTCGCCCGTGCCGTCAGGCGCTCGTAGTCGATCTCCATTTCTCCAGCGACGACGGCCGTCCGCTCCGGATGCGCCCGTGCGTGCTTCTCGATGAGCCCCCAGACCGTTTGCGTCCGATCGTACGCCTGCTCTGTAAGCGCATCCTGTGCAACATCCTCCACCACACGGTGTTGCTCGAGCCGCCGCATCGTCTAGTCCTCGAAGAAGAGATTGGCCCCGCAGGCTATATTTCTGCGAAACCGGAATCCACGAGGGGAGGGGTAGCGCTCTCGGGTGACGCCTTCGGCGGTGGGGTCGATTCCCGTCGCCTGTAAGGCTCAGCGTTTGGGGTGCGCTCGCCTCTTGTTCTTTCGGCTCTGCCTCCGATGCGCAGGGCGAGGGTTGCACCAGGCCCACCTCCCCGAGCCCGACGTGGCGCGCTGCATGGGGCCCAGCAGGCGCGCCTGGAGGGATTTGTTCGCCGTGCCCCGTCGTGACCGGCTGAACCATTCGCTCCATGAGGCTGTAGAAGCTAAGGTCCGGGCAGGCGAACACAACGTGCGGAGCGTTTCGCGTCTGCGCTGGGAGCCAAGAATGTCAGGAGCGCAAGGAATGACAGTGAGGCTGAGCGTAGGGCTCTGCGTTTTGTTCGGGCTGCTGAGCGGGTGTGCCACGGGGGGAGAAGTGGCCTTGTCCCCCAACGTTCCTCAACGGGCTAACGCACCTCAAACGGCCTGTGAGGGGGGCGATGCTAAGGCTTGCAACAGCCTCGGCTTGCGCTACGCCCAGGGCCTCGGAGTACCCAAGGACGAGCGCCGGGCCGCCACGCTGTATGAGCAGGCTTGCACGGGTGGATATGCCGCAGGGTGCCACGGCCTCGGCTTTGCCTACGCCCAGGGCCTCGGAGTGCCCAAGGACGAGCGCCG
>DASVVJ010000928.1:0-3234 GCA_036389955.1 Myxococcaceae bacterium
TTCAACGCCCGGTATCATCGTTTGTGCCTAATCGATCCCAGCGCGGCCCTGAGGTTGTCTCTGTGAGCAAGGGGGGGCCACTTCAGGTGAGTAAACGCGGGACTCAGTTGTTTCCCAACCAGGAGGTTACGCGGTGAGCAAGGAAGGTTCGGTCGCGCCGAAAGAGCGCGTCAACATCGTCTACAAGTCCGAGACCGGAGGCGCTCAGTCCGAGGTCGAGCTGCCGCTGAAGATCCTCATGGTGGGTGACTACACCGGCCGCAAGGACGATCGCCCCGTGGAAGAGCGGGCGCCGATCAACATCGACAAGACCAACTTCAACGACGTGATGGCCAAGCAGAACCTCGGCCTGGACGTCAACGTCGCCGACAAGCTCTCTAGCGACAAGGGCGCGGAGATGTCGGTGTCGCTGAAGTTCTCGACGCTGGCGGACTTCACCCCTGAGGGCATCGTCAACCAGGTGCCTCAGCTCAAGCAGCTTTTGGAGCTGCGCTCGGCGCTCAACGCCCTCAAGGGGCCTCTGGGCAACGTGCCGGCCTTCCGCAAGAAGATCCAGGCGCTGCTGGGTGACTCCGAGGGCCGCAGCAAGCTGATGGCCGAGCTGGGTCTGGGCGCCGACGGGAAGAAGCCCGAGTAGCCAACGCTCCGTGCAGAAAGAGGCATGACAAACGATGAGCACTGAAGCCAAGGCGGCTACCGCCGCAGCAACGACTGTCGAGGGCCAGGGTTCCCTGCTCGACGAGATCCTTGCCGAGACGAAGATGAAGCCGAGCGACGACGGCTATGACGTCGCCCGGAAGGGTGTGCAGGCATTCATCTCCGATATGCTGTCGCACAACCGCAACGCCGAGCGCGTGGACAAGGCGCTGGTCGACGCGATGATCGCCGAGGTGGACCAGCGGCTGAGCGCCCAGGTCAACGAGATCCTCCACCACCCCAAGGTGCAGGCGCTCGAGTCCGCCTGGCGCGGCCTGAAGTTCCTGATCGACCGCACCGACTTCCGCGAGAACATCCGGGTGGAGATGCTCAATGCCACCAAGGAGGACCTGCTCACCGACTTCGAGGACGCCCCCGAGACGGTGAAGTCGGGCCTGTACCGGCTGGTGTACTCCAACGAGTACGGCGTGCACGGCGGCAAGCCCTACGGCCTCATCTGCGGCAACTACGACTTCGGCCCCGGGCCGCAGGACGTGGCGCTGCTGCAGAAGTGCGCCGCGGTGGCGGCCATGTCTCACGCGCCGTTCATCGCCAACTCCTCGCCGGAGTTCTTCGGTGAGAGCTCGTTCCTCAAGCTGCCGGGCCTCAAGGACCTGAAATCGCTCTTCGAGGGTCCGCAGTACGCCCGCTGGCACTCGTTCCGCGAGAGCGAGGACGCGCGCTACGTGGGCCTGTGCATGCCGCGCTTCCTGCTGCGGCTGCCGTACGGCGAGAAGACCATCCCGGTGAAGTCCTTCAACTTCAACGAGGACGTCATCGGCAAGCACGAGAGCTACCTGTGGGGCCACGCCTCGATCGCGCTCGCCAGCCGCATCGCGGACTCGTTCGCCAAGTACCGCTGGTGCCCGAACATCATCGGCCCGCAGGCCGGTGGCGCGGTGGATAACCTGCCCCTGCACCAGTACGAGGCCATGGGCGAGGTGCAGACGAAGATCCCCACCGAGGTCATGCTCACCGAGCGCCGTGAGTACGAGCTGAGCGAGGAGGGCTTCATCGGCATGGTGTTCCGCAAGGACGCCGACAACGCCGCCTTCTTCTCCGCCAACTCGGTGCAGAAGCCGAAGTTCTTCGGCAACAGCCCCGAGGGCAAGCAGGCCGAGACGAACTACCGCCTGGGCACGCAGCTGCCGTACATGTTCATCATGTCGCGCCTGTCGCACTACCTGAAGGTGCTGCAGCGCGAGCAGATCGGCAGCTGGAAGGAGCGCCCGGATCTTGAGCGCGAGCTCAACCAGTGGATCGGCCAGTACGTGGCGGACATGGATGATCCGGCGCCGTCGGTGCGCTCCAAGCGCCCGCTGCGCACCGCTCGCATCAAGGTGGAGGACGTGGAGGGCCAGCCGGGTTGGTACCGGTGCAACCTCCAGGTGCGCCCGCACTTCAAGTACATGGGCGCCTCTTTCACGCTGTCCCTCGTTGGCAAGCTCGACAAGGAATAGCGTGGGGTAGTGGGGGGCGCTTTCCCCATGCCCTGGATAGCCGCCAGCTGTGTCGGGGCTGGCGGTTATCGTCGAAGCGACGGCTCTCTGTAGGGAGGGGGGCCTTGAGTCAGTTCAGCGAAGCGAGCAGTCAGGCACGTTGTACGGCAGTTGGAGAAGGAGAGAGCAGTTATGGCCGAGACAGTACACCTGTATCTCAAGGCGAACGGGACGGACATCAAGGGTGAGAGCACCCAGACGAGCCTGGGTCGCGAAGAGTCGATCGAGTGCGTCTTCTATGAGCAGGGCGTCATCACCGCGCGCGAGGCCGGCTCTGGTCTCGCCACCGGCCGGCGCCAGTACCAGCCGTTGCTCATCCGTAAGCGCATCGACAAGTCCTCTCCGCTGCTGATGAAGGCGCTCACGGAGAACCAGGCCATCGAGGCCACCTTCAAGTTCTTCCGCCCCAGCCCCGCCGGCGACGGCACCACCGAGCAGTTCTACACGGTGGCCTTCAAGCAGGGCCGCGTTAACAGCATCAAGCAGTACCTGCCGGACACCATCGTGCCCGCCACCTCCACGGATCCTCTGATGGAGGAGGTCACCTTCGTGTTCCACACCATCGGGTGGACGTACACCAATGGTGGCATCACGCACGAGGACTCCTGGAGCCAGCAGCGCTAGTTGTCTTCGCGGTGCGTGCGCCTGGGGTGACCTGGGCGCACGGCCGCGGGGCTTGGCGAGGACACGATGGCGGGACGAGGGTTGCTCTCACGCATCGAGTCGGAGGAGGGGACGAGTTCGCGGGATGCGGACGTCTCCAGCTCCATCGTCGAGCACCTGCGGGTGTTGCTCAACACGCGCCGGGGAGACTCGGCGACCGTGCCGGGCTTCGGGGTGGTGGACTTCACGGACCTGGTCCACTCGTTCCCGTCGTCCATTCAGACGCTGCAGGCGGCCATTCGCGCGACGATTCTGGAGTTCGAGCCGCGCCTGCGCAACGTGAGCGTCCGCCATGTGCCGGACGAGGATCCGTTGATGCTGCGGTTCGAGATCAGCGCGCAGCCCGCCGATCGCAGCGCCCGGGGTGTGCTGCGCT
>DASVVJ010000929.1:0-3599 GCA_036389955.1 Myxococcaceae bacterium
GATCCTCGGCCACCAAGAAGGACTCGGACGCCTGCTGGGCCCACTGGCGCTGGGCATAGGAGGCTTCGAAGAAGGCGTCCGTGGCGCCGGTCAGCCGGAAGTCTCCGTTGCTGTAGAGCGTGACCTGCCTCGGTGAGCTGCCCCAGCCGCCGAGCGGCTCACCGGCAAAGGGGGGGCTCTTGAAGGTGAGCGCGTCAGAGTACCCCGCAGTGAAGAGGAGGTTGCCACGCTCAGCGCTCTGGCCTGTCGCCAGGCTCAAGTCGTAGCCCATGCCATGGAAGGGCGGGCTGGCTCCCGTGAGGAGCCGCACCTCGCCGCCCGAGGAACTCTCGCGGGTGATGATGTTCACCACCCCCGCGATGGCACCCGAGCCGTAGAGCGCCGAACCCCCGGTCTCGAGGAGCTCGATGCGCTCAATGGCGGTGATGGGCAGGCTGCTCAGGTCCACGACGGGCTCGGTGCCGAGCGCGCCGGCCAGGTAGCGGCGCCCATTGAGCAGCACCAGCGTCCGCGAGGCCTCCGGGCCGCGAAGATTCATATGCGGGGAGCCGTCCGGTCCCGTGTCGTACAGCCCGCTGATGATGCCTCGGTGGTCCGTGAGGTTGCGGAGGGCCTCCTCGAGGGACAGCAGGCCCATGGCCTCGAGCTGCGCCCGGTCAATGACGGTGATGGGCGCGGAGGCCGTTGAGTCCTGATGTGGAAGGCGAGAGCCAGTGCTAGGGCTGGCGCTCGCGGTGAGGCTCAGCGCGAAGAAGAGGAAGACGGGCAGCGGAGTCCCGCGATGGAAGATCGGCACACGGCCAATCTACCCAGCTCTCGCGTCTCCCGTGCAGTGCCCTCTTCCTCCCATGCGCCCCTGCGTGCCGTCATGGGTTCTGGGATCCCAGGCGAGGGAAGAGCGAGCCGTTCAGCGAGCTTCCGGCGGGCTCGATGTGGGCTGAGGCTTCTTGGCAGGCGCGTTCGCAGGGACCAAACACTTGCCCTGGAAGAACACGTGGCCACTCTCCAAACAGGCCTGGGCGTCCATTAAGGGACTCACGTCGTTCCAGCAGCCTCCGTTGATGGGCACCTGCTGGCGACCCGGACACTGGCCTCGCTTGTCGGGCCGTAGCTGCCCTGGACGCGGCTTGGGCGGAAGCTCCTGGGCCAAGGGCTTCTTCTCCGTGGTAGGTACCGTGGACGCCTGAGGCGCGGTGGGCGCGGTGTCCCCCACGGCTGCCGTGTCCTCGTCTGGTGTCTGCCAGCTTGATGATTGCGGCGCATTCACGGTCGTTGGGCGCACCGGCTGTGTGTGCCACAGGAGCAGCGTGCAGATTCCAGCCGCCAGGGCCAGCCACGGTTTCCAGGCCCGTGCACGCTCTGGGGGCTTGGAACGCTCAGGGCCCTCCTCTGCCACCGCCGCGGCCTCCCCCGCCGCGGCCTCCAGTGCCTCGGCCACCTGGGCTGCTGTACCTCTTGCCTCCGGCACCTCCGACAGCAGCCGGACGATCACCTCCCGCAGCGGCGCCTCGACCCGGGGATTGCTCTCCAGCTGCGCCCTGACGTCGGGACTCGTCACCTGCCAGCCCTGCTCATCCTCTCGTGCATTGATGCGCTCTGGGTACTGGCCCATCACCAGGCGATAGGCCGTCACTCCCAGCGCGTACAGGTCATCCGCGGGCGACGGTGGGTAATAACCGCCCGGGTGGCGCAAGCTGTGGATGTAGAACAGCACCATCTGGGGCGAGAAATACTCCGGAGTTGCTGGTGGCAGCGATTGCCAGGTCAGCCGCTCCGCCCCAGCGAAGTGGCACGAGCCGAAGTCGATGAGCACCGCGCGCTTGTCCGGCAACCGGACCAGGACGTTGTCCCCCTTCACGTCCCGGTGCACCGCTCCGGCCGCATGCACCGCCTCCAGCGCACGCGCCAGATGCGCCAGCACCCGGCACAGCTGCCGGCTCGAAGGGGCAGACTGCTCCGCCCAGGCGTACAGGGGCATTCCCTGCACCCATTCCATGACGAAGAATGGGTACTCGCCCACCGAAGGCAGCAGCGGCCCACCCCGGTCCAGCAGGCGCGGAATGCTCGGGTGCTCCAACCGCGACAGCAGCTCCACCTCGCGCTCCATGCGCCAATTCCAAATCCCCAGGGACACCTTGAGCGCTCCGGGCTCCGCGCGCCTCCAGCCCACGCGCTCGGCCCGGTACACCGCTCCGTAGCCCCCCTCCCCCTGCCTGGCTCTCACTCGCCACGCTCCGACTCGGGTGCCTCGGGCCAGCTCGTGAATCAGCTTGGGATCCTGGATCACGAGTGATGCTCCTTGCTCACAACGGAGTGGCACTGGCTGGCGAGGGCTGGAACGGCGACAGGCCTGGCAGATCCTGGAACATCGTCACGGAGATGCTCGCCGACAGTGCCTTCACCGCGTGCCACCAGTGCGCCGGAAGCAGCAGCAGGTCTCCCTCCATGAGGGTGAGCTCGAGCCCCTGTACCTCGCCGAAGCGCGGGTGCAGCGCCGCGTCCCACGGCTTGTAGGGGTTCACCCCGGCGTACCAGCTCTCGTCGGACTTGTGGTGCACGTACAGCTTCTCCCAGGCCTGCGGTGGCGCGATCCACCAGTGCTTCTGGCCGACGAGCTGGGCAATCGCACCGACATAGCGATCGTTGTGCAAGGTGGAGAGCTGCCCGGCCCCACCCACCCAGGGCCGCAGCATGGCGCGGGCGCCCGGCAGGAGCGGGAAGAGGAAGTCCTGGCGAAAGCGGCTGTGCCACAGCTCGCGCCACCCAGCCGGCTGCTCCCGCGGGGCGTCAGGCCCTGCATCCAGCGGGCAGTCGCTGGTGGTGAAATAGCCCGCGCGTGTCTCGTCCTCCGCGCGCACGCTGGCGACCTGCTCCAGGAACTCTCCCAGGTGCGTGTCCCTGCGAGGCCTCCCCCGGCGGCGATCCTCGACGGCGTCGTCGGTCTCCCGGATCCGGATGGGCACTTGCCCGTGGTGCCGCCGCAGGTTGTCAAACGTCCAGAAGGACTGAGCGGGCCAGCCGTGCGCCCCGCCCCTCACCAGGAGCGGTCCACCCTCGAGGGCATACGAGGCAGGCAGGGACGTGAGGTGCTCCAGCGTTACCTCGAGCATGTCAGAGGTGAACCTATACCGCGCGCGACGACCGTCTCCACGGCGAACGTGGAGGGATTGCACTCTAAGTGGGGGTGCTTTATCTTTACGTTGACGCTAACGCGTCTACCTGGAGCGGCGCCCGTCTGGGCCATCCACGAACGTCTTGAAGAGCGGTTTCCGCTGTCGGCGTTGTCTCCCACTTCCGCAGTGCCATCGCGCGCACTCGACGAGTGCGTGATGGCTTTATCCGTGTCCCGCGGCTGAACCCCCGTGTGCCGCCGCGAGGAGGACAGATCATGGTTTCAGCTGAGAGGCCCGGGCCCCCGGCACTCGATGAGCGCATGCTGGCGCGCCTGGTCGAAGAGCCCAGGCTGGCCCTGCGCCGGCTGACGCGCAGCCCGGAAGAAGCGCCCGTGCTCATCCCCCGGCTGCTGAGTGGCCCCGCGCTTTCCCCCCAGGACACCGAGACGCTGCTCAAGGCGGTGTCCACGGGCTCGGTGGGAGCCG
>DASVVJ010000930.1:0-12547 GCA_036389955.1 Myxococcaceae bacterium
CTCACCTTCGAGGAGGGCGGCCGGGTGACGGATCGCGACGTGGGCTACGACCCGGAGGGCGACAACCGCAACATCGTGCTCTTCCGCACCCAGCGCTGCGCGGACGTGGCTCCCGCCACCGATGCGTGCTGGAAGGATGACGAGTGCGGCAACAAGTTCGACTGCTGGAGCAATGACGGCCAGACCATCGCCGTCACCCTCACCACGTACGACGAGCGCTCGGGCATCATTTACGACTCGGACATCGAGCTGAACGCAGAAGGCTACTTCTTCACCTCGGCCGACGCGGGAGGCCTCTGCAGCCCGCCCCTGGTCACCGAGGGCTGCGTGTCCACGGACATCCAGAACACCATGACGCACGAGATCGGCCACCTGGTGGGCCTGGACCACACCAACGCCGCGGGCTCCACGATGAACCCGCGTGCGCCTCCGGGAGAGGTCTCCAAGCGCACCATCGACAGCGGCTCGCGCGACTTCGTGTGCACCAACTACCCCAAGAACCTGGCCACCAAGTCCTGTCTGACGCCGCAGCAGGTGGATAACACGCTGGGCCGCAAGGGCTCGGCGGCCGCCTGTGCCACCGCCGGGGCCGAGGCGTGGCTGCCCGCGCTGGCGGGGTGGGCGCTGCTGCTCGCCGCTCGCCGGCGCCAGGGGGCCCGCGGGTGAGTCGCGCTCTGTTGCCACTGTTGGCCGCCCTGCTCGTGGCGCCCGCTGCCCGGGCGCAGGAGCAGGGCTACCGGCGCACCGTGGTGCCCGGTAAGCCCCTGTGCCTGATGTGGCTCAGCCGCGAGTTCGTCTACCACCAGGACTCTGCGGGCAGCCTGCGCACCCCGCGCGACAGCGAGTTCGCCGCCGTCGATGCCGCCTTCGACACCTGGCAGACGCTGTCCAGCGGGTGCAGTGACTTCACGTTCGTTCGTGGCGCGGACGTGAGCCGCCCCACCGTGGGCTACGAGGTGGAGAAGAAGGGCGACAACCAGAACATCGTCACCTTCCGCGAGACGTCCTGCCCGGACGTGGTGCCCCAGGAGGACGAGTGTCTGTTGAACGATGACTGCGGCAACGCCTACTCCTGCTGGGAGCACGGCTCGGCCACCATCGGGCTGACCACCACCACGTTCAACCGCAGCAACGGCATCATTCTGGACGCGGACATCGAACTCAACGCCTCGCAGCCCTTCGGAGACATCGGCTTTCTCTTCACCACCGTGAGCTGGCCGCCCTGTGAGGGCCTGTCCTCTCCGGAGTGTGTCGCCACCGATATTCAGAACACCGTCACCCATGAGATCGGCCACGCCATTGGCCTGGATCACGTGTTCGAGCCGCTGTCGACCATGGAGGCCTCGGCGCCTCCGGGCGAGACACACAAGCGCATCATCGACGCGGGCACCGCCGCGGGCTTCTGTGACACGTACCCTCCGGGCGTGCCGCCCACCCAGTGCGCCGAACTCGGCGTGGTGAGCAGGAAGCTGCTGAGCCAGGGCGCCGGCACCGGCTGCGCGGCGGCTCCCGGCGCGCTCGTTCCTGGCCTGGTGCTGTGCCTGTGGGCGGTGTGGCGAGCGCGAAAGCGGGGGTGAGTGCCGGCCATGAGCGTCGCGTTCTTCGATCTCGATAAGACGCTCCTGGGAGTGAACTCGGGCACGCTGTGGATCCGCCGCGAGCTGGCGCTGGGCCACATCACCCGCCTGCAGGCCCTGCGCGCCAGCGTGTGGATTGCCCGCTACCACATGGGCTTCGTGTCCATGCAGGACGCGCTGCTTCAGGCCATCTCCCACCTCAAGGGCACCGCCGCTCAGGCGATTCAGGAGCGCACCGCCGCCTTCTACGAGCGCGAGGTGCGGGTGTGCTACCGCCCGGGGGCCCTCTACGCCCTGAGCGAGCACCGCGACGCGGGGGATAAGCTGGTGCTGCTCACCTCGTCCTCGAACTACCTCTCCGAGCTCGTCGCCCGGGAGCTGAGCCTGGACGCGGTCCTCTGCAACCGCTTCGAGGTGGATGAGCGGGGGCTGCACACCGGCAAGCCTCTGGGCGCGGTGTGCTTCGGCGAGGGCAAGCGCACCCACGCGGAGAGCTACGCGCGCGAGGCGGGCGTTCCCCTGTCCGCGTGCGCCTTCTACACGGACTCCTACTCGGACCTGCCGGTGCTGGAGGTGGTGGGCCGCCCCGTGGTCGTCCACCCGGACTACCGGCTGCGGCGCGAGGCGCTGCGGCGCGGCTGGCCCGTGGTGAGCTGGGGCGAGGCCGGTGCGGGCGCCCGGTGGGCCGAGCCGCCCGCGTCTTCCAAACCCCGCTCTCGCGCGGGGTGAACGCTGCCTACCGCGCCGGCAGCGTCAGGCGGACGCGGAAGACGTATTCCACCGACACCGGCTGGCCCTGGTACAGGATGGGCTTGTAGGTGCGCGACTCCAGGGCCTGGATGACCGCCTGCTCCATGTGGGGAAGCCCCTTGACGGTGCGGCAGTTCTCCACGCGGCCTGCCTTGGTGATGGTGCACTTCACCACCATGGTGCCCTCCACCCGGGCGTCGAGCGCCGCGCGCGTATAGGCGATGTCCTTGCCCGACAGCTGCTCGGGGCGGCTCATGCCATCCCCGTAGGGGATGATCCGGTTCGATGCCGAGGCCAGCCCACCGGTCGCCGGCGCGGCGATGCTGCCCGTCTCCGGAGACGGAGCGCTGGGCTTGGGCGCAGGCGCCGGCGCGGGAGCCGGAGTGGCCGGCGCGAGGGGCTCCGCTGGCGACAGCGAGGTGGGCATTGCGGTCGCGGGCTCCAGATCGCTGGTCCCGTTGGCGAACTCCACCTTGGAGCCGCCGCCACCGCCGCCACCGCCGCCCCGGCGCTTCTGAAGCTTCTGCGACAGCACCACGTCACCCGAGCCGCCGGTGATGACGGTCTCGGTCTGATAGCCCTCGAGCGCGAAGGTGAGCTCGGTGGTGACGGTGCCATCCGGCCCCGGAGGAACCTCGAGCACGAACGGCGTCGTGCCCCGCTCCTTGCCCTGCCAGTAGACGCGCGCGCCAGACGGCTCGCTCATCAGCCGCAGGCGCACCATCTGCGGTGCGGCGGGAGCGGGCTCAGGCGTCGGCGTGGGAGGCGCAACGGGCGCGGGGGCGGGTGGGGTGGCCTCGGCCGTCTCCGGCGCCTTGACGGGCTCGGGGCCCGGGCGCAGGAAGAGGAAGGCGCCACCCGCTCCGCCAATCAGCAGCAGGGCGGCGAGCGCGACCCCCATCAGCCGGCGGCGGCGGGCCTTGGCGACCGCCTCGGGCACCTCGACGCTGATGTCCAGCGCGAGCGTGGAGGCGTTGGTGTCCGGCGGGCTGACCGCCGCGAAGAGCGGCGAGGGGTGCGGCCCCGTGGTCGTCGTGCCCGGCATGCGCTTGAACACGCCGCTGTGGCCGCCCGCGGCCATGTGCGCCGTGCGCATCGCCTCGAGCAGCTCGTCCATGGACTGGTAGCGGCGCGCGGGATCCTTCTCCAGGCAGCGCATCACCACCGCCTCGATCTCCGCGGGCACCGGCAGGTACGGCCGCAGCGAGTTGAACGGCGGAGGCGGCTCCTTGCAGTGCGCGAAGATCAGCTCCAGGTGGTCCCGCGCGACGAAGGGCGGGCGCCCCTGCAGCATCTGGTAGAGCACCACGCCGAGCGAATAGATGTCGCTGCGCGCATCCGACATGTTGCGCGCCTGCTCGGGCGCCATGTACTGCGGAGAGCCCAGGAACGTGCCGCTCTGGGTGATCTCCGGGTTGATGGCCTCGCCCTCGGCCAGCGGGGCGATGGACTTCACCAGGCCGAAGTCGAGCACCTTCACCAGATCCTGATCGGCCTCGTTGAGCAGGATGATGTTGGCCGGCTTGAGGTCGCGGTGGACGATGCCGATGCCATGCGCCTCGCGCAGGGAGCGACAGACCTGTTGCGCGATGTTGATGACCCGGCTCCACGGAAGAGGGCCGGTCTGCGCGAGCACCTGGGCCAGCGTCCTACCCTCCAGGTACTCCATGGCGATGTAGTAAATGTCGTCGTCGGTCTGCCCGTAGTCGATGACCGTCACCGTGTTGGGGTGACGCAGTTTCGACGTGAGCGAGGCCTCGCGCAGAAAGCGCTGCTGGAAGCCCGGATCCTTGGTGCTGGCATAGCTCGGGTTGAGGACCTTGAGCGCCACCACCCGGTCCAGCGGAGCCTGCATGGCCCGGTAGACCTTGCCCATGCCGCCCACGCCAATGGGCTCGGTGATGCTGAAGCGCCCATTGAGGGTGCGGCCGATGAGCGGATCCGCTCCAGGGTTGCCCGGAGACCCGGGGGTCGGGGAGTCACTCTTGATCATTCAAACCCCCTGCCTGCACACGACATTAAGCCTCCGTCCACTACGTCCCAGCAGCCCATCAAACCACAATCGACCCGCCGCTGCGATCTACCCTGGAGGCCCACCGTAGCAGGTCGGTCCAGCGTATTGGGAGCAGGCAGGGGAGCGTCCACATGCTCATGCCCGCATTGACGGTCCTCCGTCGCCCAGATTACGTTCTGACCCAGCCCGAGCGGTTGCGCCGGGTGACCCCCCCGATGGCTGAAACTCCCAAAACTCCGGCGGAAGCGCAGGCGCGGCGTGCGTCGGTTCAACAGCGGCTGCTGTCGCTGGAAAATGAGCTGACCCGGCTCAGGCGCGAGCTCGTCAATCTCTCGGGTGACCAGAGGCTGCCGGGCCTCTTCCTCACGTTGGAGGTGGCGGACACGCAGGTGTTGCTGCCCTCCGAGCTGGTGCAGGAGGTGGTCCGGCTGGTCGAGCTGCAGCCCCTGATCGGCGCACCACCGCACCTGCTGGGCGCCTTCACCTACCGGGGCGCCCACGCCATCGTGGTGGACATGGCGGTGCTGCTGGGGGTGAACCGCACTCCCGGGCTGGACTCGCACCTGGTGGTCTGCAACGGCCAGCGTACCGTGGCGCTGCTGGTGGACCATGTGCGCGACATCGTCGAGGCGCCCCTGCTGGTGGACGGGGGGACGGATGAGACCAGGACTCCCTGGGATACCACGGGCCTGATCGCCGGCCTGTGCCGCACCCCGGAGGGGAGCCTGCGTCCGTTGCTGCGTGCCTCGGCCCTGCTGGCGATCCCGGAGGGGATGTGAGCAGCGAGGATGAGCGGAGCGAGGGGCTCGACGACGCCACGCTCAGCAAGGTCGAGAATGTGCTGCGCGAGGCGAGCGGGCTGACGCTGGCGGCCAGCGTGCGGCGCTCGTTGAGCACGGCGCTGCAGCGCGCGGCCGAGTCGCGCAAGATGGACCTCGGCACGTTCCTCGAGCGGCTGCTGGTAAGGGAGCAGTCGGTGGTGGCCTCCTTCGTGGAGTACGCCGTCATTGGCGAGACGTACTTCTTCCGCCACCCCGAGCACCTGCGCGAGCTGAGCCGCGAGGCGCTGATGGCGCCCACCACCGCCCCGTTCCGCGTCTGGAGCGCCGGCTGCGCGACGGGAGAGGAGCCCTACAGCATCGTCATGTCGCTGGTGGCCGCGGGCATTCCCCTGGACCGCATCAAGGTGACCGCCACGGACATCTCCTCCCGCTCGCTGCAGAAGGCGCGCGCCGGCGTCTACAACCCCTGGTCGGTGCGCCGTATTGAACCGGCCATGGAGCGGCGGTTTCTCCAGTTCCAGGGCGACGTGGTGACGGTCAGCCCGCAGGTGCTCAAGCCGGTGGAGTTCCAGCAGCACAACCTGATGATGGACTCGGCGCCGGTGTCCGAGCAGGACGCGGTGTTCTGCCGCAACGTGCTCATCTACTTCCCTCAGGAAGTGGTGCGCCTGGTGCTCGTGAAGCTCATCGGCGCGCTGAAGCCCGGTGGGCTGCTCTTCCTGTCCCCCGCCGAGGTGCCGCTCACCAACGACATGGGCCTGGAGGTCACCGAGATCCAGAACATTCCGATCCTCCGCGTGCCCAGGAAGGGCCCGGGGGAGGCGGGAGCGAAGGGCGCTTCCCGCCGCCCGAAGCTCGATCTGGTGCGCAAGCTGATGGCCTCGCCGCCCGTCGCCAGCCCGCCGCCGCCGCCGACGTTCAGCGCCCCACCGCCGCCGGTGAACTCGCTGCCCCCGGCGAGCTTCCCTCCCGCCTCCAGCCCCGCGCCTTCGCTGTTCCGCTCTCCGGCCACCGGCACCCGCACCACCCCCGCGCCCCTGCGCTTCAAGGTGTCGGCCCCGCCGCCGCCCGTGGCCAGTGCGCCGCCGCCGCCGCCCAAGCCCGCCGAGCCGCCACCGCCTCCTGCCCCGCCCGCTCCTCCGCCAGCCAATCTCACACCGGATGACATGCTGCGTCAGGCTCTCGCGGCGTCTCAGGAAGGCAAGTACGATCAGGTCGAAGCATTGGCGAAGGAGGCTGCGCGCAAGCTGGTGCCCGAGGCCTACCTGTGGTTGGCGATGGTGGCCGAGGTCCGGTTGGATCTGAACGGCGCGGTGGATGCGGTACGAAAGGCCCTGTATCTGGACCCGAAGCTCGCGCAAGGCCACGCTACGCTGATGAGGCTGTACGCACAGTTGGATCGGCACGAGGATGCGGATCGGGCGGCGCAGAATGCGATGCGCGCGATCGAGGGGTTGGACGACGACCATCCGCTGCGCGGAGTGGGAACGATGACGGTGGGTGTTTTGAGGCAGGCGCTGGCGGCAAGGGGCAGGGTGCGGTGACAGGGGGCGTAGCTCCGGCGCGCCTGTGATTGTAGGGAGGTAACGTGGAAGTCCAAGGCATCAAGCTGTCCGTACCGGGGCAGAAAGCGGTGGGACGGCTCAGCCTGCGCACCAAGGTGTTGATCATCACCGGCCTGACGGGCGGGTTGGTGGCCGTCATCTTGAGCGTGGTGTTCTCCATGCAGATGAATGGGGCGCTGCGGAAGGAGTTGGACACGCGGGCGCGCGTGGTGAGCATCCAGCTGGCCAACAACCTGGCCTACGCCACCTTCATGAACGAGCAGGTGGGACTGCAGCACGCGGTGGACTCCACGCTGCGAGACGTGCCGGACGTGGCCTATGTGGTGGTGCGCGACGCCAAGGGCGCCGTGCTGTCGATCGCGGCCAACAAGGACAAGGGCTTCGAGCCCGCGGCGGTGGAGAAGCTGACCGCCCCCCAGGAGCCGCTGGCCGAGGACGCCGAGAACCCGCAGGTGCTGGTGGGCAGCGTGCCGGCGCTGGAGCGGTGGGCGGACATCATGTTCGCCCAGCGGGAGGGGACCGATGCGGTGGATCCGCTGAAGCCCGCGCCCGCCGGTGTGCCCAGCAAGGTGGGGACGGTGCAGGTGGGCATTCAGCTCGACTCGCTGGCGGCTTCGGTGAGCGGGGTGACGTGGAAGGCGCTGGGCATCGCGGTGGTGGTGCTCACGGTGTTGCTGATGGCGGCCTTCCAGCTGTCTCGCGTGGTGACGGTGCCGCTGGAGCGGTTGGCCCGGGCGGCGGCGGGCATTGCCGCGGGCGACCTGCGCCAGCAGATCGACACCCGGGGCAGCGACGAGATTGGAGAGCTGGCCCGCAGCTTCGCGAAGATGGCGGGCACGGTGACGCACCTGCTCACGGACCTGCGCAGCGCGGCGGCGGACATCGAGCGCGAGGCCACCAGCGCGCTCACCACGTCCACCCAGCAGTCGGCCATGGCGCACGAGCAGGCCTCGGCCATCAACGAGACGAGCACCACGGTGGCCGAGATTGCTCAGACGTCCAAGCAGGCCACCACGTACGCGGACTCGGTGATCAGCGGCACCCAGCGCTCGGAGGCACTGTCCACCGAAGGACAGAAGGTGGTGGCCGAGAGCGTGGCCGGTATGGAGAAGCTGGGTGAGCAGGTGCGCACCATCGCGCTGGCCATCACGGAGCTGAACGAGCGCACTCTGCAGATCAGCGACATCATCACCACGGTGCGTGACGTGGCCGAGCAGTCCAACCTGCTGGCGCTCAACGCCTCCATCGAGGCGGCCAAGGCGGGAGACCACGGTCGCGGCTTCGCGGTGGTGGCCATGGAAATGCGCACCCTGGCCGAGCAGTCCAAGGTGGCCGCCAACCAGGTGCGCGCCTTGCTGGGCGAGGTGCAGAAGGGCACCAAGGCCGCGGTGGCCGCCACGGACGAGGGCAGCCGGCGCGCCCAGGCCGCAATGGCCTTGGCTCAGAGCGCGGGCTCGGCCATTCTGGGCCTGGCCGAGGTGATTCGCGAATCCTCGGGCGCGGCGCGGCAGATTGCCGGCAATACCCGGCAGCAGACGATTGGCGTGGAGCAGATTGCCACCGCCATGAGCGAGCTTTCGTCGGCAATGACGGATACCGTAAGCGGAACGCGCCAGATCGAACAGGTCGCGGGTAATCTCACGAACCTCTCAAAACGATTCTCGGAGCTCGTAGGTAGGTATCAGCTATGAACATGGCCGGATCTCGCAGCCCGATGAAGGTGCTGATCGTCGAGGACACCAAGACGATCACCAACCTGCTGCAGGTGTACCTGATGGGCTGGGGGCTTCAGTTCTTCGACGCGGGCAATGGTGTGCAGGGGCTTGCCAAGGCCCGGGAACTCAAGCCTGACCTGATCATCTCCGACGTGCAGATGCCGGAGATGGACGGGTTCGCGCTGTGCGCGGCGGTGCGCGCGGACTCCTCGCTGCATGGCACGCCTTTTCTGCTGCTCACTTCGCTCAAGGACGAGGCAAGCCGTCAGCGCGGAAGGTTGGTAGGCGCCAGCGCGTTCCTCAACAAGCCCGTCTCCGTGGATGAACTGCGCGAGCGGGTGCGCGAGCTGCTGAGGCTGCCCGCCAAGAGCCCAACGGGGCGCTAGAGCACGTTAGATGTCCAGTGACGACGCCAAGGTGCAGATCGACTACTCCGGGCTGATGCGCCGGCTCGATGAGGCCAAAGCCCTCATCGAGGACGCGCAGGTCACTCCGGAGAAGCGCAAGGAGGTGCTGGCCGCGCGCGCCAAGGCGCTGGCCGGCTCGCGCGAACAGGTCCGCCCCGCGGTGCTCATGGTGCTGGCCTTCCAGGTGGGCGGCGAGCGCTACGCGGTCCCCATCGAGCAGGTGGACCACGTGCTCGAGTCTCGCGGCCTGTGCGGGCTGCCGGGAGCGCCGCGCTACGTGCTGGGGGCGCTGGTGTCGCGCTCGCGCGTGGTGCCGGTGCTGGATCTGCGGCAGCTGTTGGGGCTGGAGGGCGGTGGCATGTCGGACCTGAGCAAGGTGGTGGTGGTGGACGTGGGGGGAGACGCCTTTGGCATCGCTGCGGAGCAGGTGGACGGCCGGGCGGAGCTGTTGCGCTCCACGCTGTCCCAGCCGCCTCCGGGGCCGTTTCTGTTCCTGACACCGGATCGCTTGACGGTGCTCGACGTGGTGCAACTCGGCACGCCGTCCGAGAGGAGAGGGTAGGCACGGCGCATGGATCCGCAGGTGTTGCGCAGCATCTGGCCGATTTTCTCCGCGGAGTCGCGTGAGCAGATTCAGGCCATCAGCACGAACCTGCTCGGGCTCGAGCAGGACCCGGCCAACCGCGAGGAGGATCTGCTCCCGTCGCTCAAGCGGCTGGTGCACAGCCTCAAGGGCTCGGCGGCGAGCCTGGGCCTCGCGGACATCGAGCAGATCGTCCACACCATCGAGGATGGGCTGGCCCGCTTCCAGCCGATGGATCGGCTGCCGCGCGAGGTGGTGGAGTCCACTTTGGAGGGGCTCCGGGTCATCGAGGAGGCCCTGGCGCGCGGCGACGCGGGCGAGGATCCCGCCATTTCCGGGCTGGCCGAACTGCTGACGAGGCTGCGCAAGGGCGGCGGGGCAGCGGCGGCGGCGCCGGCGACGGCGCTGGGCAAGAACTTCCGTGAAGAGGCGTTCGCGTCGCTGGAGAAGCTGGAGAACGCGCTGATCGCGCTGTGCTCGCCGAACGTGCAGGACCGCGCAGGCACCGTGCACGCCGCGGTGGCGTTGGCGCGGGCGCTGAAGGATGGCGCCACCTCCGCGCAGCAGCCGCGCGTGGCTCCGCTGGCGGAGCTGACGGCGGTGGGCTTCTCGAAGATGGAGCAGGTGGGAGACACCGCGAGCATCGCCGCGTCGGAGCTGGCGGGCCTGCTCGTCGAACTCCGCGGGATGCTGGACCAGGCGGCCGCGGCCGCCCCCGAGCCTGCGGCGAAGCCGTCGCCCACGCCCGCGCCGACCCCGGTGGCGGTCGAGCACGTGCCCGCGCCTGTCGCACAGTCCGCCAAGGCCCTGAAGGCCAGCTCCGAGGTCGTCATGTCCTCGGGAGCCCCGTCGAGCGCGGGGGCGTCCAACAGCCAGGTGGACCAGGCCATCCGCGTCTCGGTGAAGACGCTGGAGTCGCTGGCCCTGCAGGTGGAGCACCTGATCGCCGGCCGCTCTCAGCAGTCGCGCCGCACGGAGACGGTGAGGGATCTGCTCGAGAGCACCCACGACGCGATCGTGAACCTGGAGCGCGCCTCGTCACACCTGTCGCTGTCGGGCGGCGGGCCGGCGCTGGAGTCGCTGCGCGCGGGCGTGGTGGGCGTGCGCGGCATGCAGAAGAAGCTGGTGGAGCTGCTGAAGGACTCCACCCGCGAGGGCGAGCAGCTCAACCTGGTGGCCCAGGTGGTGCGCGACGATCTTCGGGATCTGCGCATGGTGCCCGCGGGCCAGGTGCTCGAGCCGCTGCGGCGCACGGTGCGCGAGGTGAGCTCGCGCCTGCACAAGCAGGTGGAGCTGTACATCACCGGTGGCGACGTGCGGTTGGACCGGCGCATCCTGGATGCGTTGAAGGATCCGCTGCAGCACCTGGTGCGCAACGCCATCGATCACGGCATCGAGACGACGGATGCCCGGGTCGCGGCGGGCAAGTCCGAGGTGGGCAAGCTCTGGCTGCGGGTGGAGGCGCGAGGCACGCGCATCGCCGTGGTGGTGGAGGACGACGGCGGAGGCCTGTCTCCGGCGAAGGTGCGTGCCACCGCCATCAAGCGGGGCCTGCTGACGGCCGAGGCGGCCGCCAAGCTCTCGGATGCGCAGGCGGCGCGGCTGGTGTTCCAGCCCGGGTTCTCCACGCGAGACGAGGTGACGGCGACCTCGGGACGCGGCGTGGGCTTGGACGTGGTGCTAGCCACGGCGCAGCGGCTGCAGGGCGCGGTGGACATTGCCTATACGGAAGGGCAGGGCACGCGCTTCACCATCGACCTGCCGCTGACGCTGGCCTCGGCGCTGGGGCTGCTCGTGCGCGTGGGCACCACCGTGGTGGCCATTGCCTCGGACGTCGTCGAGCGCGTGTTCCGGCTGGCTCCGGAGGACGTGGGCACGGTGGCCGGCCGCGTGGTGGCGCGGGTGGAGGGTGAGCAGCTCACCTTCCTCTCGCTCGCGGAGGCCATCGGCCTGCCGCGGCTGCCGCTGGCGCTCGAGAACGGCAAGCAGCAGCCGGTGATGCTGCTGGCGCTCGGTAATGAGCGCGTGGTGTTCGCCATCGACGAGGTGGCCGGTCAGCAGGAGATCGTCGTCCGTTCGCTCGGACAGCACCTGCGCACCGTGGCGCACCTGGCCGGTGCCGCCGTGCTGGATGACGGCCGGCTGGTGCCGGTGCTCAACGCGCCGGAGCTGTTGCGCTCGGCCTCGCCTAGCACGCGCGGCATCGGCACGGGCGAGAGCGTGCGCCGCCCGCGCATCCTCGTCTGCGACGACGCGCTCACCACCCGCTTCGCCATGAAGTCGGTGCTGGAGATCGCCGGCTACCCGGTGGTCACCGCCGCGGACGGCGAGGAGGCGTGGGGTGTGCTGGAGCGTACGCCCTGCCAGCTCGTGGTCAGCGACTGGCAGATGCCCCGGCTCGATGGTGTGGGGCTGGCCCGGCGCATCAAGTCCCACCCGACGCTGCACCGCACGCCCATCATCCTCGTCACCTCGCTGGACAGCCCCGAGGAGCGGGCCGCAGGTCTCGAGGCGGGCGCGGATGGCTACATCGTCAAGCGCGAGGTGGAGCGCGGTAAGCTGCTGGATCTCGTCCGGCAGCTGCTGCCCTCTCGCTGAGGCGGCCGATCAGGTCGCCGCGGGGAGCTGCAGGGTGAGCTCGAGCTCGGGCCCACCCTGGATCGCCAGGGTGCCGCCCAGCCGCTGCACCAGGCGCTCCAGCCGCTGCGCCACCCGGGGTGAGAGCGCACGCTCCACGCGGGTCTGCAGACTGAGCCGCCACATGCCTGTCGTCTCGCGGGCCTCCAGCGTGACATCCGCCTGAGTGGCTCCCGTGGCGGCCAGGCCCCGGGCCAGGCACTGCATCAGCAGCACCAGCACGGACCGCGGGCCTCTCAGCAGGGCCGTGGGCACGGTGCGCTCGGAGTGCAGCGAGAGGCTGTGGGAGGCCGGCAGCTGCCCGAAGGCCTCGTGCAGCAGTGAGAGCAGATCCTCGGGAGCGCTTCCGGACGCGAGCCGCTGAGCAATCAGCAGGCCCATGTCCTGCGTGGCCCCCATCACGCGATCGAGGTAGCGGGACATGGCGGGCGTGAGTTCACCCGTCATTCCCTTGCGCATCATGTCCACGTAACCCTTCATCACCAGCAGGGGCGTGCGCAGATCGTGCGAGGCCCGC
>DASVVJ010000931.1:0-1629 GCA_036389955.1 Myxococcaceae bacterium
TTCACCTTCGAGATGCTCAAGGACTACTTGCGCCACCTGGGGCTGTCACCCTTCGAGGAGGACTTCTACATGCCGTCGGGCTCTCGCGCCTGGCTCATCCAGAAGACAGGCCCCGCTACTACCGTGGGGCGGCAGTACACGCTGGAGGAGGCCCGCGCCGCCCGCGTGCTGTGACGCACTGAGACTGCCCAGTTCCGTGGACACTCTATGAGGAGTGCCGCGCCGCTCCCCCCGAGCAGCTCGCCCACGGGAAGAAGGAGCCGAGCCCGCCCGCTCGCGCGCTAGGCGCCAAGAACAGTCACTTCACTCACTCAGCCTCCCGTCCCCGTCCGGGACGAAGCATCGGAGGCGGGGGTGGGAGCAGGCACCGCGGTGGGGATGGGGGGCGCCTTGGGCTGGGGCCGGGCGTTCCACACCCGGGTGGCCAGCAGCAGGCCCGCCACCGACAGCGGCACCAGGGCGATGGGCCAGTTGCTCCAGTTGTTGGGGTCCTTGGCCACCGCCGGATCCGAGGGGAGAATCTTGCCCAGCAGCAGCGACTGGAGCGCGGTGCCCGCGTACACGGCGCCGTCGATGATGCCCACGGCCACGCCCGCGTTCTTCTTGCCGCCGAAGTCCATGCTCGCCGTGCCCGACAGCATGCCGTGCACGCCGATGACGCACAACGACATGAAGATGACCGTCCAGCCCAGCGCCATGCTGTTGATGAGGAACAGGCTGGTGAAGGCGCCCAGCGTCATGCCGCCGTAGAGCACCGCGGACACGGGCCCGCGGCGCGAGTCGAACACCTTGTCGGAGATGACGCCGGCGAACATGCCGCCGGTAATGCCGGCCACGCACAGCAGCATGCCCCAGTTGGCGGCGACGAAGGACTCGCCGATGCCGGTAGACTTCGCGAACTTGGGGTACCACTGCATGATCGCGTTGCGCATGAAGCCGCTGCAGAACTCGATCATCAGGATGACGACGATGGTGGGGTTGCGGAGCATCTTGCCCAGCACGGAGAACACGCCCAGCCGCGGCCCGGTGTCACCCGACGAGGCGTCCGCCGTGTCGAAGTCCGGGTGGCCCGTGTCGCTCGGCGTGTCGCGGATGACGAAGAAGTCCAGCACCAGGAAGGCGGCGAGGATGGCCGCCGGGATGAAGAACACCCAGTAAGTGGGCGCCGCCTTGGTGATGAAGCGGCTCCAGTCGTAGGCGAAGTAGACGCCCAGCGAGATGAGGATGCCGAACACCCCGCCCAGCACGCCGCGCTCCTTCACGTGGAACCACGAGGCGTTCACCTTGACGATGGAGACGGCGCCGAAGCTCTGGAAGTACATGTTGGCCGCGTAGAGCACCGACAGCGTGGCCACCAGGCCGCCCGGCGGCTGCCACTCCTGCGTCAGCACCGCGTACACCACCGCGCCCATCAGCACGTTGCACACCGAGGAGCCCGCCGCCGAGATCAGGATCGTCCTGCGCCCGCCCCACCGGTCCGTCAGCGGGCCGTTGAGCAGGAACGCCACGCCGTAGACGATGGTGCCCCAGAAGAAGATGGTGCCGAAGTCCTCGTTCGTCGTGCGGCTGCCCATCGCGCTGGTGGCGACGTTGACGTTGTAGCGCCCCATGTAGAGGAACGCGTACGTC
>DASVVJ010000932.1:0-10107 GCA_036389955.1 Myxococcaceae bacterium
TAACGGGGGGCTGTCCATCCAGGCGACGAATGCTCACGGGAGGCCTCGGTCAAAAATTGGGGGGAAATGCGTGAGGAACACCCACATTATCGGAGGTGGAGGTGGAGGTGTTGCGTCGTAGGATTAAATAGGTGGAGGTAGGTGTGAGTCGCTGAGGCGCCTACTTCTTCTAAGGAGCAGGTTTGCCCGAGGGGGGCAGGGTCCAGGTGAGGGAGAAGCGGTGGCTGCCGCCGGGGGCGCTGTCGAGCCACCCGGTGAGGCGCTCACTGTTGGAGAGCAGCGGGCCCACCTCGCCGCTGGCGAGCAGCAGGCCGCTGAGCTGGGGGTTAGACATGATGTCCATCAGCGACACCTGGGAGAGGGCGCGCGCCACCTTCTTGGGGTCCGCGGTGAAGTCCACGGCGTGAGGCAGCTTGGCGCCAGTGGTGGGCAGGGCGTCCAGCAGGGTGGTCACCACCGGCTCGTCATTGCCCAGCACCAGGTGCTTGCCCTTCTGGCGGATGAAGACGGAGCCGCCCTTGAGGGTCAGGGCGTAGCCGTCCTCGAGGGCCTTGGCTCCGGGGAACTCGGCGAGCGGGGCGAGGGAGGCCTTGAGCTTGGCGGCGTCTTTGGCCTCGGCGGCGATGGCCTGGCGGGGGGCGAAGAAGCGGCCCTCGGGCGTGCGCAGCGAGGACTTCACCTGGACGCTGTCCACGAGCAACACCATGTGTCCGGTGAGCTGTTCGGTGAGGGCTTGGGCCATGGCCTCCACCTGCGCGGGAGGACAGGTGGGGCAGAGCTGCTGCACGCTCCAGCGCACGGAGTTCACGGCCTGGGACAGGCCCGCGGGAGCCACCTGGGCGCGGGAGAAGAGCAGGCCCTCGAGCTTCATCGTGCCGTAGGGGCTGGTGCCGGAGGTTTGAAAGGGGGGCAGGGGAAGCCGGGTGGCGGTGCCCTCGGCCTGCAGCGTGTCCGCGGTGCCGTCCAGGCCGGCGACGACGGGGCCCTGGATGACGAAGACGACTCCGGGCAGCTTGCCGAGCCGGGCGTCCGCCGCGGGCGCCTTGGCGAGCAGCCTTGCCGCCTCGTTGAGCGCGTCATCGTCACTATAGAGGGTGGTGAAGGAGCACATGTCCTGGCCCTTGAGGGCGTAGCCGGCCCGGCCTCCCGAGCTGCGCGGGGCGGTGGCGGTCGCCACGCCTTTGGTGGTGGCAGTCTTCACCGCGCCGCTGGCGGCGAGGGCTTCGGCTGCCCGGGCCTGAAAGGCCTTGGGGTCCGCGAGGCGGGCGCAGGACACCTTGCCCTGGCGGATGAAGGAGATGGTGGCGGGTCCGGCCGGATCGATGCCCATGGCGGTGAGGGACTCCGCGTTCATGGGGTCGATGGGGAGGAAGGGGTGGAATTCGGCGGCCCAGGTGGCGGGCCGTGCCAGGGCCGCGTGGGTGCCCGCGCGGGACATGAAGGCGTGGAGCCCGGAGAGCTTGTTGAGCTGGGGAATGTGGACGATGGTGGAGGCGCCGGTGGCGGCGCGAGGAGCAGGAGCCGCAGCGAGTGTGGCGGCCAGGACGAGCGAGAGCATGCCCTGGTGAGAACAGCCCGGCTCCTCCTCTGTCAAGCCAGAGTGCCGACCCAGTCTTTTGACTGACGGAGCAGGGGGCTACCCCCTGTTGGGTGGAGCTGCGAGGAGGGTCAGCCGGTGGATGAGGGACTCGAGCGCGGCCCGGAGTTCCTCCACGGACAGGCTTCCAGGAATCCGCCGGTGTCCCAGGTAGAAGCCCGCCAGGGCCGCGCCGCCGGTCAGGTAGAAGGACTGCGCACGGCGGAAGAAGGCTTCGAGGAGCGCACGTTGGAAGGCACTGAGCGCATCAGCCATTCAAGAGCCTCTGCTGCCGCCAGCGCGAGAGAAGGAATTCCCAGAAGGCTCGCCGCCGCCCCAGGTGGCGCTGGAGTTGTGGCCAGAGCCTGACGACCTCACCCAGAGAGACCCACTCCCAGACATCCGTATCCCGCGCCTCGCGGAGGATGGTGCCAATCAGGCGCACGCGCTCCGGCTCAGAGGCCGTGCGCAGCCGCTCGCGCAGTTCGCGCACGGTCATCGGATCATCCCACAGGAAGTAGGGGACGGAGTTTTCATCCCGCATGTCTGTGCTGAGGAGGGTCATGGTCGTCTGCCCACCCATGAGTGTATGCACCGCTGCCAGAAGCTACCAGTTCAGGGAGCTGGCCACGGGCACCCGAGTTGGGAAATCCGTTCCTACGCGGGGGTGCTATGGAGCGGACATGAACCGGACCACCCGCAGGCGATTCCTGGCGATGGCAGGGACTGGGGCCCTGAGCCTCTCCGCCTCGGAAGTGCTGGCCCAGCAGCCCCCTTCCCAGGTGCGAAGGCACAACACGCCCGAGCTCAAGCCGGACACGAGCGTGGGCCCTCATGTGCTCACCTTTGACTTCCCCGCGCTGCACATCGGCTCCGCCCTCTATAAGGAGGGGCCCACCGGCTGCACCGTGTTCTTCTTTCCCAAAGGCGCCACCGCCGTCGCGGACATCCGTGGCGGCGCGCCGGCCACCATCTACACGGACCACCTTCAGGAACGCAGTGCCTACGTGGATGCCATCTGTCTGGCGGGCGGTTCCAGCTATGGCCTGGAGGCTTCCACCGGTGTCGCCGCGGAGCTGCTCGCCCAGCGTGGCTACTCCACCGCCTGGCAGCAGATTGCCGGCGTCACCGGCGCCATCATCTTCGACTACCGCCCGCGCGATAACGCCATCTACCCGGACAAGGAGCTGGGCCGTGCCGCGCTCCGGGCCGCTGCTCCCGGTGTCTTTCCGCTGGGCGCCCGGGGTGTGGGCGTGTCCGCCACCTGCGGCAAGTTTCTCCTGCCGGATTACCAGTGGGAGCTTGCCGGGCAGGGCGGCGCTTTTCACCGCAGTGGGCCCACGCGCATCGCCGTGTTCACCGTCGTGAATTCCTTCGGCGCCATTCTGGATCGCCAGGGCCGCGTGGTGCGCGGGTTCCTCGATGCCAAGACGGGCAAGCGCATGCCCGTGCCGGACCTGCGCCAGCAGGACAGGGCTCCCGCTCAGGAGAAGGGCAACACCACCCTCACGGTGCTCGTCACCAACCAGAAGATGAACCCCGATGAGCTGCGGCAGGTCGCCCGGGGCGTGCATGCCTCCATGGCTCGCGCCATTCAGCCTTTCCACGGCCCGAATGATGGCGATGTGTTGTTTGCCGCGACCACTGACGAGGTGGACAACCCGGCGCTCAATTCCCTGCGGCTGACTGCCATGGCCTCGGAGTGTGCCTGGGATGCCGTGCTCCGCTGCTTCACTGGCAGGAGCTGAGTGGGACGCGGAACCCTCACCCCGTCCCTCTCCCGGAGGGAGAGGGGTTTTTATCTTCCGCGGCGGGTTCGCACGAGGATCACGTCGTCCACCATCACCGTGCTTGGGTTCCCCAGGGTGATCAGCGCTTCCATCCGCTCATCCCTCAGCTCCGGACCGAACTTCAGGACCTTGGAGGCCTGCGTCCATTCCTGGGTCGCCGTGACATAGGCGCAGTCGCCACTCCACGGCTCGTGGTTGATCTGCATGCACAGCGCCACCACCTCTCCCCCCACCGTGCCCTTCACCTGGGCCTCGATGCGGTACTCCTCGCCCTCCGCCAGCGGATCCCTCAGCTCCTGCTTCAGCAGGGCGATTCCTCCCTCCGTCCCCTTGCTCATCACCAGGCCCGCGTAGCCCGACTTGCCCGCGTCCGGTGTGGTGTATGCCGTGCCCTCCGGCCCCGAGTCTGTATAGAAGGTCCACAGCCCCAGGTCGCTCTCGAACGACCCGTTGCGCAACAGGTTGTCCTCTTCCTTGTCCGCGTCTCCCTGTGTCACCTCCGCTTTCGCGGCGGACACGTCATCCACGTGCACCGTGGACTGTTCGCTGGTGACGCTGATGATCGTGCTGGCGCCCCCGCCCACCTCGGACAGGTACACCAGCCGCGTCACCGTTCTCCACCGCGGCTCTGCCTCCACCTCGAAGCCCTGGCCGTGGAAGCTGAGGGTGACGCGCTCGCCGCCCTGCGCTCCCTTGAGCCGCGCGCGGATCTGGTAGGTCTCTCCCGCCTGGTGCGGCTCCGTCTCCTGGCCCACCATTGAGCCCCACCCGGTACCCGTGCCCTTGTGGAGCACCAGGCCCACTCTGCCCAGGTCCGCTGCGTCCGGGCTGACGAAGGCCTTCGAGTCCGTCGTGTCCTTCGCGTCTGACCACCAGGTGGTCTCCAGCTTCCCGTCCTCGAAGGACCCATTGCGGATCAGGTTCGGCCCGAGGATGGGCGGCCCTCCGCTGCTACCGCAGCCAGGCCCCAGGCTCAGGGCCAACAGGCTGAGCGCCCAGGGCTTCAGAAGCGCGGTCCGTACTTGCATCGCTTGCCCCCGTGTCATGCCGCCATGGCGGTGAAAGCCAAGGGGGAAAGATACCACGGTGCCTTGGCCGCTGGCGCTGCGCGCCGCTTCAAGGTCCACTGGCGGGCAGAGGTACGCTCGTCAGCACATGCTCCCTACATTACGGGTCGCGGTGGACGCTGGCAGGTGAGAAGGCCGGCAGGCAGACGGCGATGTACTCCGCGCCCTCGTCGTCCGGCGTGCTGTAGCGCACCCACTCGCCCGGCTCGCACACCACCGCCTGGCCCGCGCGCACGTCGAGTGCTCCGCCCTGGTGCTCCACTCGCAAGCGGCCCTTGAGCACCACCGTCACCTCCTGGAACTCGGGCCGCTGTCCCGGCTCGACCCAGCCGCCCGGGCTGCGCATGTGCGCCACGCTCACGTTCGCCGTCTTGGAGTTCACGCGTCCGACGTACTCGTCGATCAGCTTCGGCTTGTTGCCCGCGGCTTCGACTCGGGTGGGGGCGGGGATGAGGGTCGGCATGGCTGGCTCCTGGGGTGAGGTGTCAGGGGGGGCCAAGCTACCAGCGGCGGCGTGCCTTGGGTGTAACCCGTGCACGGGGTGGCGCGTAGGGCTCACAGCGGGATGCCTGTCTTGGGAGGCCCTGATTGAAGCCACTGCGTCTGCTGCTGTTTGTGCTGGTCATTGCCTGTGGAGGCTCGGACGAGGAGCGTGGGCCTGTGGTGGGCGGGCTCGATACCTCGGAGCAGGGCATTGTCTCGTTCGTGAAGGAGCGCAAGTACCAGGACTGGCTTGCCGAGCCCTCGGTCCGTGATTCGGGCGGGCCGCATGGCCCCGTGCGCGTCTTCTTCAACGATACGTCCGTGGAGTCCCTGCGTGCCGGCAACGCCACGCACTCCGTGGGCTCCATCCTCGTGAAGGAGGTGTATGCCCCGGATGGAAAGGAGCTTGTCGCCCACGCCCTGAATGTGAAGGTGGCGGCCGGCGCCGGCAAGGACACCTGGCTGTACTTCGAAGGCACCTTGCCGGGTTACCAGAACAACTTCTATGGCCGCGGGCACGAGACGTGCCACGGGTGCCATGAGGCGGGGAAGGATTACGTCACGACTGCGCTACCTTGAGAACGGAACCCTCACCCTGGCCCTCTCCCGAAGGGAGAGGGGAGTGGCTGTGCTTCACAGCTCGCCGCGGTTGGACCAGTCGACCATCCGCCACGCCAGGCCCTCGGCATGGCGCCGCAGCAGCGCCACCTGCAGCAGCTCGTCATCCGTGCGCGCCCGCGCCAGCCGCTCGCCCAGTGACTCCGCGAAGCGCACCACCTGGCGGATGCTCAGTGAGCCCGGGAATGCCGCCGCATGAATGCCTCCGGCCAGCCACACCAGCTCCGCGTTCGTCGAGTGCCCCTCTCGCAGCAGCCGGTTCACCACCTGCTCACGGTCCACCTGACGATCGAAGTCCCCGCTCACCTTCAGCTGGCGCCGCCAGTGCGGGTGGCTCCACGGGTCCGCGCTTCCGTCCATCATCATCCCCGCCACCCGCGTCTCCGTCTCCGCCACCTCCCACATCTGTGCCAGCGCCGGCGCCCGCGACAGCCGGGCCAGCTGCGTGCGCTGAGCAGTGATGAAGGAGTGCATCTCCGGCAGCGGAACATTCTGAGCAGCCAGGCCATCCACCATGAGCTGGAGCGACATGTGCGATTCCCCCTTTCCGCGCGTGCTCTCTGCCAACGCCGCCTCCCGGGCGCGGTACCGGGTGGGCTCCTGCTTCAGTACCTCCGGTGACGGTGCGAGGAGGCGTCAAACGTTTGCGCGAGGACGCCAGGCCCGCGCTGAGTGTTTTCTCAGCAGGAGAGAACGGGTTTGGCATGGTGCGTTACCAAGGTGGCGTGCCACCATCCGCGCACGCTATGGCGACCTATCCCGCGTCTCCTCGTGAGGCGATCCAGCAGCTCCGTGAGCTCGCGGAGGCTCTGGCTGTTCCCGAGCGTCGCTCCCAGGCCCTGGTGGAGCTGCGCGCGCTGGCGGAGCTGGCCCGCGGCAAGCCCGAGGGGGCTCCGCTGCGGCTCGTCACGGTGATGGCCACCGTGGGTGCCTCGCAGGAGCGGCTCGAGCTGCTGCTGCCTCCCTCCATTTTCGCTCCCGAGGCCTGGGCCTACACCTTCCTCGAGGGAATGCTGAAAGTGCCGCTGGATGAGTACGGCGGCAAGTGGCTGGTGGAGGTGGGCACCGGCTCGGGGTGGATCTGCATCGCGCTGGCGAAGTTCACCCGGCTGTCGCGCATCCACGGCGTGGACCTGAACCCTCACTCGCCCTGGGTGGCCACCTGCAACGCGTGGCTCAATGGAGACGAGCACCTGGTGGCGCGCCTGTCCTTCGCGGTGAGCGATCTGCTGCTCGGGCTGCCCGAGGACGGGGCGTGGGACTTCATCGTGGGCTGCATTCCCCAGGTGCTGCGCACCGAAGGGCTGCCCGAGGTGCCCGCCGAGGCCGATGCGGCGGCCCTGTACGACTTGTCCAACTACGCCGCGCTGCAGAACGTGTACGAGGACCACTTCGGGCTGGGGCTCATCGCCCGGCTGCTGGATGAAGCCCCCGAGCGGCTGGCGGCCGGAGGGCGGCTGCTGCTCAACCTGGCCGGCCGGCCCGGACGTCCCATCATCGAGCGCATGTTCACCCGGCGGGGCTTCACCACCCAGGTGCGCGTGGCGCGGCGGGTGATGCAGGCGGCGGACACGGACATCCGCCCGCTGGTGGCGCTGGAGCACCGCACCCAGCGCGAGTTCGAGTTCTTCATGGAGGCCCACAGCCCCGAGCCCCTACGCGCCGCCACCGCGCTGGGCTGGCTGCAGGCAGGGCACCCCATCTGGCACGAGGTGGCGGTGTGGGAGGCCCGGCCCTCGCTGCCTCGCGAGACACTGGCGCTGCGCTCCGCGCTGCGTGCCTTGGGAGCCTCGCGGCTCACCGAGGAGCTGGACCTGGGCGCCGTGTCCCAGGAGCAGCTCGGCTTCGTGGCGGCGCTGGCCGAGCGGTTCTCGAAAGTGCCCCTGCTGCCGTACACCCACGAGGCGGGCGATGCGCCCTTCCGCCGCCGCGTGGCCCGCTACCTGGACCGGTTCTTTGCCTTGCGGCTGCCCGAGGAGGCGCTGTTCGTCGCTCCCGAGCGCGAGCAGGCCGTGTACTCGCTGGTGCTGGCGCTGTGTGACCCGGGAGACGGGGTGCTGGTGTCACGCAACCTGCTGCCCGTGTACGCCCGCGCCCTGGAGCGCGCCGAGGTGAAGACCACGGTGACGCACAGCACCCTGGCGGAGATCCGCCAGCTCTTGAGCGCCTTCGAGGTGAAGGTGGTGTTCCTCTCGGTGGCGCCGGGCGAGCGCACCAACTGGGCGGTGCTGCGCGACATCGTCGACGAGGCGGCCCGGCGCGGCATCTGGGTGGTGCTGGACGAGAGCGAGTTCTTCCACATCACCAGCGAGGTGGAGCCGCTCACGCTCTTCGAGTTCCTGGCCCGCGAGCCGCTGCCCCCCAACCTGGTGGTGCTCTACGGCCTCATCAAGAATGCCGTGTGGCCTGACCTGGAGCTGACGCTGCTCTTGCCCGTGCCCGAGCCCCTGCGCGCGGACCTGGAGGTGGCCGCGGAGGTGACGTACTCGCGCATCGGCACGCTGGCGCAGTGGTTCTACGAGCGCACCTTCGAGGAGCTGCTCTCGTTCCGCATCTCCTTCGCGGAGGAGCAGCCGCCCCTGGCCGAGCGTGCTCCCCGGGTGCCGTTGCCGCGCTCGCGGCGCATTCAGCGCCTGGCGGACTTCCCCGCCTTCGCGCCCAAGGTGTTCCGGGAGGAGGATCCGGAGCTGGTACGGCTGGACTATGGCGAGAACGAGGGGCCCATGCCCCAGGCCCTGGTGGAGGGACTCATCGCCGCGCTGTCCGCGCCTCACGGGGCGCTCGAGGCCCACGGGCTGGCCGAGGCGGTGGTGGGCTTTCTGCTCGAGACGCGCGCGGCCCGCTATGCCCCGGAGCACATCGTGCTGGGGCAGGGCGTGTGGCCGCTGATGCACCACCTGGGCGTGGCGCTGCGCCGGCAGCTCGGGCGGGCGCCTCGCGTCTTCATCGCCACGCCCTGCTATGGCGTGCTGCCTCCCACGTGGGTGGCGGCCGGGTGCGAGGTGGAGCTGGGACCGCTGGCCCTGCTCCAGGAGCGGCGCGGGCCAGGCCGGCCGGATGTGGCCGTCATCTCCCAGCCGTCCAACCCCGAGGGCCGCTACCTGGCCCACGAGGAGCTGGTGGCCCTGGCCACCTGGGCGGTGGAGCAGCGGACCCTGCTCATCTCGGATGAAATCTTCGGGCTGGTGAACCTGACCAACCCCACCGCGGAAACGGTGCACAGCCCCGTCTCCCTGGAGCAGGTGGTGCCCGGGGTGGGGGCGCGCACGGTGGTGCTCGGAGGGCTCTCCAAGGAGTTCGCCGCGGGCGGCCTGCGCCTGGGCTGGCTCGCCACGCGGGACCGGGCGCTGGCCACCGCGCTGCGGGACAGTGGGCTGGTGCCTCCCACGCGGGCCACGGCGCGGGCCGCCGCGTGGCTGTACTCGGCCTATGCGCGCAGCCCCGAGGGCCGGTTGCTCTCCCCCGCGCGCCACAAGGCCCTGCGCGAGTTCCTGGTGCGGATGCGGCGAGAGCTGGCGGAGAAGCGAGCGCTCGCCGCCGAGGCGCTTCCGGGCGAGGGACCTGCGGACACCCTGGAGGCGGGAGGCCTGTTCCTCGCCCCCCGCATGAGCGCATGGCTGGGGCGCGAGGTGGATGGCGAGCGCCTCACCGTGGAGAACCTGCCCCGCATCGTCTACGAGCACACCCACGTGGTGCTCAACAGCGGCCCGTGGTGCTCGGACCCGAAGCGCGTGCGCGCGGTGTTCTCTATTCCACGCAGCAAACTGGAGAAAGCACGTGAGCGGCTGCTGGCCTTCGCCGCTCGGCTGGGGGCTGGGCCCGGCTGATTCGACTTCCCCGAGAATGTGCGCTAGAGGCTTGTCCATCGCCGATAGGGCGAGCAGGAAGAGCGACAGTCGCTCACCTGAAAGTGAAAGAAGTCCGTTATGGCGAGTGGTACCGTGAAGTGGTTCAACGATGCGAAGGGGTTTGGCTTCATTACTCAGGACAGCGGCGGCGCCGACGTGTTCTGCCACCACTCCGCGATTCAGAGTGACGGGTTCCGCAGCCTGGCCGAGGGCCAGAAGGTGGAGTTCGAGGTGAAGAAGGGCCCCAAGGGCCTCCAGGCCGAGAACGTGCGCGCGCTCAGCTGAGCACGCCCCGCGGTTCTCGCTTCCAGCCCGGTCTCACACGAGGCCGGGCTTTTTCTTTTCCAAGAGAGCTTCCATGCCGTCCATCAGCCCCGAGCTTCAGCGGCGAATCACCAAGGCGCAGAACCTGCTCTCCCAGGCCGAGCGGGAGTTGGAGGCCGCCCTCCAGGACCTGGCCGTGGAGAAGCGCTCGGACAAGAAGATGATCAGCACCCGGCTGGAGACGGCATTCGAGAAGCTCGCGGCGGGCAAGAGCAACCTGGAGAGCCTGCTGCACGAGGAGGGCTGAACCCCAGGCAGCCAGCAGAGGCTGGCACTTCGCGGGGCGAGTGATGAGCTTGCTCGCGTCCATGGTGCGCGTGCTCCTCGTTTTGATGGTGCTGGGTTGGGCCTCCTCGGCTGCTGCCCAGGCGTCTTCCGGTAAACCCCGTGAAGTCGCCGGG
>DASVVJ010000933.1:0-5475 GCA_036389955.1 Myxococcaceae bacterium
TGGAAGTTGCGCTGCTGCACCCGCCCGTTCTCCAGCGTGATGCGCTGCTTGAGCGCCGCTGACAGCCCGAACACCGCTGAGCCCTCCAATTGCGCCTGCACCAGATTCGGGTTGATGACCCGGCCGCAGTCGGCCGCCATCACGATGCGGTGCACCCGGATCTCCGAGCCCTCCACTGACACCTCGGCCACCGCGGCCACGTAGCTGTTGAAGCTCTTGTGCGCCGCCACGCCTCGGAACACCCCTGCCGCCGCCGGCGTGCCCCAGCCCGCCTTCTCGGCTGCCAGCTCCAGCACCCAGCGCAGGCGGTGCTCGTACTTGAGCAGCTCACGGCGGTAGGCCACCGGATCCTTTCCCGCCGCGTGCGCCGCCTCGTCCACGAAGCTCTCGGTGGCGAACGCCACGTGCGAGTGACCCACACTGCGCCAGAACGCCACCGGCACGCCCGGCTCGTGGCGGATGAAGTCCACCACCAGGTTCGGCACCCGGTAGTCCAGGGGCGCCACACCCTCGAAGGCCGTCCCGTCCTTCTCCGCCATGCTCCCCACCGCCATGCTGGACACCAGGCTCTTCACGAACCCCGGCGCCCCCGCCAGCGTCGCGCGCACCATCTCGTCGCCCACCAGGCCGAGGATGGACTGCGTCACCACCGCGTGCTTCCACCCCACCAACTGGCCCTGTTCGTCCAGCGCGCCCTGCACCCGGTGCGTCGCCGCGGGCCGGTATGGCGAGTGCCGCATGTCGTCCTCGCGGCTCCACACCACCTTGACCGGCTTGCCCAGCGCCTTCGACACCTCTACGGCCTCGACCACGTAGTCCTGGTTGAAGCGCCGGCCGAAGCCACCTCCGAGCCACGTCTGGTGGACCGTGATGTCCTCGTTGCTCAGGCCCGTCAGGCGCTTGGCCTGCTCGTGCGTCAGCGCCGGGCTCTGCGTGGGCGCCCAGACCTCGCACTTCGAGCCTGTGACGTGTGCCGTGGCGTTCTGCGGCTCCATCGTCGCGTGAGCGAGGAAGGGCGCGGTGTACTCGGCCTCCAGCACGCGCGAGGCCTTGCTGAACACCGCCTCCACGTTGCCCGAGGAGTGCACGCGCTCACCGCCGCCCTCCCGGGCCAGCTTGCGGTGCGTCTCCAGCAGCTTCGCGGTCGAGAATCCCGCCAGCGGCCCCTCGTCCCACTCCACCTTCACGTAAGCGGCGGCCTGCCGTGCGTGCCAGTACGTCTTCGCCACCACCGCCACGCCCGAGGAGATGCGCACCACATCCTCGACCCCGGCCCGCGCCTTCGCGGCGGCCGCGTCGAAGGACTTCAGCTGGCCTCCCGGTACCGGGCAGCGAAGCACCACCGCCGTCAGCGCGCCAGGCACCACCACATCCATGCCGAACACCGCCGAGCCATCCACCTTCGGGCCCGAGTCGATGCGCGGCAGCGGCTGGCCCACCACGCGGAAGTCGCGGTTCTTGAGCTGCACGTCGGGCACCGGCAGGCGTGCGGCCGCCTCGGCCAGTTCGCCAAAGCGCGCCGAGCGCTTCGTGGGCGGGTGGACGATGGCGCCGTTCTCCGCCACGCACTGAGCCTTCTCCACGCCCCAGGTGCGCGCCGCCGCCTCCAGCAGCATCTCTCGCGCCGTCGCCCCGGCCGTGCGGTAGATCTGCCAGTACGCCGCTGTCGACGTGCTGCCGCCCGTGCCCTGGACGCCGAAGCTGGGGTTGTCATAGCGGCGGTCGGCCGGAGCGAACTCCACCACCAGCTTCGCCGGATCGATGCCCAGCTCCTCCGCGAGGATCTGCGCGAAGGAGGTCGCCACGCCCTGGCCCATCTCCGTGCTGCTCAGCACGAAGGTGACGACATCATGGGAGGTGATGCGCAAGAAGGCGTTGGGCACGAAGGCCGCTGTTGGAGCGGCCCCCGCACCCGAGACCGCCGCGGTGGCCGCCTGCGCCGAGGTCATCCCCACCTCGAGCAGGAGCCCACCGCCCACGGCCAGCCCCGCCTTCAGCAATCCGCGCCGGGAGAGCGTGCTCATCAGTGGTCCTCCTTCTTCGCCACCGAGGCGCCCACGCCGATGGCGGCCTTGAGGTCCACCCGCTCCTGCTGCGCCAGCTCGGAGGCCCGGTGGATGGCGGCGCGGATGCGCGGGTAGGTGCCGCAGCGGCACAGGTTCCCGGCCATTACCGCGTCAATGTCCACGTCCGTGGGCTTGGGCTCGGCCGCCAGCAGCGCTGAGGCGGCCATGATCTGCCCGGACTGGCAGTAGCCGCACTGGGGGACCGACAGCTCGCACCAGGCCCGCTGGCACGGGTGTTTCACTCCACCCTGGGCCAGGCCCTCGATGGTGGTGATGCGCTGGCCCGCCAGCGTACCCACCGGCATGACACAGGCGCGCGTGGCCACGCCGTCCACGTGCACCGTGCACGCGCCACACAGCGCCATGCCGCAGCCGAACTTCGTGCCATTCATCCCCAGCACGTCGCGCAGCACCCAGAGCAGCGGCATGTCCTCGGGGACGTCGAGCTCCCGCTCGACACCATTGATCACGAGCTTCACCATGGATTCAGTTCCTCGGGGATGCGGGCTACTTGGACGAAGCGGAAGGCGCGGAGGGAGCGGGCGGAGCTGCGGGAGCCGCGGCAGTCTCAGGACTCTGCGGACAGGGCGCACCGGCGGCCAGCCACGCATCCACGACCTTGACGAATGCCTCATGCGAGAGCGGCGGCACACTGCGGCCTTCGCCCGGCGAGAAGCCCCACTTCACAATGGCGTCCTCGGCCATGTGTGTGCGGATCTGCGCCAGCGTGCGGTTGCCATTGGCCTCGGGCGACTTGAGCTGCTCGCACAGCTGCTGCGGCGTGCGCTTCTCGAACACCATGGGCGTGCGCGCCGAGGGCATCTTCCAGTGCGGCGCTCCGGGAGGCATGTTGGCCCCGGCGGGCGGCTGCGACGGGTGGCACGTGGAGCAGGAGTGGCCCAGTTTCTCGATGCTCCGGCTCACGTTCTGCTTGTGGAAGATCTGCGTGTCTTTCTGCAGCGGCCGATCACCCGCAGGGTGGCAGTTCATGCACCGGGGGTGGGTGAGCACCCGGGCGATGTCGGTGAACGGGTGGCGCTGCTCGGCCGCCGGGGCCTGGCTCAGCGTCAGCAGCACCAGCGTCGATAGGAGCGGCATTCGTTTCTCCTGGGGGGGAACTGTTCACAGCCTAGCAGTTCCAGGAACTCTGCGCCTCTCACCGCACGGGCAGCTCGCGGAAGAGGATGTCCTGCTCGAAGCCCAGGTGACGCACTGCTTCCACGAAACGCTCGGTGCCCACCAGCACCGTCCCGAAGTCGCCAACGCGGAAAACGTCCAGGTCCTCGGGAAGCGAGGAGGCTTCCAACATCGGGTGCTCGGGCAAGCTCCAGCCCCTGCGGCCACACTTCGTACACGGCGTGGGCCTGTCGGGCGGCAGGCAGTCGGGGTGCAACCGGCCCCGAGGCAGCAACTCCAGCTCCATGAGTTCCGGCGGGTTCTTCTGCCGGAAGCGCATCTGGGTGTGGCAGCCCTTCAATCCCCGCACTCCCGCGGCTTGCACCTGCTCCAGCACTTCGCGCCTCATCAACAGCATCCACGGGAAGTACAGGACCAGGGGGCCGAACTCACCTTTGGCCGGGCCGGCTAACCGGCCAAATGAAGTACCCGGCCAGAGTGGCGCGCCGGGAGGAAGCAGCGGGCGCACCTGCTCGCGCAACCGCTCGAATTCCGCGTAGTCCTTTTCCAGCCTCGGCAGGTACTTGTCTTTTTCGGGGTGCTGCGACAGGTCTACCGAAGGGTAGGCCTCCCCGCCCATTGACCAGATGGCATCACACGCCGGGCAATGCACCCCCGGTAGGCACCACTGATGCTCGTCGTGATACGAGCCCGAGTACCGAGGCGCCGACACTTCGTGCAGCCAGTAGAACTTCATGCCGCCTCGATCAATCCGGCTCGAGCAGGTTGGATGGCAGCCTCAACAACTGCCGCCTGTAGGGTACCACCACGCCGTACAGGTTGAACTCGTAGATGAGCTTCCCAGCGTGAAGTTCTATCTCCAGCTTGGTCGCATCGCGATTCGCCTTTTGGAACCGCCGCCACGCTTCGTTCCACGGTCCTCCATTGGCTCCCCGATGGATGCGCCGGAGCGCCGGGACGGGCTGCGTGATCAGGACGGCAGCCATACCCATAAGAAGTTTCATCAGGGCTTCATCTGCTCAGGAGCGGAGGTCGGCCTGCGGGCCGGCTCGTAGGCAGGGGCGTAGCATCCACCCTGGTACACGTAAAACACGCTCCCGTGGCATTGCTCGACGTCGAAGTTGACCTGGCCCCAGCAACCCCCGTTGATAGGGACCAGCTTCTTGGGACAGCGCCCCTTTGCATCTGGCTTCATCTGCCCTGGTAAGGGCTGCGTGGGAACTTCCACCGTGATGGCTCGATGCGCAGGGGACTTCGTGGAAGTATCGGAAGAACTCATCGCCGAATCTCCGAGCGAGACAGCGTCTTCCTTGCGCTGTGCCTCCGAGGGGACTCCGTGCGGCACCGTCAGCCGCTTCACGGTACGCACCGAGCCAGTCTCCTCAGGCCACAGCCCCAGGGCCATCGCCGCGGCCAGCCAGGGCAGCCACTTCCGGGTTCGCTCCCGCCTGGTCTGTGCCGTGGCTCCGCCACGTCCCTGCGCGCCCCGCTGTGCTCGCGCGGCGGCGTCCGCCTCTTCGATCCACTGAACGAACCGGCGGTCTCTGCGGCGCGGCCGGTACCCCAGGTACTCCGCCTCCGCCCGTTCCTCTTCCGTCCACGGCGCGGGCGGCACCTTCGCCCACTCGAACAGCGGCTTGTCCGCCGAGGCCCCTCCGTGCGCCACTCCACGCTCCATGGCCTCAGCCAGCTCTCCCGCGGTGCCGCGCTCCTCGGGCCGCACGGACAACATCCGCAGGATGAGCGCATTGAGCTGGGCATCCACCCGGGGGTTGAGCTGCCGGGGCGGCACCACCCGCGTGCCTGCCGCGTGGCCCTCCGGCCCAAGCGCTGTTCCGGGTAGCGCACAGGGCGGGTACGCGTCCGTCACCACCCGGTACGCCGTCACCCCCAGCGCAAACACATCGTCGCAAGGCTGCGCCAACACGGGAGCCACAGTGGGGGCCGCGTTCCGCAGGGACTCCCACAACTGGCCGCTGTGGTACTCGCGTGTTCCGGGCACCGAGTTCCACGGCGTGAGCCGGGCCGCTCCCGCCACGTACCCCGCGCCCAGGTCCGTGAGGAACAGCCGGCCATTCACGGCCCGCACCAGCATGTTGTCGCCCTTGACGTCCCGGTGCACCCCGCTCACCTCGTGAATGGCCTGCAGTGCACGGGCCGCCTGCGCCAGCAGCGCCAGCACCTGCCGTGAGGAGGGATTGCGCCGCGCCGCCCATACGTAGAGTGGCTCGCCCTCCACCCACTCCATGGCCACGAAGGGGTGCACCTGGCC
>DASVVJ010000934.1:0-5639 GCA_036389955.1 Myxococcaceae bacterium
GCAAGGTGGGCGCCGGGCTGACGGAGGACGAGTTCTTCGCCCTGGTGGACAAGGATCAGCTGGGCCACGTGGGGCTGGTGGAGTCCGCGGCGCTGTGTGCGCTGGGGCTCGGCCTGGACTGCGACGATTACGAGGAAGAGGTGGCCCCCGTCATGGCCGAGGAGGACATCACCGGCGGCGCGTTTCCCGTGCGCAAGGGCCGGGTGGCGGGCATCTTCCAGTCGGTGGTGGGTTTGGACGAGGAGCAGGAGCGCGTCCGGCTGGAGCTCACGATCGCGGTGGGAGCGGATGACCCCAAGGATCGCATCGTGATCGACGCCGAACCGAAGCTCACGCTGGAGATTGCGGGAGGCGTGGCGGGAGATCGCGCCACGGCCAACACGTTGGTGAATGCGGCGCCGCGTCTGACGGCCGCCGAGGCTGGGTTGCTGACCGTGCTCGAGCTGCCGGCCGGCCGCTAAGGATTCCAGGGAGGGGATATGTTGGACAAGAATGCGATTGGCCGCTCTTCGCCGCCAACGCTCAACGAGGTGGAGAAGGGCGCCATCCGACGCTTCGCCGAGGCGATTGGCGACTACAACCCCATCTATTACGACGAGGAGTACGCCCGGGCCTCCGGGTACCCGACGATCGTGGCGCCTCCCACGTTCCCCGCCTCGTTTCACTCGGCGGCGGATCTGCGCGAGCTGCTCGGGGTGGGCATCAAGAGCCTGCTGCATGCCGAGCAGGGCTTCGAGTACGAGCGGCCCATCTTCGCCGGAGACCGAATCTACGTGGCCACCAAGGTGGCGGACGTGAGCGAGCGCAGTGGCCCGGCCGGGAAGATGGACGTTGCCGTCATCGAGGACGAGGGCCGTGACGAGGAAGGCAACCTGGTCTTCCGGGCCCGCCGAACGCTGATTGTCCGCGCCGCGAAGGAGAACGCCTGATGCCCGCGCGCAAGCTGTACTTCGAATCCATCCGCGTGGGAGACGAGCTGCCCGCGCTTGCCAAGGCCCCGGTAGACCGGGTGCAGCTCTCGCGCTACGCGGGAGCCAGCGGCGACTACAACCCCGTGCACGTGGACGAGGTCTACGCCAAGAGCGTGGGCATGCCCTCGGTGTACGCCCCGGGCATGCTCATCATGGGCATGCTGGGCCAGCTCATCAGTGACTGGGCCCGCGGCGGCCAACTGCGCCGCTACGGCGTGCGCTTCATCAAGATGGTGTGGCCGGGTGACACCGTGGTCTGCAAGGGCCGCGTGTCGGACCGGCACGGCTCGGGTGGCCGCTACTTCGTCGAGATCGATCTCTGGGCGGAGAACCAGCGCGGCGAGCTGCTGATGAAGGGCCAGTCGGTCATCCAGCTCTTCTACTCGCTGGAGGACGAGAACCGGCAGCGCTCCGGCCAGGCCCCGATCGTCGTCGAGGTGCCTCGCGAGAGCATCCTCGCGCCGCCCCAGGGTGGCACCGAGGGTGGCCCGGCAGCCGAGGAGACGGGCGCCAAGAAGGCCCCCAACGGAGCGAAGAAGTCGGCCAAGACGGCCACCGCTCCGGCGCCTTCGCCGGCTCCGGCTGCCTCGCCTGCCCCAGCAGGGGCGGCGGCCGCGGCGGCGGCAAAGAAGCCCAAGAAGTAGCTACCCGAAAGGGCAGGCCTGGACAGCCTGCCCACCGCACAGTTCCGGACACGCCGAGTGAGGTGGCGTTGACACCCCGCGACGCGTAGCGTCACTTGCGGTTGACTGCAAAATCAATCGACGTAACACTTCTCCCAGTCTGGAGGAGCCGTGGACCTGTGCGTGGTCAGGCCGCGAGCCCTGTGACGGGAGAGGCCATGTCCGCCGGAATCAACACCTACAAGACCGACCTTCGCGAGATCTTCTTTACCCTCTTCGAGCAGTTTGGCTTCGAGCAGGTAGCCGGCTCAGCGCCCTTCGAGGCCTGGGGGCCGGAGGAGGCCAAGGCCGTCCTCCAGGAGACCTACCGGTTTGCCAAGGAGGTGACGGGACCTCTGAACAGCACGGGTGACCGTGAGGGCTGCCGGATCGAAAACGGCACGGTCATCACGCCCAAGGGCTTCAAGGAGGCGTGGCAGAAGCTGTACGAGGCCGGCTTCAAGACGGTGGGTGTGAGCCCGGACCACGGCGGGCAGGGCTCGCCGATGATGCTGCAGGTGGCGGTGGAGGAGATGCTGTGCGGCTCCAACGCGGCCTTCAACATGTACCCGGGGCTGTCGTACGGCGCGGCGGAGGTGATCGCCGAGTGCGGCACGCCCGAGCAGAAGAAGAAGTACGTGGAGAAGTGTCTGAACGGCACGTGGGGCGGGACGATGTGTCTCACCGAGCCGCACGCGGGCTCGGACGTGGGCTCGGCGAAGTCGAGCGCCCGGCGCAACCCGGATGGCACCTACAACATCCGCGGCACGAAGATCTTCATCTCGGCGGGTGACCACGACCTGGCCGACAACATCATCCACCTGGTGCTGGCGCGCGTCGAGGGTGCGCCGATGGGCACCAAGGGCCTGTCGCTGTTCATCGTGCCCAAGCGGCGCATCAACCCGGACGGCTCGGCGGGCGAGTCCAATGACGTGTCGCTGGGCTCCATCGAGCACAAGATGGGCATCAACGGGTCGGCCACGTGCGTGCTGAACTTCGGTGAGAACGATAAGTGCCTGGGCGAGCTGGTGGGCACCGTCGAGCACGTGGGCATGAGCCAGATGTTCAAGATGATGAACGGGGCTCGCATCGCGGTGGGCATCCAGGGCCTGGGGCTGGCGTCGGCGGCGTACTTCAACGCGCTGGACTACGCGAAGGAGCGCAAGCAGGGCGGCCACTTCACCAAGTGGAAGGATCCGAGCTCGCCGCGCGTGTCGATCATCGAGCACCCGGACGTGCGGCGCATGCTGCTGGAGATGAAGTCGCACGTGGAGGGCATCCGCGCGCTGATCATCAAGCTGGCGATGCACACGGACAAGGCGAAGCAGCTCTCGGGCCGGGATGACGACCTGGCGGCCTACCACCGTGGACAGGTGGAGGTGCTCACCCCGCTGGTGAAGGCGTACTCGTCGGACCAGGCGTTCCGGCTGTGCGCGCAGGCCATCCAGGTGTACGGCGGTGCGGGCTTCTGCAAGGACTACCCGGTGGAGCAGTACTGCCGCGACTCGAAGATCTTCTCGATCTACGAGGGCACCAACCACATCCAGGCAATGGACCTGGTGGGCCGCAAGCTGGGCCAGGCGGGTGGGGCGCACTTCCAGCAGTTCATGGGAGACGTGGGCGGGTTCATCGAGAACAACCGCGAGCACAAGACGTTCGGCTCCGAGGTGAAGCTGCTGGCGGGGGCGCAGGAGGGCCTGATGTCCAGCGCGATGGCGCTGCTGGGCTGGTCGCAGGACCCGAGCAAGATGCCGCTCATTCCGCTGTCGGCGAACCGCTTCCTGCAGATGATGTCGGAGGTGGCGGTGGGCTGGCTGCTGCTGGAGGCGGCGGTGCTGGCGGAGAAGAAGCTGGAGGGGCTGTCGGCGTCGGATCCGGACCGGGCGTTCTACGATGGCAAGAAGTGGAGCGCGCTGTGGTACGCGCGCAACGTGCTGCCCACGGTGGAGCAGTCGGCGCGGCTGATGGCAGCCGAGGACGCCTCGCCGATGCAGATCCCGGACGCGGCCTTCGCGGCCTCGATCTAAGGACACACCCACTTCCCCTCTCCCTTCGGGAGAGGGACGGGGTGAGGGTTACTACGGCCGCTCGGTTTCCGACCCGGGTGGCCGTTCCATTTTCAGCCTCCCTCAGAAGGAGACGGGCAGCTTCTCCAGCCCGTGGATGAGCAGCCCGCCGCGCCAGCGAAGGGCGGTGGGGTCCTCGGCGAAGCGCAGGCGGGGCAGCCGCGCCAGCAGCATGGGCAGGGCGATCAACGCCTCCAGCCGGGCCAGTGGGGCGCCCAGGCAGAAGTGGCTCCCAGACCCGAAGGCGACATGCCGGTTCGGCGTCCGGGTGAGCTCGAACCGCTCGGGCGCTTCGAACTGCTCCGGGTCATGATTGGCTGAGAGCACGCCGGCCATGATCATCTCCCCGGCGGGGATGAGCTGACCACGGAACTCGGTGTCCTGGAGCGCGAAGCGGCTGGTGGAGTGCCGCACGGGGCCGCAGTAGCGCAGCATCTCCTCCAAGGCGGGCTCGATGAGGGCGGGGTTGGCGCGCAGCCGCTCCATCTGCTCAGGGTGGTGCAGCAGGGCCCAGACGCCGTTGGCGATCAGATTCACCGTCGTCTCGTGCCCCGCCACCATGAGCAGGAACACCATGCTGACCAGCTCTATGGGGGTGAGCCGGTCCCCCTGTTCCTCGGCGGCGAGCAGGGCGCTGATGAGGTCGTCCCGGGGCTCGGCGCGGCGGCGGTCGAGGATGTCCTGCAGGTACTGCCGGAACTCCATGGCAGTGCGCTGCAGGGTCTCGAGGTAGGCGCCAGTGGGGTTGAGCAGCGTGAGGGTCCACGCGCGGAAGCGCTCCTGGTCCTCGACGGGCACACCGAGCAGCTCGGCGATCACCGTGACGGGGAGCGGGAAGGCAAACGCATCGAGCAGATCCACGCTGCCATGTGAGGGCAGCGCGTCCAGCAAGCGCTGGGCGATGGTGGTGATGCGTGGGCGCAGGTCCTCGACCCGGCGAGAGGTGAACGCCTGGGCCACCAGCGAGCGCAGCCGGGTGTGCGCTGGTGGATCGGCGTTGAGCATGTGCTTGTCGAGCTGCGAGTTCTCACCGAGGCGGAAGTAGCGCTGCCGATCCGCCTCGGTGAGCTTGTACCGGTCCTTGGTGAAGCGTGGGTCGCGCAGCAGCTCCACCGTGTCCTTGTAGCGGGTGACGATCCAGATCGGCGCGCGCTGATGAGGGCTCAGCACGCGCGCAATGGGCGCCTCCCGCTGCATCCGCGTGAAGAGAGACAGCGGATCGATTCGAACCTGCTCCGACCAGAGGTCGAAGTCATGGACCGGTGGGCTCAAGCGTTTCTCCGGAGCCTGCCTACGGGGCGGCCGGGGTGCCGATGGCCACCGGGCGCACCTGGGAGACGGCGAGCCCCTTGAGCCGCAGCGGAAGGACCATCGTGCACGAGGTCCACACCTTGTCCGCGGCGAGCTCCGCCAGGTGGGCGTTCTCGATGTTGTGGATGCCCGATTGGGCCAGGTTCTCGTGGTGGATGGCAAACCCCAGGCCCGGCGGACTGCCCGCGGCCGGAGGGGCCTTGCCCTGGAGCATTCCCTCGGGAATCGCGTCCACGAAGGGCGCATCGAGCCCGATCGCGGTGATCGCCTTCTGCGCCAGGTACTGCGCCGCGTCGTAGGAGATCCCCGGCGCCTGCTGGTAGTAGTTCGTGGTGCCGGCGGGATCCACCCAGCGCTCCTCCCAGCCGGTGTAGATGTAGAGCACGTCCCCGGGCAGCAGGCCGCGCCAGCTCAGGCCCTGGGCTTCGAGCATGGCCTGAATGTCCTTGGCGGTGATGACCTGCCCGGCGCTGAGCGCCTGGCCCTTGCCCAGGAAGCTGCGCGCATCCAGCAGCACCGCCGAGGTGATGATGGGCGGCACCTTGTCCATGCCGAGCTTCAGCGCGGGCGAATTCGGCGTGGGCTTCACGTCCGCCTGGCGATAGCCGCCGTAGTACTGCACGGAGTCC
>DASVVJ010000935.1:0-1590 GCA_036389955.1 Myxococcaceae bacterium
CAGGAGGCCTCGCTACGCTTCCAGGCGGACCTGGAGGGGTTGCCCGTGGCGGCGCCGAAGCTCGCGGTGCTGTCCTCGGTGGATGGCCAGTACTACCAACCGCACGTCACCTCCGGCTTCATTGCGCACCACCTCGCACGGCAGCTCACCGCCAGGGTGGAGTTCGCGCCCTGCCTCCTCCGGCTGTACGAGGAGGGGGTCACCGTGTTGCTGGCGAGCGGGCCCGGCGCCGAGCCCATCGGGATCCTCGGGCCCGCGCGGCCCCAGGAATTTGGCGCCGCGGTTCCCCCGGAGCTGGATGCCGTGGAGCAGCTGCTCCGGCAGCTCGCTTGCGCCTATGCCTTCCATCAGCTGGCTCCAGCGGGCCTGCGGGCCTTCGGGCTGGAGCCGAAGCCGCTGCCCAGCGTGCGGTCACGGGGAGCCGCCGGAGTGCTGGCTTGTGAGCTGGTGCGCCAGGCCCTGCGCGAGGCTCCTGGTGCCAAGGCGCTCGCCCTGGAGAGGTTCCAACTCTTCATGCAGCCCGGCGCTTCCGCGCGGCAGGAGGTGGAGGTCCGGGGTGAGCTCGAGTCGCGCGAGGAGCACGGAGCGCACTCGCGGTTGACGGTGCGGCTGCTGCGCGCGGGAGAGGCCGGGCGTCCCCTGGCGCGGGGGGTGGTCATCCTGGGCGAAGCGGAAGGCAAGGATCTGGCCGAGGTGGGAGAGGAGGCATGGCAGCGGGCGTTCGATGAAGGGGTTGCGCTCGCGCCCCAGAGTGCCGGCACACCCCAGGTGCTGGGGGCCGCCCGCGTGGTGCGTGGGGAGGCGCCAGCGCTCCGTGTGGCTCAGCAGGGGCGGGAGTTGCACGTGGACCTGGCTCCGCAAGCGGCGGAGGACTTGCGGCTGTGGGGCCTGAGGGTGCTGCTGCCGGTGGACCGCATGCAGGGCATGCCCTTCGATCAGGAGGGAGGGCTCCGGGAGCCGGAGGCGTTTCCGTTGCTGGAGCGGCGGCTGGAGGCGGGCCCCTCCTTCCTGGTGATGCGCCGTACCGTGTCACTGGCCCGGGAGCCCTACCTGGAGCAGCACCGCCTGGATGGAGTCCCCCTGGTACCCGCGGCCATCCATGCGGAGGCCTTGCTGGAGGGCGCCAGGTTGCTGAGGCCGCGAGGCACGGCCGTGGCGATCGAGGACTTCTCCGTGGGGCTGGCGGTGCGGCTCGTGGGGGAGCGGGCCGTGGACCTGCGCGTGGTGGCGCGTGGAGACGCCTCCCTCGTGGAGACCACGCTGGCCTCGGACTTCGTGGACCCGCAGGGGCGCACGCTGGTGAAGGACCGGCTCCATGCGCGAGCGGTCGTACGCTTCGGCGAGCCACTGCCTCCCCGGCGTATGAAGGAGGCGGCCTCGTTGTTGCGCCAAGGGGAGCGGGCTGGCGTCAGTCCCGAGTCCTCGAGCCAGGCGGGGGCGCGGCCGCACAGTCTGCGCTGGGAGCGGCTCCTCGGACAGGGGGAGTTACTGGCCTGCGTCCTCCCGCCCCCTGCGCACTCAGTGCTGGGGCACACGGCGGTGCCGCGCTTCACCCTCCATCCGTTCTTCCTGGAGGGCTGCTTCCAGGCC
>DASVVJ010000936.1:0-29644 GCA_036389955.1 Myxococcaceae bacterium
GAGAGCGGATCACGCCCCACGTACCCGGTGTCCCAGAAGCTGGCCACCACCAGGCTCTCGGTGAGCCGGTAGCGCACCTCCAGTGTCGTCTCGAAGAGGCTGTTGCCGCCGATCGGCACGGTGATGGCCGGTGTCCCGTCGGTGCCCTCGGGCACCACGACGAGCTGCGGCGAGAGGCGCCGGCTGTTGAAGCCGCGCATGGACGAGCCGCCGCCCGAGAAGAAGCGCGTCACGATGGAACTCTGCGCCCGGCCCGTCTCCGTGTTCTTGTAGGGAATGAGCGTGCCCATCCGCAGCTTGCCCGCCACGGTGAGTCGCTGCTCCAGGCCAAACGAGTGGTAGTAGCGCAGGTCCGGCAGCAGGCGGATGTAGGTGAAGTCGCCGAACAGCGGCCCACCGCCGCCCTGCACCGAGAGCGCCGCGTAGTAGCCATTGCGCGGCTCCGTCTTGTCATCCCTCCGGTCCCACTCGATGGTGGTCTCCAGGTAGCTCAGCTCGATGCCGCACGTGGTGTCCCCTTCCGTCTGCTCGCGGCAGCCCAGGGTGATAGGAGGCACCCGATCGGTGCCGCCCACCGTGCCCGACAGCGAGTACACCTCCAGGTTGTACGTGGGGAACACGGACAGGTCCGGGTGTGGCTGCCAGATGACGCCGGTGCGCAGCCGCCCGCCGACGAACGAGTAGGCCTGCTCCAGGCCTTTTTCCGCCGACAGCGAGGACTGCAGGCGCAGGTCCCGGAAGAGGAAGCGCGGCTGTTCGAACTCGGTGAGCGCATCGAAGATGAGCCCGTTCTGGGCTGTCTTGTTGTTGGACAGGGTGGAGTAGATCGAGGGCAGAAACGCGTAGCCCACGCGGCCCCGTACCGTGAGCCTGCGCAGCCCGCCGAAGAAGTTGCGGTTGCTCCACTCGGCCAGCACGCGGCCTTCCTGGCGCAAGGCCTCCACGCCGAGGCCCGCACCCAGCCGCACCGAGCGCAGCGGCGCCTCGCGCACGTCCACCACCACCGGCACCGTGCCGGCCTCCTGGTCCGGCTCGCCCCGGTTCACCTTCACCGCGCCGAACACGCCCATGGCGAACACCCGCGCCTGCGCCTCGGCCAGCGCGGACTCGCTGTACCAGGCCCCCTTGCGGATGGCCCCCTGCGCCTGCTCGATGATGCGCTTGGTGCTCACCTGCGGGTTGTAGTCAGTGGCCACGAAGATGACGCCGAACTTGTAGCGCTGCCGCGGCTGCACCTGCAGCTTCACCGCCGCCTTGTTCGTCACCACGTCCACCTGCACCTCGCCGCCCACCTCCGCCTGCGCGTAGCCCAGCTCGCGCAGCCGCCCCTGGATGAGGTCCTTCACCCCCGCCCAGTCCTCCTCGCGGAACACCTCGCCCGCTTTCAACGGCAGGTCCGCTTTGGCCCGGCGTTGGTGGTCGTCCGGCAGCTCCTCCAGCCCCGTCACCTCGATGGCGCCGATGGTGGTGGGCTTGCCCTCGCTCACCGTCACCTCGATTTCCACCGCCTCCTGGCCCTCGGGCTTCACCACGTCCGAGACGACCCGGGCCTGGTAGTAGCCCTCCGCCTGGTAGTAGCGCTCGATGCGCCGCAGGTCCGCCTGCCACGCGTTGGGATCGAAGTACGAGGGCCCCTTGTCGAAGGGCCACAGCGGCTCCCACCACGGCGTCTCGGTGGTGAGAATCTTTCCTTTGATGTCCCCGTCGTCGAGCTGATCCACGCCCTTGATTTCGAGGTCGTCCACCTCGCGCGAGTCAGGGCGGGGCTTGCCGGTGGCGCACGCGCAGGCAAGCGTCAGCAGCAGCAGGGGAGCAGAGAGTCGGTGTCTGAAGATGAGGGCCACGTCCACGGGACGTGTTCATAATCATTCGGCTCCCGGTTGACCCGTTCCGGGTAGCGGTATTGGCATGCTCTGTCGCGTTTCCACGCCCCGGCGGGGGGAGAAGGACGGCTGCCGGACATTCGGCACCACGAGGCGTGCAAGCCAGGCCATGCTGCGCCAGAGTGCGGGCATATGACATGGCGAATCTGCGGGCTGCTCGGCGCGGCCCTGGCGGCGATGCTCTCCTGCGGGCCGAGTGACGACGAGGCGATGAAGCTCAAGGAAGGCGAGAACCTCAACGACATCAGCGAGTGTCCCTTCCTGTTCTGCGATGCGCTGGATGAATTCTGCGGCGAGCTGCTCTTCGACTACGGCCGGTCGCCCCCGCTGTGCATGAAGATCGACATCTGCGAGCGCCTGGAGTGCCTGGAGTCGGGCCGCACCTGCGCCCTCTTCGAGGGGCAGCCCGCCCAGGTGCGCTGCGTCGAGGACTGAGTTCCCCTCACGAGGTGCCCCGGAACCTGCCCGGGGCACCCGCGGGTGCACGGTGTTGCTTAGTGGTTCTCCGCCGGGTTCTCCGCCGGGCAGATCTCCCGGTCCGTCAGCGGGTTGATGTGGCCCTCGGCGTTGCCGGTCATCGACCTGGCGTAGATGCCGCCGTCGAAGCTGCCGTCGCTGAAGTCGACGTCCGCGTTGGGCGCCAGCACCGTGCCCCAGAAGCCGTAGCCGTAGGCGGTGATGCTCGTGGCCTCGGGGAAGTTGTAGAGCACGCCGTGCTGGTCGATGCCGCCGCCGAACGTGTGGCCAAAGCCGGTGAACGTGGCCGAGGTGCCGTGGATGTTGATCACCGCCAGCGAGGTGGCCGGAGCGGAGATGGACAGCAGCACCGCGCCGTTGAAGGCGCTGGCGTCCACGTCGAACACGTTGAGGTTCGCGCGGGCAGGGCGTCCAGCCGGGCGGACAGCGCGCGCAGCTCGGTGAAGCGGGCCGCGAAGTTGATCGGCGTGCCCTGGGACACGGTGCCCCGGTAGGAGGTGACCGTGCCGTCGGTGTTGTAGGTGCCGCCGTGGACGGCATCTCCGTAGAGCGCGCCGTAGCTCAGGTTCAGGTTGCCTTTCCGTCCGCTGCTCAGCGGTGGGCGGAGGCGGTGAGCCAGGCCACCTTCTCCGCCGCGGTGCGCGTCTGCTCGTCCTCGAGCAGTTGGTCCACGTTCTGCGCAATGCGGTAGGCCCAGTTGCTGTCGCTCATGGTGCCCGGCAGGTTGATGCGGTCCCGGGTGCCGAGGATGTCCTGCCACGGCAGCACGCACAGGTTGCTCTTGGAGTTGAGCGCCGCGGCCAACAGCGCGCGGTGCACCTCGGGGGTGAACTCCTTGGTCATCGTCAGGCCCTGGAACTCGGGCCACGCGCGCGCCATGGAGGCCCGCTCCTGCTCGGTGGTGGTGTCCCACCAGTCCGCCATCGGCTCGGTGTCGTGGGTGCCCGTGGTGGCCAGCGACACGGCCGGGTACTCGTGCGGGTTGCGGTAGATGGCGTCGTCACGCTCCCAGCGCATCACCCGGTAACCCGGCAGCCCCAGGTTCGCCAGAATCTTGCGCACGAACGGCGGAATCACGCCCAGGTCCTCGGCGATGATGCCCGCGTTCTGCGACAGCAGCCGGAAGTGGTGCTCGCCCTGGCGCTTGTGGCTCTCCTCGTCCGGAGGAATGAAGCGCCCGGTGGGCGTCTGCTGGTCGCGGATCCACTGGCGGAAGTAACCCACCGCGTGGTCCACCCGGCGCAAGTCGTAATAGCTGGCCGCCTTGGCCGCCCGCGACTTGAGCCAGCGGTAGTCCTCCTTCTCCATCGCCGCGAAGTCGAAGTACGGCAGGCCCCAGTCCTGGCCCGTGGCGGAGAAGTCATCCGGCGGCACGCCCAGCCGCGCGTCCCGGCGCAGAATGTCCGGGTGCGCCCAGGTGTCCGCGCTGTCCTGGCCGATGATGAAGGGCTCGTCGCCGCACAGCAGAATGCCCCGCGCCTTGGCCTGCTCGCGCGCGCGGTTCCACTGCTGCTCGGCCACCCACTGCAGCCACGCGTGGTAGCGCACCCGGCGCTCGTGCTGGGCGCTGGCGGCCCGCAGCGCCTCGGGGTTGCGCGTGCGCAGAGGCTCGGGCCACTCCCACCACGCCCGGCGCTGCTCCGCCTCGGACAGGGCGGTGAACAGCGCGTAGCTCTCCAGCCACTCGCCCTGCGCCTCGCGCCAGGCCTGGAACTGCTTGGCCCGCTCGGTCTGCTTGGACCACTCGTGCTGCTCGAAGTGGTTGAAGCTGCGCTCGAACGCCGCCTCCTTCAGCGGGAACACCAGGTCATACCGGACGCGGGGGGCCGCCCGGGCCTCGGCCAGCTGCCGCTTCTGCTCGCCGGACAGCGCGCCCTCGCCCCCGGTGGCCTGGAACTCCGGCACCTGCTGCAAGTCAATGAAGAGCGGGTTGAGGCCAAAGGCCGAACGCGTGGCGTAGGGGCTCGGGTCTCCCGGCGCGGTGGGCAGCAGCGGCAGCACCATCAACATCTTCTGGCGCGCGGTGTTCATCCACCGGTACAGGTCGTCCATGGCACCAAAGTCGCCAATGCCGAAGTCGGTGCGCGAGCGGAAGGAGAAAACAGGGAGCAAGAGACCGGAAAGCCGGCCAGTGGGGAGCATGCGTGCAATCTGCCTCAGGCGATGGCCTGTGTGAACTCTTCAACGCGGCCAGGCGCTCGAAAGCCTGGTCGCAGGGAGGAGCCGGAAAATGGCCCTCGTTGTACTCACGGACAATTCCCCCTGCTTACCTGAATGCGACTGCCTGACTCCTTTTATGCACGCCCCGCGCTGACCGTGGCCCGCGAGCTGCTCGGCACCCAACTGGTGCTCGAGGAGGGGGGCCGCAAACGCGTGGGCCGCATTGTCGAGACCGAGGCTTATATTGGTGAACACGACCTGGCCTGCCACGCCGCCAAGGGGCTCACCCCTCGCACCGAAGTTCTTTTCGGGCCGCCCGGGCGGGCCTACGTCTACCTCATCTATGGCATGTACCACTGCTTCAACGTGGTGACCGAGGCGCCTGGAGTGGCCGGCGCCGTGCTGGTGCGCGCCGTGGAGCCCCTGCAGGGCCTGCCTCCGGACAGCCGCACCGACGGGCCCGGCCGCTTGTGCCGCGCCTTCGGGATAACCCTGGCTCATAACCGGTTGGATCTCCAATCATCTCCCCTATATGTAGCGCCCGGTGCCGTGGTACCGGAGGCTCAAGTGGCCACCGGGCCGCGCATCGGGGTGGAGTACGCCGGGGAGTGGGCTGCCCAACCCTTCCGGTTCTGGGTGAAGGAAAGTCGCCATGTCAGCCGGGTGGGCTCCCGGAAGCCGCGCCGTCAGCCTTGACGGCAAGCCACGCTGGCTGGAAGGTTGCAGACGAATGTCCAACGAGGCCGTACCCCAGCAAGAAGACCAGCAGCTCCTCACGCGCTCGCAGGCCGGAGACATGGGCGCCTTCGAGGCGCTGGTGGAGGCCCACCGGGACAAGGTGTTCGGCCTGGCGCTGCGCATGACGCGCTCGGAGGCGGACGCGGCGGAGATTACCCAGGACACCTTCCTGTCCGCCTACCAGCACCTCCAGGATTTCCGGGGGGATGCGGCCTTCGGCTCGTGGGTACACCGCATTGCGGCAAACCACGCCCTCATGCGGCTGCGCCACCGCAAGGTGGTGCAGGCGGCCGAGAACGAGCTCAAGGGCCCCGAGTTCACCGAGCGGGGCTCCCTGGCCGAATACCCCCAGCAGGACTGGAGCCGGGATGCCGAGGAGAAGGCTCTGGACGCGGAGCTGGGGCAGGCCATCCAGCAGGCGACGGATCGGCTGCCCGAGGGGTACCGGGAGGTCTTTATCTTGAAAGACGTAGAGGGCCTCAGTTACGAACAGATCGCGGAGCTGACGGGGGACTCCGTACCCGCCATCAAGAGTCGGTTACACCGGGCCCGGCTCGCGCTGCGAGAGGCCATCGACGCGTTCTACAATCGGGATAGTCGTGTCGAGTGAAACGCTCCGGTGCCCTGGGCATCTTCTGAGCAGAGCCAGCAGCGAGGCAGGCCGCAGTCGAGGTTCGGATGTATAACTGTAAAGACTCCATAAACCTCCTGATGGACTACCTCGACGGCGACATGTCGCCCGATGAGGCCCAACATCTGCGCGAGCACCTGCAGGGGTGTGCCCCTTGCGTGGACTTTCTGCGCACCTATCGGGCCACTCCCGGACTGTGCAAGCGGGCGATGGCGCAGCGCATGCCCCAGGAAGTGGCGGAGAAGCTCACCGATTTCCTCCGCTCGAAGATCAAGTCCGCCTCGTGAACCTGAAGCAACTGTCGCTCCCTGAGTTGGAGCAAGCGCTGGCTCCGCTGGCGCCCACCCCCACTGCGATTCGCAAGGTGTTTGCCGCCGTCTTTGCCCACGGCGCGAGCACGGTGGAAGAGGTGTGTCAGGCCCCGCAGGTGCCCAAAAAGGTGGCCGAGCACCTTCGCGCCCACGCGCAACTGCCCCGCCTGGAGGTGGTGGAGCGGCGTAAGGCCGAGGACGGCTTCGTGAAGTACCTCTTCGCCTCGCCCCTGGGCGGCCGGGTGGAGGCGGTGCGCATCCCCATCTTCGACGAGAAGTACATCATCTGCGTGTCCAGCCAGGTGGGCTGCGCGCTGGCGTGCGACTTCTGCATGACGGGGAAGCTGGGCTTTCAGCGCAACCTGAAGACGTGGGAAATTCTGGATCAGGTGCTCCAGGTGCGCGAGGAGGCGGACCGGCCGGTGCGCGGCATCGTCTTCATGGGCATGGGCGAGCCGCTGCTCAACTACGCGGAGACGATTCGCGCCGCGCAGATTCTGTCCAACCCGGCGGGCTTCGCCATCTCGGGCACCTCCATCACCTTCTCCACCGCGGGCATGGTGCCGCAGATTCGCCGCTACACGCGCGAGGGGCACCCGTACCGGCTGGCCTTCTCGGTGACGAGCGCCATTGCCGAGAAGCGGCTGAAGGTGCTGCCCATCGAGAAGGCGCATCCGCTGCCGGAGCTGGTGGACGCCATCCGCGAATACACCGAGGTGCGGCGCGAGCGGGCGATGATTGCCTATGTGGCCATCTCCGGGTTCAACCTGGGCCTGGAGGACGCGCTGGCGCTGAAGCAGGCCTTCGAGGGCATTCCCATCAAGGTGGATCTGATCGACGTGACGGATCCGACGGGGAAGTACCAGCCGCCCACCGCCGAGGAGCTGAAGGCGTTCCGCGACCACCTCCAGGTGCTCAAGGCGCCCATTGCCCGGCGCTACTCGGGCGGCAAGGACATTGGCGCCGCGTGCGGCACACTGGAGGCCAGCCAGTATGGCGGCACGCTGATGCCAGCGCCGGCTCCCAGCGCGGAACGGTGAGCCGTCATGCACCCTGGCTACCGCGTGCGCCGCGCCGTGCCGGAGGAGCTGGGGGTGCACCCGGAGCATGGCTGGCGCGGCCTGGGCACGGCCCTGGTCGAGGCCGTGTGTGGTTGGGCCCGCGAGCAGGAGGCGGGCTTCCCCATGGAGCGCCGGTTGCTGATGCGGCGCGCCCTGTGACGGGTCAGCGCGGGGGCGCGGCAAGGAACGCCTGAATCGCGGCGAGCACCCGTGCCAGCTCCTGCTCGAAGGCAGGAGCCGCTTGCGCGACGGCCGGCTCTTCGTGGCGCCCCAAGGCGCTCTCGAGCACCTGCGCCTGCTCTTGCAGCTCTTCCGCGCCCACGTTGGCGGCCAGGCTCTTCAACGTGTGGGCCGCACGCATGGCGCTCACCCAGTCTCCGGCGGCCCGGGCGTTGCGGAGCTGCTCCACCTGGGCCGGCGCATCGGTGAGCAGCAGCTCGGCCACCATGCGGTATAGGCTGGTGTCTCCGTCCAACCGCTGCAGCGCCTTCTCCACGTTCACAGGCTGGGGGGCAGACACCTCCGCCAGCCACCGGCCCAGCGTCTGGTAGAGGTGGTTCACGTCGATCGGCTTACTCAGGTGCTCGTTCATGCCCGCCTCGAGGCTGCGCTCGCGATCCCCCGCCAGGGCGTTGGCCGTCATGGCGATGATGGGGAGCTGGGACAGACCAGGCAGGGCGCGGATGCGCCGCGTCGCCTCGTAGCCGTCCATCACCGGCATCTGGCAGTCCATCAGCACCGCGTCATAGGTGCTGTGGGACAGGCGTTCGAGGGCCTCGCCGCCGTGGGCAGCCACTTCGACTTCCAGTCCCGCCCTCCGCAGGAAGTGCAGCGCCACCTCCTGATTCAAGCGGTTGTCCTCGACCAGGAGCACCCGCTTGCCCCTCAGGTGGCGCGGGGCGGACTGGACGGCGCTCCCATGGCGGCGGGGCTCGGGCTGCGCCTGGGCGGAGACCGGGCGCAACGCCTTCTGAATGGCGTTGAGCAGGGCCGACGCCGTCACCGGCTTGTTCATATACGCCTGAATGCCCGCGGCCAGCGCCTGCGGGAGAATGCCCGGGCGCTCGTCCATGGACGCCATGATGATGGTGGGCAGCCGCGCGAGATTCTCGCGCTGGTGAATGCGGCGGCTCGTCTCCAGGCCGTCGATTCCCGGCATGTGGTAGTCGAGCAGCACCAGGTCATACGGGCGCCCGTCCAGCCCGCGTGCCACTTCCTCCAGCGCCTCCTGGCCTCCCTGCACCGCGCGCGTCGAGAACCCGAAGGCGGTGCACATGGACTGGAGGATGTGCCGGGCACTGGCGTTGTCGTCCACCACCAGTACCCGCAGGCCCTGGGGCAGGGTGGGCACCGGCTGCGTGGGAGGCACCACGGTGTCGCTCTTCGCCAGGGGGAGCTGGAACCAGAAGAGGCTGCCCTTGTCCGGCTCGCTCTCCACGCCGATACGGCCGCCCATCAAATCAACGAGCCGCTTGCTGATGGCCAGGCCCAGGCCCGTGCCGCCGTACTTGCGCGTCACCGAGCTGTCCGTCTGGAAGAAGGACTGGAAGAGCTTCGGCAACTGCTCTGGCGCGATGCCGATGCCGGTGTCCCGCACCGAGAAGCGGCACACCACCTGGCCCCGTTCCTCGGAGAGTTTCTCCACCCGGACCACCACCTCGCCCGCGGGCGTGAACTTCAGGGCGTTGCTGATCAGGTTCTGCAGCACCTGGCGCAGCCGCAGCGGGTCTCCCGCCAGCCCAGGTGGCAGGGTGGGCGCCACGTCGAACAGCAGTTCCAGCCCCTTGTCCTGCGCCGTGCTGGCGAACACGTCCGCCAGCCCCGACATCAGCTCGGGCACGGACATGGGCACGCTCTCCAGCTCGAGCTTGCCCGCTTCAATTTTCGAGAAGTCCAGGATGTCGTTGATGACACCCAGCAGCGACTGGGCCGAGCGGCTCGCCTTGGCGATGAAGTCGCGCCGCTCCTCGAGCGAGTCGGTCTCCAGCGCCAGCTGCGTCATGCCGATGATGGCGTTCATCGGCGTGCGGATTTCATGGCTCATGTTGGCCAGGAACTCGCCCTTGGAGCGGTTGGCCTGCTCGGCCAGCTCCTTGGCCTGGCGCAGCTCCTCCTCCGAGCGCCGCCGGGCATGCAGGTTGTCCAGGAAGGCGTTGAACCAGCTCACCATCTTGCCGATGTCGTCCTGCGTGCGCGGGGGCGGCAGCGGGTGCACCTGGTCCAGCCGGTCCTGCTGAATGTTGCGGAAGCCCTCCGAGATGGCGCGAATGGGCACCACCACCCGCCGTGAGTAGGCCACCGCCACCGCGCCAATCGCCGCGAAGCAGACCAGCAGCACCGCCAGGCCCGCGCCGCCAATGCTCGCCATCGGCGCCGTCAGGCTCGCCTGGGGCAGGATGCTCACCACGTGCCAGCCCAGTTGGGGCAGGGGCAGGTGGCTGAGCAGCACGTCCTCGTCTCCCAGCCGCAGGGCCACCGTGGGCTCTTCGCTGCGCAGCAGCTCCCGGAACTCGGGCAGCAGGGGCTGGCCAATCAACGCCTTGTCCGGGTGGAAGAGCAGGCGCGCCTGGCTGTCCACCACCATCAGGTAGCCCCCCGAGCCCACCGCGAGCTGCTTGAAGTGCTCGTGCAGGTAGTCGGTCGAGTATTGGATGACCACGATGCCTACTGGCTCGAGCTCCAGCTTGGCCGGGTGCACGCGGCGGATGAGCTTGGTGGCGACGAGCACCTTCCGGTGGGCAGAGGCGGTGTTGATGTTGTCCTCCACGCCGTGCCAGACGATGGACTGCTTGGCATTCACGGTAGCCGTGTAGAGCCGCATGCGCAGGTCGGCCCGCACCGTGGAGTCGTCCAGCGTGTCTCCCATGTGGAAGTGCTGGCCCTGGGGCGTCGCGAGATCAATGGACACCAGGCCCTTCAGGCTGCTGAACCCGCTGAGGATGTAGCCAAGCCGGGCCTTGGTGGCCAACGCGGAGTAGCTGTCGCCGGAGCCCGTGATGGCCAGCGCGTTGCCAATCTCCTCCACGCTGGCGATGTTGTTGGCCAGGCCCGCCACCTGCTCGGACTGGAGCATCAGGTACTCGCGCTGGTTGTCCAGCAGCCGGGTGTTGTAGTCGCTGGCCTGGTGGACGATGGCGCTGCGCGCCAGGTCGTATGAGGTGACGCCAAAGACGAGCAGCGGCGCCACGCTCACCGCGAGCAGATAGCCCGTCAGCTTGAGGGTAATAGAGGATCGAAGGGCCACACCGCCGCCAATGCCGGGCTACTTCAGGCTCTGCGCGGTCACCAGCCGTGTATCCACGAGCAGCACCTCGGGCAGCTGCTCACCCTTGAGCGCGCGGATGGCGGAGAGCACACCCTGATAGCCCTGTTCGGCGGCCTGCTGATCAACGGTCACCGCCATCTTCCCCTCTTTGACGGCCAGCTTGGCCTCGTCCAGCGCGTCGTAAGAGGCCACCTTCACCCCCTGCTTGCCGGACTCCTGCAGGTACTTGAGCGCTCCCAGCGCCATCATGTCGTTGGCGCAGAACAGCAGCCCGATGTCGGGGTGCGTGGTGAACAGCTTCTTCGCCACCTCGTAGCCCTCGTCGATCTTCCAGTTGGCCGACTCCATCGCGACGATGCTCACCAGCGGGTTCTCCTTGAAGGCCCGCTCGGCTCCGTTCTTGCGCTGGCGTGCGTTGTCGGCGCTGCGAATGCCCTCGATGATGGCCGCCTGCGTGGGCTGCTGGACCTGCTGGGCAATGAACCGCGCTGACTCGTAGGCGGCCTTCTCGTTGTCCACGCTGATGAAGGGCACCCGGCCCATGCCGTGCTGCTTCATGGTCTCGGCATCCAACCGGTTGTCGATGTTGATGAGCTGGATGCCCGCCTCCTGAGCGCGCTTGAGCGCCGGCACCAGCCGCAGCGAGTCCCCGGGAGCAATCACGAGGGCGTCCACCTTCGCCTGGATCAGCTCCTCGACGATCTGCACCTGCTGCTCGATCGAGGTCTCCTGCGAGGCTGTCTTCACCAGCAACTCGGCGCTCAGCTCCTTCTCCGCCCGCCGCGCCCCCTTCTCCATCTCGATGAAGAACGGGTTGGTCAGGGTCTTCATCACCAACGCCACCCGCTTCGTCGCGCGAGCCTGCGTCGGTTTGCTCTCCGCCGGAGCCTGGGTGGGGGTGACCACCCCCGCGACCTTGGGCTTTTCAGAATCACTGCACCCAACCAGGCCCCAGCAGAAGGCCAGGGCCAGCAGCAGTCGCACGATGAGCACGAGACGTTTCTCCTGGGATGCGCGCGAATGAAAAATTCTGGGCTGTTACAATTCTACAATTCTACAGGCGGACCCATCTCTCCCTGGAACGACTCACAAGGTTCTCCTCAATGAACGAAGCGGCCCCCCCCTCTCAGCCGTTCGCGGGCAGTTCTCCCTCTGGCATCCGGCGTGTGCTGATCGCCGATGATGATGCGGGGAGCCGGAAGATCGCCGCGGCGCTGTTGTCCCCGCTGGGACACCACCTGCGGTTGGCCACCACCGGAGAGGAGGCACTGGCGGTCGTGGACGAGCAGCAGCCGGACCTGGTGCTGCTGGACGTGATGATGCCGGGGATGGATGGGTTCGAGGTCTGCCAGCGGCTGCGCGAGCGGCTGCGCGGGGACTACGTGCCCATTGTGCTCGTCACGGCGCTGGACGGGCAGCAGGACATTCTGCGGGGGCTGGAGGTGGGCGCGGACGACTTCCTCCGCAAGCCGGTGCACGGGGCCGAGCTGCGGGCGCGTGTCTCCAACCTGCTGAAAGTACGCGCCTACCACCAGATGGTGGCCTCGCAGCGCGACAGTGCGCTGGCCACGGTGGACTCGCTGCGCCAGCAGGTGCTGCATGCGGACCGGCTGGCCACGCTGGGCACCTTCGCCGCGGGCGTCAGCCACGAGCTGAACAACATCTCTCAGGTGCTGCACGGCCTGCTGGAGCCGGCTGCGCCCGCCAGCGCCGACGAGGCGCAGGGGAGCGACCCGGGAGACCGGCAGATGCTGGGCCATGTGGCCAGCCACATTCAGGAGCTGGCGCAGACCGTGCTGCGCATGGCTCGCCCCACGGAGGCGGCCCGGTCCGAGGCGGACCTGGGCAAGGCGCTGGAGGAGGTGAGGGACATGCTGCGGCTGACCGGGCGTACCCGGTATGCCCAGGTGTCGTTGGCGCTACCCACCGGGTCCTGCGTGATTCGCGCCAACCCCGTGCACGTCCAGCAGGTGTTCCTCAACTTGATGGGCAACGCGGCGGACGCGGTGGATGGAGTCCGCGAGCCCTCCATCGAAGCGGGAGCGCGCGCCGGGCCTGACGGGCGAATCGAAGCGTGGGTGAAGGACAACGGCCGGGGCATGAGCCAGGAGGTGCTCGCCCGCATCTTCGAGCCCTTCTTCACCACCAAGCCCCCGGGGGCGGGCACGGGGCTGGGCCTGCCCGTCGTCAAGCAGCTCGTCGAGTCCTGGGGTGGCCACCTGCACGTGCACAGCCAGCCCGGACAGGGCACGCGGGTGGAGTTCCACGTGCCCGCGGCGGCGGAGGTCAGCTCGGGCGCCTGAAGCCGTAGACCCATGCGGCGGCGGCGGCCAGCGAGGGCAGCACCACCGTCACGGTGAGGGTGATGAAGATGGCGTCATTGGCCGGCTGGCCCACCAGGTCCACGCCCGACACGCGCAGCCAGGCCTTCACGCAGGTGACGCCCCAGTTGGCGAAGTTGGCGGCGATGACGGCCCAGGCCAGGCGCTGCTGGCCCACGGGGCCGTAGCGCAGCATGGGCAGAGTCCACGCCACGCCCAGCAGGAAGAAGGTGCCCATCAGCGCGTTGAGGTGCGCGGCCAGTGCCATGTGGGGATCCGCCGGCACCTTGCCCGTCATCGCCGAGGAGACGTAGCCCCCGGTGAGCAGGCCCACCAGCATGAGCCAGGCGGCGGCGTGTGCCATCAACCGTGCGGCGGGCAGGGGCGCCGGGGCCACGGTGGGCACTGGCGGGGAAGGGGCTTCGGAGGAGAGAGGTGGGGCGAGGTGGGGAGCAGGCGTCATGGCGGTGTCCTCCATCTTACGGCGTGAGGCCGCGTGGCACCGAATCCGGTTGCGCCGTTTGCCTGCCCGGTCCACTTCGGGAACAGGGAAGCGAGCTGGAGTGCTTATAAGGAGGGCCCGGGGGCTCCGGGAGGAGAAAGCGCGGATGGTAGCGTCCATTGACAGCTTCATCATGGCGCTGGGCATGGCAGGCCTGCTCGTGTTGGGGCTGGCCGCGATGCTCGAGTACGTGGTGCCGCCCTTTCCGGGGGACACCATCACCCTGCTGGGCGGGGTGTACGCGGTGCGGGGGGACCACCCCTGGCCGCTCGTCTTCCTCGTGGTGACGCTGGGCAGTGTGGCGGGGGCGGCCATCAACTACTGGTTTGGCCATTGGCTGGCGCGGCGCTTCGAGGCCAACCCCCATGCGAGTTACCTGGGTTTCACCCACGCGAAGCTGGAGGTGGTGCAGGCGCGGATGCGGCGCAGCGGGCCGTGGCTGCTGCTGGTCAACCGCTTCCTGCCGGGCATCCGCGGCGTCATCTTCATCGCCGCGGGGGCCGCACGCATGCCGCGCAGAAACGCGCTGCTGCTGGGCGCGGTGTCCGCCATGGCCCACAATGGACTGGTGCTGACGCTGGGCCACGCGGTGGGTGGCAACCTCGAGCAGCTCGAGTCGATGATGGCGAAGTACCAGCAAGCCGTCATTGGACTGGTCCTCATCGGCTTGCTGGCGGTAGGAATCCGGGCGCTGGCCCGGCGGCGGACACCGGCCGCCTGAGCTGGCTACGCCGCCTTGAGGGCGGGATCGAGGCACTCCAGCAGGGCCTCCGCCAGCTGCTCCAGCTCACCTTCGGGAATGTCCTTCAGGCTCAGCAGGAGCTTGTCGCCGTGGATCCGCCCGGTGACCCGGACGAGCTTGTTGTCGGGGAAGAACCGCGCCAGGGTGGAGTTGTAGCGCTCGATGCGCCCCATGTCTGGAGTGGGAAGGGAGGGGGTGGGCTGCGCGCGTTTGTACTGCGCCGCCAGCTTCAGCTCCTCCACGTTGCACTCCGCGAAGGGCTTGAGCACCGGCTCCCCTTCCTCCTGAGGCACCTCAATCAGGGTGGGCCCCGGGTTGTTCACGTCGACCGGGATGCGGGTGGCCTTCTGGTAGGAGTACAGGAAGTACAGGTTGTTCATGCCGTACTGCCCGCACACCTCCGCGGTGAACTGATCCGCCACGGTGCCGTACAGACTGAGCACCGACTGGCTCAGCCCCTTGATGCGCTTGCGGAAGAAGTCCTTGGCGTCCTTGTAGAGGGGCTTCTTGGCCAGCTTGTTCTCCACCACGTAATTGTAGAGTCGGCCGATCTCGTGGGTGTCGATGCTGCCTTGCCGCACGAGGGTGTTGATGCGCTGCTCCACTTCCGTGAGGGTGAGACTGAGCTTCGTGTTGCCTGGGTCTGTCTGATTCATTGCTGCTCCGTAGGAGTTGGTCCGGACCATTCCGTACCGCTCGGGCGCTAGAGCAGGAGCCAGGCCACGGCTGCAGGTGAGAAGTTCCGCGCGTTTAACGAAAGGGCTGTCTCACTCGCGGGACTTTGCGTCCACGAACAGAGACACCTTCAAAAACGCTGCTTCTGGTTAACCAGAAGCAGTGAATTTGAGGGCGGGGTGAAAAACGCTACTTCTGGTTAACCAGAAGCAGTGAGTTCGAGGACGGGTTGAAAAACGCCACTTCTGGTTAACCAGAAGCAGTGAAATGGAGGTATCGCGTCGGAGACTGCGAGGAGGGCTCATGGGGCGGAGAGGAGCGCAAGTGGTTCTAGGTGGCATTGCCAAGGAAGGCCGTGGGAGGCAGGTGTTGTGGCGTGCGCGCACCTGGAGTGCAGCGCTCCTGATGAGTTCGTCTCTGGCATGCGCCACGGCTTCGGCCCCTCCGCCTGAGGCGCCCCTGCCATCCGAGAAGAAGGCAAGCGAGCTGAAGGATCCTCCGAAGCTTGAGCCCACCCCCGAGGCACCAACCACTTTGGGCGAAGAGGAGAGCGCGGAGGCGATCAGTGGCCCCCTGGCCCAATTCGTGAACGAGCGCGTGGTTGCCCTACGGCGCTGTTACGAGGTGGAGCTCAAGCAGAACCCCAAACTTCAGGGCAGCGTGGCGGTGCGATTCAGCATTCTGCCCACCGGCCGCACTGGCGAGGTCGGTATCGAAGAGGACACCCTGGGCAACGAGGCGGTGAGCAACTGCATCCGCACCGTCGTCCAGCGCTGGGAGTTCCCATTTAGACCAAAGGAGGAAGTAGAGGTCATCTACCCCTTCACCTTTTCACCTGCCTGGTAATGGAAGGGGTGATGGATCCCTCTGCTCTGCCTGCTGGCACGGAGGTGGGCCGTTGGCGTGTGGTGCGCCAGTGCGGCCAGGGGGCCTTCGGTGCGGTCTACCGCGTCGAGCAGGTGGGAGACCCGGCGGCCGAGTCCCGCGCGTTGAAGCTTGCGCTCTTGCCTCGGGACCCACGGTTCACGCGGGAGGCAGAGCTGCTCTCCCGTATCCACAGCCCGCATGTGCCGCGGCTCCATGACAAGGGGACGTGGCTGCTCGCGGGAAACACCGCCCTGCCCTATGTCGTCATCGACTGGGTGGAGGGGGCGTCGCTTTACGAGTGGGCCTTCCATCAGCAGCGCACCTCGAGGGAGGTGCTGCGGGTGCTGGCCCAGGTCGCCCGCGCGCTGGCGGCAACGCATGCGGCGGGAGGCGTGCATCGCGACGTCAAAGGCGACAACGTGCTGGTGCGGCTGGAAGACGCCTCCGCTGTGCTTCTGGACTTTGGAGCGGGTACCTTCCGAGGTGCGCGCCCCCTCACGACTGAGCCACTGCCCCCCGGCACGCGTGAGTACCGAAGTCCGGAAGCAGTGCGTTTTCTGTGGCAGTGGAGTCCTCTCTCCGCGACTCGCTATGAGGCGGGCCCAGCGGATGACGTGTATGCACTGGGCGTGACGGCCTACTACCTCGTCACGCGCCAGTACCCGCCCGCGGTCAACGCGTCTGAGGACCGTACCCACCTTGTCCCCGCCGAGAGGGTGCCGCCCGAGGCGCTCGTGACGGTGTGCCCGGAACTGTCGGCGCTCATCTGCCGGATGCTCTCTGACGAGCCCTCGGCAAGAGGAAGTGCAGCGGAGCTTGCCCGGGCGCTGGAGGACGCGACGAAGGAGGCGGGAGCCGAGGCGGACTGGCCCATCCTCCCACGCAAGGCCCGGGTGCCTCCGAGGCGCATGGGTGCCAGGAGCAGGGGAGGGCCAGCTTCCGTGCGGCGGCACTGGCGTGCAGCCGCGCTCGTGGCTGGAGCCCTCTTCATCGGAGGTGGGGGCATTATGCTGGGACACCAATGGGAGCGGGCTACCGCAATGGCCCAATGGGCGTGGGCGGAAGGCAAGAGACGTGTAGGCCTCGCTGATGAGGAGGATGCAGCGGTCGCGAGTGCTGAACCTCCGAGAACTGAGCGGCGGGGGTTCTCAATCGACATGCCAAGGAAGCCCTTTAACGAGCAACGGCGGCCGCCATGCACAGCCCCCGCAGAGGAAGTTCACGGTGGATGCTGGGTCAGATTGAACGGTGTAGTACCGCCCTGTGGAGACCAGGCATACGAGTGGAAGAACAGATGCTACTGGCCCATCCTCGTGCCTCCGCGTTTGCCCACCTCCGCACCGCCAGAGTGACCTTTCCGAACCCCCGGGCTTCAACCCCTTCAGGCCACTGCCCGAAGCTGGTTAAGTCCGGGGCATGTTCCGCACTCGGCTCTGGCAACTGTTCCTCGTGGCGCTCGTGTTCGCTGGTGCCTGTCGGTGTGACGACCCGGGGCTCGGCAATGCGCGAGGTGACTTCCGGCCTCAGGAGACAGAGGTAGACTTCGGCCGCGTGCTGGAGGGCGAGCAGTCCCGCCGCACCGTGACGTTGATTGGCACGGGGCGAGCGGCGGTGACGGTGACGCTGGAGGCCAGTCCGCCCTTCTCCGTGGAGGACGACACGGTGTCCGTCCCCGGCGGTGGCACGGTCACGGTGGAGGTGGTGTTCACCGCGGGAGACGGGCCGGCGGAGGGCACGCTGGAGCTCACCGCTGGAAGCCGTGCCGAGACCGTGGTGCTCCGGGGCCTGGGCGTGCGGCCCCTGGTCTGTGTGCCATCAGCCCAGTGCCTCGAGTCCCGCTTCGAGCTGGAGCCAGGCGTGTGCCGGGAGAGGCCCGTGCCGGATGGGACGAGCTGTGTCCCCTCCAGCCTGTGCCAGGAGCAGGGCCGCTGCCTGGCGGGTATCTGCGTGGGCGTTCCACGCTCGTGTGACGATGACAACCCCTGCACGGTGGACTCGTGCTCTCCCACCGAAGGCTGTGTGACGACGCCTGTGGAGTGCCCCCAGCCCACCGCTCTGTGCCGGGTGGCCGTGTGCCGCCCTGACCGGGGCTGCAGTGACGAGAACGCCGCTGATTTCACGCCCTGTGGCCCGTTCTCCTGCAAAGAGGCCAGCGGGTGCTTTGCCGGCTCCTGCCGCTCCGTGAATCCGGATGGCTTCCCGTGTTCTCCCGCCACCCCCTGCCAGGGAGAGGGCATCTGCGGGGGCGGAGAGTGCCAGCGCCCAGACGCGGGAGACCTGGTGCCCAGGTTCGTTCAGGAACTGGGCGGCGCCCCCGTGGCGGAGGAGGGAGGACCGGTGCTGCTCGCCCATGGCGGAGCGCTCTACGCCTCCCTCTGTGGCGGTGAGGAGGACGCGGGCTGCCGTCTCGTCTCCTTCACGCAGAACGGGTTGCTGCGCTTCGAGGCCCCGTACACCGATGGAGGCGTCCGCACGCTGCTGACGGCCTCGAGCACCGGGGTGCTGATGCTCAATGCCGAGGCGCTGGAGGCCTATGCCCTGGCCAACCCAGGCGCGCGGCTCTGGCAGGCGCCGCTGCGAGAGCAGGGGGCACCCGGTGCGGGCTGGGAGCCATCCACGGGAGCAGGGCGCGTGGCAGTCACAGCACAGGGAGAGGTGGTGTCGCTCATCGGGTGGCGCGCCGCCCCCGATGCGGGCGTGGCGCTCGACGGAGGGGTGGGCGCTGGCCCGTCCGAGGTACCGTCGACCCTGGTGGTCTTCTCTCCGGACGGAGGCGTGCGGAGGATTGGGCCGGTGGAGGGCTTCAACACGCCAGGCACGCGCGTGGCGATCGATGAGCAGGACCAGGTGTTCCTGGGCGCGCCGGGCGCCGAGCGCATCGCCCGCGTCGAACCGGAGGACGCGGGCCCCGGCTTCCTCACTGTGCCGGTGGTGAGCATGGCGCGGGATGGGGGCGCGTCCCTGGTGGTGGCGGCAGGGCGGCTCTTCGCGGGGACGCGGCACTTCATCAGCACGGATGGAGGAGCACTGGGGCCGGATGGAGGAGCCGTGGCGCACGTGGACTGGGACGGTGGCGCGCAGTCCCTGCAGCCGCTGGACGAGCCGGCGCTGCTGCTGAGCAACGTGGGTTATGCCTTCGCGCGGTCCTGTCCCGACGCGGGCCCCTGTGCCCCGGAGGCGGAGCGGCTGGTGCTGCGGGCGCTGGATGCGCGCACGGGCCGGATGGGCTGGGAGGTGCCCGTGCTGCCCGTGGATGCGCCCGGCACGCTCCACGAGGCCTCGCTGGTGAGCGGCGGAGCGGTGGGCACGCTCACGGACGTCGTCACCGATGGAGGCGTCCAGGCGCACGTGCAGCTCTTCTTCGCGGGAGAGCGGCAGTTGGTGTGCCCGCTGCCGGGAAGGCCCCGCATCGCCGGCGCGGCGCATGTGGGCAGCACCCTCTACGTGCTGCTCGAGCGCGAGGGCGCCTGGCTGCTGGAGGCGTATGACCTGGGGCCCATGGGCACCGCCGAGACGCGTGGCTGGCCGCAGCGCCACGGCATCTCGGGCACCCGGCGCGCCCGGCCCTGAGCTACTCCGTCCTGTCCGAGTCGAGCCAGAGGTCCTCGAAGCGCACCTGCGGCGGCGTCATGTGCAGCTGCAGGCCCTGCACCGCGGGCGAGGCCACCGCGCAGATGCGGTCGTGGTACAGCGGGATGAGCGGGCAGTCCTGCTCGAAGATTTTCTCGGCGCGCTTGTAGAGCTGCTGGCGCAGCTCGGGATCAATGGACACCCGGGCCTCGGCCGTCAGCTTGTCCAGGTCGGGGTTGCTGTAGCCCAGCGGGTAGACGGTCTGCGCGCTCGAGTTCAGCAGGAAGTAGAGGAAGTTGTCCGGGTCCGGGTAGTCGGCGATCCACAGCGTGCGGAAGGCGGGGATTTTCCCCTCGCGCAGGCGGGAGGTGTACTCCTGCGGCGGCAGCTCCATGTGGCGCAGCTCCAGCAGCCCCGCCTCGATGAGCGGCTTGAAGAGCACCTTGTCCTCGGCGGAGGTGTCGCGGCCGGCGGCGTAGTAGAGCGTCAGGGGCACTGAACGCACGCCCGCCTCGCGCAGCAGGTGCTCGGCCCGGGCGATGTCCGGGCCACCCATGGGGCTGGGCTCCATGTCCTGGAGCAGCTCGGGCGGAGTAAGGGTCCGCGCGATGCGAGCCCCCGGGTGGAACTGCTCCACCAGGCTGGGAATGTCCAACCCCGCGCGGATGGCCTGCCGCACCCGCACATCGTCATAGAGCGCCTCGCGCAGGTTCAGCCCCACGAAGGCGGTGGAGGGCGTGGAGCTGTCGATGACCTGCAGCTCCTCGCTGCTCGTGGACTGGGCCTGCTTGGCATCGAGGAAGGAGACGACCTGCACCCTGCCGGACTTGAGCTGGTCGAGTGCATCCTGGCGCGAGTCCAGCAGCACGAACTCGAGCCGGTCCACCATCGGCAGCCCCGAGCGGTAGTAGGTGGGGTTGCGCTCCATGACGATGCGGTCCGCTTCGAAGCTGAGCAGGCGGTAGGGCCCGGTGCCCAGCAGCCGGCCGTTCATGTCCAGCCGGGCAATGGCGGTGGGCGTCAGCGCCAGCAGGTGGAGGAAGAAGGCCTTGGGCTCCTTGAGCCGGATCTCCAGCGTGCTGTCGTCGATGACGTGGATGCCGCTCACCTCGCGGGCGCTGCCGGCGGTGTATTCCTGCGCGCCCTCGATGTCCTCCAGCAGGGTGCGGTCCGGAGAGCGCACCGCCGGGTTGAGCAGCCGCTCGAAGTGGCGCTTCACGTCATACGCCGTCATCGCCAGGCCATCATGGAAGGTGACGCCGCGGCGCAGGTGGAAGCGGTAGAGGCGGGCCGAGGGGTCCGTCTCCCACGTGTTGGCCAGGTCCGGCGCCAGCACCCCGTCTTCCAGGCGCATCAGCCCGGTGAAAACGCAGGCGCACAGCTCCGCGAGCTGGTTCTCCACGCTGAACAGTGGGTCCAGCGTCTGCCGGCTGCGCAGCGAGGCCGACTGGTGGATGCCCACGTGCAGCCTTCCCCCGGGGCGGGGCTTGGGCAGACGGAAGCGGAACACCTCGGTCTCCAGGCTCACCGCCTCGTGGCCGAGCTGATCCACGGTGCGGCTCAGCTCGTCGCCGCTGCGGATGACGCGGCGTGCGTCCTCGCGCACCCGGGACACCTCCACCCGGATGTTCTCCTCGCCCTCGGTGAGCACGATGTGCGCCTTGCGGATGTCCTCGATGGCGGAGGCCAGCCGCATGACGGCCTCGGACAGGTTGCGGCCAATGCGCGCCTGCCCATCCACCTTCTCCGAGGCGTCCCGCGCCAGCCGCGCCATTTCCCGCGTCTGCCGCACCAGCTCCCGCGCCTGGCCCGCCTGCTCGATGGCGGCCCGTGTCACATCGTCCACCTGGTGCGCCACCCGCTTGCTGGCGTCCACCACCGTGCCGCCCTGGCCCTCCAGCCGCTTGGTCTCCTCGACGGTGGCCTCCACCGCCGCGAAGCTGCGCAGGGTGATGTTGCGGATCTCCACCAGCGCCCCGGCCGCCTTGTCTCCCAGGGCCACGCCCGCGGTGGCCTGCTCCCGGCCCTCCTTCACCAGCGCCACGGCAGTCACCACCGCCTCGCGCACGCTGGTGACAATGGAGCCAATCTCCCGGGTGGAGCGCGCGGTGCGCTCGGCCAGGCCGCGAATCTCGTTGGCCACCACGCCAAAGGGGCGCCCGTGCTCACCCGCCTGCGCGGCGATGATGGCGGCGTTGAGCGCCAGCAGGTTCGTCTGGTCGGCAATCTCCTGAATCACGTCGACGATGCGGCCAATCTGGTTGGAGCGATCGCCCAGCAGATCCACCAGCTCGGCGGCCTTGCGCACCGTCTCTTCCACCCGGTACATGCCCTTGACGCTGTCCTGCACCAGGGCCTCGCCACGCTGCGCGGTGGCCGTCACCGCCTGGGCCAGCTGGTTCGTCTCGCTGGCGCGGCGGCGCACCGCATCGATGCCGGTGCCCACCAGGGACACGAAGCTCTCTGCCTCCCCAGCGAAGCGGGCCAGCTCGTCTCCCGCGCTGGCGATATGGCTCAGCCGCTCGCTCATCGCCTGCACCAGCTCGCTGGTGTGGTGCGAGAACTCGTCCAGAATGGACAGGGCGTGGCCCACCTGCTGCAGCCGCTCGGACATCTCCAGCAGCGCGCTGGTGGTCTCCTGGGCGAAGGTGTCCATCTGCGCCACCCGGCTGCCGGCGCCATGCAGGCTCATGCCCATGTTGGTGACCGAATCGAGCGAGCGGTCCACCGCCGTGCCCTGCCGGCGCGCGGCCTCCAGCAGCATGCGCGCCTGTTCGGCCACCGCGTTGCTGGTGCGGTGCATGTTCACCGTCACCCGCTGCACCTGGGAGATGGCCCGGCGCAGCGAGGCGATCAGCCGCCGCACGTCATCCCTCCCCTCGAACTGCAGGTTCGAGGTGATGGCCAGGTCTCCCTCGGCCAGACGGGTGAGGACGCGGCGGCGGGCCTGGCTGCGCCGCACGGCCCAGCGGAACCACGTCAGCCAGCCGCCCAGCAGGTAGAATGCCGGGGTGAAGACAAGCAGGATGAGCCACTCGCCCAGCGAGAGAGGCGCTCCCCTCACCAGGCGCTGCAGCCCGCCGACGATCAATGCGGTGAAGAGTCCCCCAACGAGGCCGAACCCGAAGAGGTACCGTTTGGCTCCCATGCGCAGCCGCGAAGCTAACCTGCCTTTCCTCACCGAGCCTAAATTCCTTGCTGTTCCGCGTCGATGGAAGGCCTGGCTCGGTGCCTGCGTTCTGGGCCTACCCATTACGTCCCCCAGTTGGGCTGGGGGAGGGTCCGCCGCGCCCCAGGCAGGGGAGGACGCGGGAAGTTACGTCTTCACCTGGCGTGGAGTGCCCGTGGGCCGGGTGACGCTGAAGCGCTCGGCGGGCCAGTTCATCTATGGCTCACTGCACCTGCACACCCGAGAGGGGCATGTAGGGGCCCGCACGCGCGAGGTGACGCTGCCGGTGGACGCGCAGGGCCGGGTGGAGGGTTCCCAGAGTGTGCCGCAGGCGCTGTGGCTGTGGCGGGGCCCGCCGCGGGTGGGCTGCGTGACGGGGCGCGAGGAGCTGACAGGGCGCGAGGGCGCGCACTGTGTCACCTCGGTGCAGGGGCGTCAGGTGGAGGGGACGATGCTGGGGGCTGCGTTCCGGGCCCGGTATGACGAGGCGGGGCGGCTCCAGGTGCTCGAGGTGGGCCAGTCCCGCTTCACCCTGGCGGCGCCCGGGGAGAAGCTGCGCGCGCCGCCCGAGCTCTTCGTGGAAGGCATTCCGGTGGAGGGAGCCCGCGGCGCGCTGGCGTTTGCTCCGCCGTGGCCGGTACCCGCGCGGCTGGAGGGAATGACGCCCTGGGAGGCGGGCGCGGCGAAGGCCCTGGCCGAGCGGGTGCACGCGGCTTTTCCGGAGAAGCGGCCGGGAGCGGCGGATTGGCGAGAGGGCGGAGCGGGGGAGGCGGGAGGGTGCCTGGCCCACGCGCTGCGCTTCGCCGCGGAGGCGGCGGCGTTGGGCCAGAAGGTGGCGATGGTGCACGGCCTGCTGGTGGTGGACGGCGGCCCGGCGCGGCCTCACGCCTGGGTGAGGGTGGCGATCGAGGGCGGAGGCACGCTGGAGCTGGACCCCACGTCGCTGGATCCGGTGACGCCCCAGACGCACCTGCCCCTGGCGCTGGTGGATGCCACGGGCTCCTCGCACGAGGCGGGCGAGCGCTGGCTCGAGCTGCTACGGGGCGCGCGCCGGGTGGTGCGGCGCCCGTAACGCGCGGCTACTCGAAGGGGATGACGGAGAGCCGGGCCCCGACGGGCGCGCCGAGCATCTCCTTGGCACGGGCGGGCAGGTAGAGGATCTGATCATCCATCCGCACCTGGGTGCGCACGGCGCGGAAGCGGTTGCGGCCCGAGTCGCGCTCGAAGGCGACGAGCACGTCATCGCCCTCCTGCTCGAAGTCGTCCTCGGCCAGCTTGGCGGTGCGGTAGCGGCGCACCAGGGTGATGTCGCTGACGTTGGCCTCGAAGTGCGGCCCGCCGTCGAACGGATCAATGCGCTCCACGTACCGGAAGCCAATGCGCTCGAGCATGCGCTGCACGCCGCGCGTTTGCGGCCCCACCTCGCCCAGCACCTTCTGCACCCGCGAGGGGAACAGCGAGGCGTAGATGTCCGAGGCGGGGAACAGCTCCTTGATGAACTCCTTGTTCTGCCGGCTGAGGCGGTCGGCCTCCTGGTAGCTCAAGCCGGTGAACTTCCGGCCGCACGCCTCCCACAGCAGGCTGCGCCCATCGGGCAGCAGCGGCGGCAGCAGCTCCGCCAGCACCCGGGGCCGGAACAGGCGCCGGTGCATGGCGATGAAGAGGAAGCGCACGAAGGACAGCTGCTTGCCCGGCTTGTCCGCGGTGGCGCGGTAGGGCGGGTCCACCACCAGGCCGCCAATCTCCGTGGGGCCCTCGTAGTGGTAGGCGATGGAGAGCACCTTGTGGCGGAAGTGCACGTCAATCGAGGCCGAGTAGTGCTCGCGCTCGCTCACCTCGTAGTAGATGTGCGGAGCTTCGTAGGTGCCGTGCTGGGCGATGATCATCGAGGTGCCGATGAGCGTCTGGTTGCGCGGATCCTCGAGCACGAAGAGGTACTCACGCTCCAAAGGGTTCTTCACCTTGCCGGCGAAGCTGCGCACCGACTTGTCGATCATTGCCGCGAGCGTCTCCTCGTTGTTGGGGAGGTTGACGGTGTTGAGCACGGCGGCCACTCGTTTGAGGCCGGCCAGATCGCTCTTTTGGACGTCGCGCAGGACAAGCATGGGGGTACCCGGGACGCCCGCTTGGAGGGCGCCGCGAAGGGGTGGGGACCATACACCACGGGTGCCCACAGTCAGCCCCTTGTGTGCTCGACCGGCGTGGCGCTGTGCGTCACACCCAGGCCCACCTCCGTCCGGCCGGCGAGCGGACTGAAACACAAACATGGGTGAAACATGGCTTACAACCACCGAGCCCCGGGCTGCCTGCTCGCTCTAGTGGCGAGAGAGTGGGAATGGGGGCCGGTGGGAATGAAACATGTTTTTCCGCTACGCTGCGCCGTCCGTTGGTGAACCAACCGCCGCGAGGGTGCCTCTCTTGAGAAGTCTCATCGTGTGGCTTGGGGTGTGGCTGGTGTCGAGCCCGGCGGTGGCTGGCGTGGTGTGGCGGGGTGACTTCGAGACGGGCACCCGCTCGCAGTACAGCGCGGCGCAGATGGTGAGCGCGGACCGGCTGCAGGTGGTGAGTTCGCCGGTGGCCGAGGGCCGCTACGCGCTCAAGGCCACGGTGATTCAGGGTGACGACCCCATCAACTCCAGCGGCAACCGCAACGAGCTGGTGTACCTGAGCAACGAGACGGCGGGCGCGGAGTACTACTACCGCTGGAAGGTGATGTTCGCGACGGACTTTCCCAGCGTGCGCACCTGGCAGCTCTTCACCCAGTGGCACCATGACGGGTGCTGCGGCTCGCCGCCGGTGGAGTTCTTCGTGAATGGCGAGGAGCTGCGGCTGCGGCTCACCAACAGCGTCGACGCGTGGAAGGCGCCGCTGGTGCGCGGGGTGTGGCACGAGTTCATCTTCCACGTGAAGTGGTCGCCGGACCCGGCCGTGGGCTTCATCGAGCTGTGGCACAACCGCGAGAAGGTGGTGCCCCGGCGCGGCCTCGCGACGATGTACGCGGGCACGAAGAACTACCTGAAGCTGGGGCTGTACCGGAACGAAACCATCGCGCCGGTGGGCGTCGTCTACCACGATGGTTTCACCATGGCGATGCAGTTGGAGGACGTGCTGCCGCCCCCGCCTCCGCCTCCGCCTCCGCCCCTGCCCGCGCCGGACGCGGGAACGCCCGATGCCGGCACGTCCCGGCCGGACGCGGGAACGCCCGCGCCGGATGCAGGGACGCCAGGGCCCACCCCGCCCGTGCCGGGCGAGACGACTCCTCCTCCTCCCGGGAACACTCCGGGAGGCACCCCGGGAACGGGAGCCCCCACGCCTGGCGAGACGCCTGAAATCGACGATTCGGGGGCTCCGCTGGCTCAGGGGTGCTCCGTGGCGGGGGGCCCGTTGGCGGCTCTGGCGCTGTTGGGGTTGCTCGGGACACTGCGCTCCCGCCGCCGCTGAGCGCCTCGTCCGATCCAGCCGCAGACCTCTCCGACAAATAGAGGTATGCGACTTTTACAGCTCTGCTTGATCTCGGGGTTGGCGGTGCTCTCCTGTGGGCCCCAGCCTGACAGTTCCGTCGAAGTCCCCGCCGAGGCCGCTGCGCAGGAGGCCTCCCTGGAAGGGGGCGTCGTCGCCGAGTTCGGGGCCTGGCGCGCTCCCGCGTGCTCCACGGTGTCGAGCAGCTGCAGCTCGGGAGCGTGGCTGCAGGGCCGGGCCTGGCTCGGCCCGGAGTTCAACTACCCGACTGCGAACACCCTGGACAGATGCGGGGATGGATCGGGGGCGCAGGAGACCGTGGAGCAGTCATCGGTCGAGTCGATCTACGTGGTGTCAGCGAGCGGCGGCAACCTGGCCGCGGGGAAGCGGGCCCGGGTCTACGTCACCATCCGGGCTGCCGACCCCCTCGACGAGGCGCTCCAGGTGTATTTCACCTACAACGCGGATCTCGTTTACTGGTACCCCATGGCCAGGTTCAGGCCCGTCGGCACGGGACTGCAGACGTTCTCCGCGGAGTTCATCCTCTCCTCGGCGGGCGCGTATGCGGTGCGCGCGGCCTACGGGCATGTCAACGAGAACGCCCCTTGCTCAAACTATCTGTTCTCCGATGTTGATGACCTGGTCTTCGTGATCGGACAGGAGCCGGACCCCATCGCGCCGTCCGCGGAGCTCACCTCTCCCACCGCGGGGGCGGTGCTGGAAAACACCGTCACCCTCACGGCCACCGGGAGCGACAACTTCGCGGTGACGCGCATGGAGTTCTACGACGGGACACGCCTGATCGGGACGGATGACTCGGAGCCGTACAGCGTGACTTGGGATACCAGGAACCTGCTCAATGGCAGCCACACTCTGACCGCCCGGGCGCGCGACTATGCAGAGAACGTGGGCCTCTCGAGCGCCGTGGCCGTCACGGTGGACAACGATCGCACCGGCCCCGTGGTCTCCATCACCAGCCCCGCCGCGGGAGAGACCCTGATCGGAGAGGTGACGATCTCCGCCACGGCCTTGGATGACCGGAGTGGGGTGAGCGTGGTCGACTTCTTCTTGGGCTCGCGCTTTCTCGGCAGCGACGGTATGCCTCCTTATGAAGCGAACTGGGACACCGTAGCCGAGCCGGTGGGGCAGTACACCCTGCGCGTCAATGCCCGGGACACCCGGGGCAATTGGGCGAGCGCGGCGCCGGTGACGGTCACGGTCGCTCGCGACTCCACTCCGCCCTCGGCGGCGATCACTGAGCCAACCGCGGGTGCGACCCTCCAAGGGACCGTGCTGATCTCGGCCGCCGCCACCGACAACCTGGAGGTGAGCCGGATCGAGTACTACGTGGACGGAGCACTGATTGGCTCCGAACCCGTTTTGCCGTACCAACCGAAATGGTACCAGTGGGACACCCGCTCCGTGGCCAATGGCAGCCACACGTTGACGGTCAAGGCGTACGACGCCCAGGGCAATGTGGGCACTTCCCCCGCGGTGGCCGTCACGGTGAACAACGACGTCTCCGCGCCTGCGGTCTCGGTGACTTCGCCCATGGCGGGCACCACGCTCACTGGCGGGGTCTACCTGATGGCAAGCGCCACGGACGATCGCGCGGTGCAGCGGGTGATCTTCTACCTCGATGGGGTGGCTCTGGGCACGGCCTACTACTACGGGCCCTTCACCCTCAGTTGGAACAGCCGGAACGCCGCCAATGGCACCTATTCGTTGACCGCGAAGGCCTTCGACGATGCCGGGAACGTGGGGACGTCGGCTCCGGTCTCCGTCACGGTGGACAACGAGCTGACGCCTCCCGTGGCGAGCATCACCTCTCCCACGCAGGGCGCGGTGGTGGCGGGAACCGTCTCCATCGAGGCCGCCGCGAGCGACAATCGCGCCGTCTCCTCCGTGGAAATCTTCCTCGATGGCAGCTCCCTCAAGTCCTTCTCCTCGCCGCCCTACGTGTTGAGCTGGGACAGCCACTCGGTGCCCAACGGCACGCATACCCTGACCGTGAAGGCCAGGGACACGTCGGGGAACGAAGCGACGAGCGCACCGCGCACCTTCACCGTGGCCCAGCCCGGAAGCGCCACGTTTGATCCGGTGCTCGGCGTCCCGGCGTGCCCAGCGGGAGCCAGCGTCTGTGACTCCGCTTCGCTCCTGCAGGGCCGTGGTCCGAAGGGCCCCGAGCTCAACGCGCCGAACACGCTCGACGGCTGTGCCGATGGCACGTACAACTCCCCCTACTACCACGATCAGATCCGCTGGATCCGGGTGTCTCGTCCTGACGGGCTCCCCTTCACGGCGGGCCGGCGCGTTCTGGTGGAGGTCGCGGCCGAGGTGACCTACGGCCACGACACCGTGGATTTCTTCATCGCGGGCAATGCCGCCGCTCCCGTGTGGACGCACGTGGCCACGAGCAGGCCCCCCAGAACCATGGAAGGCCTGCATGTGTTCTCGGTGGAGTACGTGCTCCCGGCCGCGGGACTGCAGGCGGTGCGAGCCAACCTCTGGCGTGGCGGCTCGCCCCCCTCGCCGTGCAGCACCCAGTCCTCTGATGATCGAGACGACCTGGTGTTCGTGGTGGGTGAGGCGGTGGATGAGACGCCGCCCACGGTGTCCATCACCTCGCCCACGCCCAACCAGGTCGTCACCGGCACCGTCACCGTGGAGGTTGCTGCGCAAGACGACTTCAACGTGACGAAGGTGGAAGTCTATGACGGCGCGGCGCTGGTTGGCTCGGACACCACGGTACCCTTCACCGTGGCCTGGGACACCCGGTTCGTGACGAACGGGGCTCACACGCTCAGCGCCAGGGCCTACGATGCGGCCGGCCATGTGAGCACCTCCGTGGCGGTCCCGGTGACAGTCGACAGGAACGCGCCCGTGGTGTCGCTCACGGCTCCCGCGACAGGAGCCCGCGTGCGGGGGACCGTGCAGCTCACCGCCAACGCCAGCGATGAGAACGGCGTCGCGCGGGTCGCGTTCTACAAGGGCTCGTCCTCCTACCCGTACGGAACCCTGATCGGGACCGACACCACCGCGCCGTACGCGGTGAGCTGGGACACCACGACTTCACTGAACGGCTCGGAGACCCTTCGGGCGGTGGCGTTCGACCTCGCCGGCAACTTCCGCGAGGCCGCGGCGGTCCAGGTCACCGTGGATAACACCGGTCCCACCGTGGCCATCACCTCTCCGGGCAACGGGGCGACGGTGTCCCTGAGCACGACGATCCAGGCCACCGCGAGTGACACCAGTGGCGTGACGCAGGTGGCGTTCTATGACGGCACCAAGCTCCTGGGCACGGACACCACGGCGCCGTACAGCCTGAGCTGGAATCTGCTGCTGGTGACTCGGGGGCAGCACACGCTGACGGCGCGGGCCACCGATGCGGTGGGTAACGTCACCACGTCCTCGGCGGTGGTGGTGACGGTGCAGTAGCTCAGACGGGGCCAGCTCTCGGGCCCACGTGCTGGGAGCTGGCGCCACTCCGGGGCGCGGGCATGGCGCCAAGCCCCTTCACCAGGGACTCCAGCCCGTGGGCAGGAGGAGGCGGCCGGGACGCGGGGCGGGGGGAATACTCCGCGCGCCCGGCCACGCGGAAGAAGGACACCAGCTGGTTGAGCGTCTCGGACTGGGCGGACATCTCCTCGGCGGTGGAGGCGAGTTCCTCGGAGGCCGAGGCATTGCGGTGCGTCACCTGCTCCACCTGCGCCATGGCCCGGCTGATCTGCGCGACACCGCTGGACTGCTCTCCGGAGGCCGCCACCACCTCCTGCACCAGTTGCGCCGTCTTGCGGATGGAGGGCACCAGTT
>DASVVJ010000937.1:0-1808 GCA_036389955.1 Myxococcaceae bacterium
TCAGCCCGGGAGCTTCTCCGCTCAGGCCGAGCCAGCCCCTACCGAAGAGCCAGGGATGCCCGACTGGGCCCGGCCGCCTCCGAGCGAGGGCCCCGCCCAATCCGCGGGCGAGCGCGCCGCCCGGTACAGCCGCTTCTCCGCGGGCCCGGGCGGCCCCGCCATCGTCGTCGCCGAGGTGCTGCTGGGCCTGGGCAGCGGCGCCATGCTGGGAGCCGCCTATGACACCGACGGCCGCAACAGCAATGCCTACAGCGTGTCGATGATCAGCGGGCTGGCCCTGGGCACCGCCGGCACGCTGTACCAGTACTTCGTCCCCGTGCAGCGCGCCGAGTCCGTGCTGGCCACCACCGCCTCGCTGGTGGGAATGATGGGCGCCATCGCCGTGGCCAATGGCAACGGCCTGAACGACCGGGACCGGGCCCTGCTGGCGATGGTGACGTCGCAGGTGGGCATGTTCTCCACCCTGCTGCTCACCGCGGGCGGCGAGGACGTGAGCGGCGCGGACGTGGGGCTGATGACGGTGACGACCACCTACGCCTTCATGTTCACCGGCCTCATCGAGTTCATCAGCAACGCGGAGAGCCGCCGGGGGTACAACTTCGCCCCTGTGCTCCTGGCCCCCGCGGTAGGCATGGCCCTGGGAGGCCTGCTCGCCATTCCGCTGGAGTTGAGCGCCGGCCGGCTGCTCGTCATCAGCCTCGTTCCTCTTATTCCAGCGGGCATGGCCGTGGCCCTGGCAGCGCCCCTGTCCGGCAACGCGACGACGGGGCGGGTGGTGCTCACCACCCTGAGCGCCAGCTTTGTCATCACCGCGCTCGTCGCCGTCTTCACCTACGAGCCGCCGCCCCAGGAGCGCACCTCCGCCAGCTCCCTACAGGTCTCGCCCATGCCGGTGGTGCTCGCCGCGGGGAGGGACAACCGCTCGGTTGCTGCCGGCCCCGGCCTGCTTGTTCGTTTCTAGGCGTAATATTTTGCTCAGGGGGCCAGGGAACGTGACGCGGCGTACTGTCCAGCCGTTGGCGTGTTGATCCTTTGTACAAGCGTGTCAATCGCACTGTCGGGCAGCACCATTCCAGGTTATGTGACTGAACGTGGCGACCGACCCATCCAAGCCTCACGCGGGAGCCTCCCTCTCTCCCGCCCCTCAAGACCGGCCCGCGCTCGAAGCGTCACTCGGGCTGCAGATCCTCTATGTCGAGGACGATGTCGACATTCAGGAGGCGCTCCAGGAGATCCTCGAGGCCGCCGGGTACCGCGTCACGATTGCGGCCACGGCGACGGAGGGCCTGGAGCTGCTGCGCTCGCAGCGCTTCCACCTGGTGATCAGCGACTACAACCTGCCGGACCTCAACGGCGCGCGCATGCTCACGCAGGCGGCCGAGTCCGGCATCCTCAACTGCGAGTCGCTCATCCTCACCGGCGCCTCCCGGCTCGAGGACGTCACCGCCTACCGCGTCATCCGCAAGCCCGTGGACGTGGACAAGTTCCTGGCCAAGCTCAGTGAGATTCTGGCGCCCATCCGGGACGAGGAGATGGCCAAGGCCAGGGCTCACCTCGAGGTGGCCATGGACCGGCGCAACCAACTGGACGGGCAGAAGCGCATCCGCTTCATCCTCTATGTCAGCGAGGCCTCCGCCACCTCGCTGCGCGCCTTGCGCAACCTCCAGGCGCTGCTGCAGGGGTATGAGGCCGGCCAGGTCGAGCTCCACGTGGTGGACCTGTCCAAGGACCGGCCTCCCTCCTTCGACGAGGACCGCATCACCTTCACGCCCACGCTGGTGCGCAGGTGGCCCGAGCCGCGCGTGTAC
>DASVVJ010000938.1:0-7092 GCA_036389955.1 Myxococcaceae bacterium
CTCCTCCGGAAAAGCTCTCCTGGTATCGCCGCCTGTACCTGCGCGTGGAGGCCCTCTCCTCCACGAAGCACGCCGTGGCCGCCATGCTGCTCGTGTCCGTGGTGGATGGCTCGGTGTTCCCCATCCCGCCCTTCGCGCTGCTGGTGCCGATGGTGCTCGCCCAGCCGCGCAAGTGGTTCCAGTACGCGCTCATGGGCACGGTGGCCAGCCTCGTGGGTGGATTCATCGGGTACTACCTGGGCGACATGCTCCGCCAGGGCGCCGTCAGCTTCCTGCACATCGACCTGAACATGCGCGTGCAGCGCTTCGGCGTCGACGCGACGCTGGGCCAGCTGCTGGGAGACAACTTCTGGGCGCTGGCGCTGCTGTGCTCGGTGCTGCCCACGCCGTTCAAGGTGGTGGCCATTGGCAGCGGCATGGTGGCCGTGCCGCTGGACCGGTTCCTCATCGCCGCCATCATCGGCCGCACCGTGCGCTTCTTCCTGGTGTCCGGAGTGATGCGGTTCGCCGGACCCCGCGCGCGCAAGTGGCTGCGCGTCTGAGCCAGGCTCAGGGCAGCGCCGGCATCGCCGCGTCGATCGTGGCCAGCAGCACGTCCGGCCGCACCGGCTTCTCCAACACCCGGTTGCGCACCGAGCGGATGAAGTCCCGCGCCGCCTGCGTGTACGCGCCGCCGGAGATGAACACCAGCCGCTCGGCCAGCTCGGGCGCCTGCTCGCGCAGCCGCTCGTAGACGACCTTGCCCGGCATCTCCGGCATCTGCAGGTCGCACACGATGACGTCGAACCGCTCGCCCGCGGACACCATCTCCAGCGCCTCGCTGCCGCGCGTGGTGGCGAAGACATCGTGGCTCGGCTCCAGCAGCAGCCGCATGGAGGTGATCAGCCGTGGCTCATCGTCCACGATGAGGATGCGCCCGCGCCGGGCCGTCGCGTTCATCCGCGGCCCCGCAGGGCGCTCGGGTGCCAGCCGGGCTTCGTCCGCCGAGGCGGCTGGAAGTCGTACCTGGAAAACGGATCCGTGGTCCTGTGCGCTTTGCACGTGAGTCTCCCCCCTGTGAGCCTGAACGGTCAGACGGCTGCTGGGAGCCCACGCGGAGTACACGCCTGCCAGCACGGGCATCCCAGGGATGCCGCGAAGGCTGTAGGCCAAGGCGGTACGGTCGCGCGTTGAAATGGTGAAGCCCCCCACACCAGGCCCTCGCATCAGGGTAGGTGCACTGAGACCCATCGTACCTGGGAAATCAAAGGAGAGCCAGACAGCCAAGCCCTCCCCACAGGGCCATTGCTCATGGGGAGACAGCGGATGCAATGGCCTGGGGCGCCGTGCGTAGAACAGGGCAACACGGAGGAAACACGGACAATGTCGCGACCTGGAATTGCCGCCCTGTTGTCGTTCCTCATCCCCGGAGTGGGGCAGATCTACAACGGGGACATTCTGCGGGGTGTCTTCTGGCTCATCGTCACCCCGGGCTTCTGGGTGGGCACCGGCGGCCTGCTGGGCTGGGTGTGCCACTTCATCTCGGCGGCCACCGCGCACAACCGCGCCGAGGACAAGGAGCGCGGCCGCCTGCCGGCCTACTCCTAACGGTTCCCTGCTCGCGAGGGCTTTGCCTCGCGCAGCGCCGTCAGCAGCTCCTCTGACGTCGTAGCCAGCGACCGGGCGCCGGTGGCCTGCAGCTCCCCGGCGCTCCGGAAGCCCCACGTGACGCCCACGCCGTACATGCCCGCGTTGCGCGCGGTGTTCATGTCCACCGGCGTGTCTCCCACGAAGGCGCAGTCGGCCGGCTCCACGCCCAACTCCGCGGCCAGCCCCAGCGCGGCCGTGGGGTCCGGCTTGCGCGGCACCCCGGGCCGCTCGCCGTACACCGCCACGAAAGGCACTGCCGGCAACAGCCCCTCCACCAGCCGCTTGGTGAAGCCATCCGACTTGTTGCTCAGCACCGCCAGGCGCACGCCTTCCGCCGCCAGCGCCGAGAGCACCGCGGGCACCCCGGGGAACACGTACGTCTGATCGAAGAGGTGCTCGGCGTAGTAGGCCCGGTACACCGTGAGCACGGACTCGTGCAGCCCGTCCTGGCCCGCCGGCACCGCCTTGCGCACCAGCTGCATCACTCCCTCGCCCACGTACTGGCGGTAATCCGGCAGAGGATGGGTGGGCAGCCCATGGTGAGCCAGCGAGTGGTTCATCGCCGTGGCGATGTCCGCCAGCGAGTCCACCAGAGTGCCGTCGAGATCGAAGATGGCCGCGCGCAGGTGCATGCCCTCTCCTCAAACACGAACGCCCCGGCCAGACAAGGCCGAGGCGCGTGAGCTGCATCAGGAAGCTTCGAGCCGGTGGGCTACGGCGTGGCCGCCGCCGCGGCGGCCGGAGGAACCGCGGCGCCGTCGCCCTTGGTGATCACCGCGAAGTTGATGTTGTTGTAGCCCGCCGTGGCGCAGCTGAACATCACCCGCTTGATGACCTTGAACTCCACATCCTTGTGGGCCTGAATGTTCACATCGCCCTTGAAGGCGTTGGCACCCTCGCCCGCCATGGAGTGCAGATCCTCGAACTGCTTCTTCATGTCCCGCAGCTTCTCCTCCAGCTGGGGAATGTTCAGGTACTCGTCCTTGATCAGATCTTCCACCCGGCCCACGACGTTGCCGGAGATGGAGACCTGATCGTTGGACACCATCACCACCGGGTGCATCTCGATTTCCTTGACGTTGACGGCGTCAGGAAGCTCGATGTCCTTGGTCATCATCAGCACTTCGCCCGTCGCGGAGAAGTTCGCGATGAGGAAGAGCACGATGATGATGAACATGTCGACCAGCGGGGTGATGAGCAAATCCGCGAAGCCGCTCTTCTTGCCGTGGTGGCCGTGGCCGAACACCTTCGAGTGCTCGAGCCGCTTGCCGTACCGCTTGCCGGGAACCTTGATGGCCATGACGTAACCTTGAAATCCTTGGGCGTGAAGGGCGTTAGCCCGCCGCCATCACAGAGACCTGAGGCAGCCCCGCGCCCATGCACTCGTCGATGACGCGGACCAGCACGTCGTAGCGGACCTTGTCATCCGTCTGCAGGGTGATGGCCGCGGTGTCCGGGAAGTCCACCTTGAGCTGCTTGAAGCGCTCGGTCAGCTTGGCCAGGTCGATCTTACCGTTCGAGTCCCGGGTGAGGGGAATCGGATCGAAGGTGCTCTGGTCGGCGGTGAGCCGCAGATCCTCGGGCGTGATGGCCAGGGTGAGCTGCACCGTCTTGGTGGTCTGCTCCGGAGGTGGCTCCTCCGCCGAGGGGCCTCCGGCCTGGGACACCTGAAGCTTACCGATCTGCGTCCAGACCGCCGTCAGGATCAGGAAGCTGATGGTCACCGCCATCAGATCAATGAAGGGGACCAGGTTGATGGCGGTATCGAGCGGCTTCTTGCCGCCCTTTCCACCATTCCCAAGGTCCATTCCGCCGGCCATGGCAACCTCCGCGCAGCGCTACGTTCGAAGAAGAAAAAGAAGACTCAAAAGACGACGGGCGCTGCTGTCCGTCCAATGCTCCAGACAGCGCGCCCGGGTACCAGGTTCCCGAACTACTCCTCGCCGCCGTGACCGTGGCTGGAGGCGGGGATGTTCAGGTTCTTGAACTTGTCGCGGTTGGTGACGATGAGGTTGAGCACCGACACGCTCGTCTCATTGATGTCGTTGATGAGGTTCTGGGTGCGGCCCATCAGCACCGAGAAGGCCACCAGCGCCGGGATAGCGGTCAGCAGCCCGAAGCCCGTGCAGTTCATGGCCTCGGAGATACCGTGCGCCAGAATCGTCGCCTTGTCGGCCGGGTTCACGTTGGCCACCGCTTCGAAGCAGGAGATCAGACCGGACACCGTTCCGAGCAGACCCGCGAGCATCGCCGCGTTGCCGAGCATGGCCAGGTAGCCGGTGCGCGCCTCGAGCCGGGGCGTCTCGCGCAGCGAGGCCTCGTCCAGAGCGGCCTGGACCTCGTCCTGGCCCTTGGGAACGTTCATCAGGCCCGCCTTGATGACGTTGGTCAGCGGGGTGGGCTTCTGGCCCGCCACGTAGTTGATGGCCTTGTCCAGGTCGCCCGCGTAGATGTGCTTCTTCAGGCCGCGCAGGAAGCCCTCCTTGTTGATGGAGGACTGGAAGAACAGCACGATGGCGCGCTCAATCATGATCGAGAGGGCGATCACGCCGCACACGGCGATGGGGTACATACCCCACTGACCCGCCTCCCAGCGCATCGCCACTTCTTCGAAGAAGGTGCGCTGCGGCCCACCGGTGCTGGCCAGGACAGAGAGATTCGTCAAAAACCCCAGGTTCATCGCGTGTTGCCTCCGAGTAGGCGCTGGCCCCGCTTTGCGGGCCTTCCAGAGCTGATTTCCTGCCAGGTGTTACGGCTGACCCGGCGAGAACTTCGGCTCTTGGATGTTGAAAACGATGGGCCGGACTTTAGGAACGGCACCCCGCAGTGTCAAGGTAGCCACCCCCGCGTTAACCTTTGAAATCTCATGGGAAATTTGCGACCTGTCCAGGGCTTGAACCTCCCCAACGTGAGCAAGCAAACACCAGATGTGGTGCCCGGTCGGAGGCTTGGGCCCTCGCCTACACCGTGGTAAGGGCGCGCCCATGGCGAGGAAGCGGATCGGGGAGACTCTTCTGGAGCGCAGAGCGATCACGCCGGAGCAGCTGGAGGCAGCATTGGTGGCGCAGCGGCAGAATCCTCAGCAGCGCGTGGGGGCCATTCTGGTCGGCCAGGGCGCGATCACCGAGCCCATGTTGGTGCAGGCCCTGAGCGAGGCACTGGGCACCCCGGTGGTGGATCTGGCGACGGCCACGGTGGACTGGGCGGCGGTGCACCTGGTGCGGGCGCGCTTCTGCGAGCAGCACGAAGTGTTCCCCTATGCCCTGGAGAATGTGGGAGGGCGCCGGCACCTGGTGGTGGCCATGGCGGACCCGCTGAATCAAACGGTGCTGGACGAGCTGGAGTTCACCACCGGGCTGAAGGTGAGCCCCCGGGTGTCGGCGCTGTCCGCGGTGCGCGCCGCCATCCTGCGCTACTACCACAAGGTGGCGCCCAGCCCCGCGGCCGGTGCCGCCAGGCCCGCTGCTCCCCCGCCCCGGCTGCCTCGCGCCACGGCGTCCCGCCCGGCCCTCCCGGTGCAGAAGAGCGCGGCCGAGGACGATGACGAGGAGGTGCTCATTGGCGAGGAGCTGCCTCCCGGGGAGAACACGGACCGCGCCAGCCTGGCGGACCTCATCCGCCGGCGCGAGGAGCAGCACCGCCAGAAGCGCGGCCAGAGCGAGAGCAAGAGCCGCGCGGGCGGCTCGGCGGTAACGGACGACCTGGACTACCTCTTCGGCGGGCTGCGCGAGGAGCCGGACCGGGTGGAGCAGCTCGAGCGCAAGTTCTGGGCGCTGATGCGCATCATGGCGCGCAAGGGGCTGCTCACCAACGAGGAGTTCACCCGCGAGCTGGACGACAGCGACTCCTGAGCCGCTGTCCCCGAGGCCCCGCTTACAGCTCGGCCAGCGGCAGGCGCAGGGTGAAGGTGGTGCCCTGGCCCAGCGCGCTGTCCACGGTGATGCGGCCGCCGTGGCTCTCGACGATGCCCTGGACGATGGAGAGCCCCAGTCCGGTGCCCTTGCCCTCTTCCTTGGTGGTGAAGAACGGGTCGAAGATCTTCCCCAGGTTCTTGGGGTCGATGCCGGTGCCGGTGTCGCGCACCTGAGCCACCACGTCCTGCCCGTCGCGCCGTGAGACGAGCGTCACCTTGCCGCCCGTGGACATGGCATGGCAGGCGTTGGTGATGAGGTTGACGAACACCTGCACCAGGTTGGTGCGCACCGCGGAGATGGGCAGCGGCTCGGTGGCGTAGTCGCGCTGCACGCTGGCCTTGGCCTGGCTCACCACGTGCTCGCAGAAGCCCACCGCCTGGTCGAGGATGGCGTTGAGCTGCACCCGCTCGGGCTTGTCCTTGGCGGGCCGCGCGTACGAGACCAGGTCCTTGGTGAAGCGCAGGATGCGGTGGCTGGCCTCGTTGATCTTCTTGAGCTTTTCCACGTCCCCGGGCGGCGCGTCCGGGCGGGCGCGCGCCTTCATCAACAGCACTTCGCTGTAGGCGGACACCGCCGTCATCGGGTTGTTGATCTCATGCACCACGCTGGCGGCGAGCTGGCCGATGGAGGCCAGCTTCTCGGCGTGGATGATGCGCTTCTCCAGCTCCTTGATGACGGTGATGTTCTGCCCGATGGCGATGACGCCCTCGACCTCGCCCTGGGGCGTGCGCACCGAGGAGGTGGCGAAGGCGACGCGCACCTCGCCGTCACGCGAGCGCAGCCGCGTCTCGAAGTTGTTCACCGACTCGCCGCGCATGGCGGTGGCGAAGATGGAGTTGAGCCGAAGCTGCTCGTCCTCGGGGATGAAGGAGAGCATGTCCTTGCCCAGCACCTCCTCCTTGGAGAAGCCGGTGAGCGCGGAGAGCGCCTGGTTGAACACCACCACCTGCTTGTCCCGGTTGGCCACCAGGATGAGGGCGTTGGCCTTCTCGAGCAGCTCCTCGAGGTACTTGCGCACGAACGTCAGCTCGTCAATGAGCTTGGCGTTACGGACGGCCACGGCCACCTGGTTGGCCAGCTGCAGGAGCACGCGCTCGTCGTGGATCCGGTCCGCCTCGAGCCCCTCGGGGTACTCCATGTTGATGGCGCCGAAGAGCTGGCCGCTGGCCACCAGCGGGGCATTCACGCCCTTGATGCTGCCCACGAAGATGAGCGGCACCTCGCGGGCGACCACCACCCGGTCCGCGGGCAGGGAGCTCTCTTCCAGGTGCGTCTTGTTCACCGCGCTGCGCTTGAGGACGAGGGGCTCGTGCGCGCCGTCCTTCAGCCGCCCCTCGGCATAGAGCGAGGTGAGCCCGCCGGTGCGCGCGTCGACGATGCGGATGCAGAACATGCGGCCGGGGAACAGCTCCTTCACCCCGCGGGCCACCGCCGCTACCAGCTCCTCCTCGCCCGCGGCCTCGGCCACGCTGCGGCTCAGGTCCAGCAGCACGCCTTCGGTGCGGGCCTGCTCCAGCAGGGCGCGCTCGGCCACCGAGACCTGCGTCGA
>DASVVJ010000939.1:0-1674 GCA_036389955.1 Myxococcaceae bacterium
ACCATGTGCAGCAGCTCACCCGCCTTGTCCACCACCCGCCCCACGGGCAGGGGAGTGCCGCGAAGGCTCAGCCCGGTGGTGAGCACCGTCAGGCTCTCGGGCCAGTGGTCCTTGACGTACAGGGCGCTGTGCGCGGCCAGCTTCGCCTGATCCTCGGCCGTGCCCCGCTCCATCCGGAACGTGGCCAGCAGCGAGCCGTTCGCCAGCAGCGAGGCCTCCGCCTTCTGGTTGCGCAGCTCCTTCAGCAGGTCCTCCAGCCGTGCGCGTCCCCGGGCCGACTCTTCCTCTCCCAGCGTCAGCGTGGAGTCCTCATCCGAGGGAGGCTTGGGGGCCGCCAGCAGCACGCTCACCAGCTGCTGCTCGGTGTCCGTGTTCACGGGCATGGGCACGGGCTCATCCCGCAGAGGCCTGGACGGCAGGCTGCCCATGGAGCCCAGCTCCCGCATCAGGTGCTGGCCGTCGCAGATGCGCTGCGAGGGCTCCTTGGCCAGCATGCGGTCCACCAGCAGCTGAATCCCGCTGGGCAGCTCGGGGCGCAGCACGCGCAGGGGCTCGGGGTTGGCGTAGAGGATCTTCGCCATGATCGCCGCCACGTGCGGGGCGTGGAACGGCGTCTGGCCGGTGAGGCACTCGTACACCACACAGCCCAGCGAGAAGATGTCCACCGCGGGGGTAATGTCCGCCTGGCTCGAGGCCTGCTCGGGAGCCATGTACGCGGGAGTGCCCACCACGTTCAGGTTCGTCAGGCGCTCGGAGACGGCTTCCACCCGCGCCAGACCGAAGTCCAGCAGCTTCAGCTGCTCCACGCGCCCGTGGAGCAGGAACAGGTTGGACGGCTTGATGTCGCGGTGGATGATGGCCCGGTGGTGCGCCTCGGCGAGTGCCTCGGCCGCGCGGCGCAGCAACATCATCACTTCGGAGTAGTGCAGCGGCTGGCGCCCGAGCCGCCGCGAGAGATCCTCACCCTCCAGCCACTCCATGGCCAGAAAGGGCTGCCCGTCATCCGTCAGCCCGTGGGCCACGTACGAGACGATGCCGGGGTGGCGCAGCTCCGAGAGCACCTGGGCCTCGCGCACGAAGCGGCGGGCCGCCACCGAGGGCCCCGGGGCGTGCATCAGCTTGAGGGCCACGGTGTGGCCCGTGGAGGTGTCACGCGCCTGGTACACCGAGCCCATGCCTCCACGTCCAGCCACGCGCTGAACGGAGAAGCGGCCAGCCACGAGCGTGCCAGGAGGAAACATCATCGAGCGGTTCAGAGGTAAAGAGGCGTGGGAGCCTACCACGGCGGGTCCGCCGGGGGACTGCGCGCCTGGGCCCGCCCACCCTCGCTCAGCGTGCGGGAGGCGTGCTCCCTGGCACCACCACCGGCCAGGGAGGCGCGTTGGGCCCCAGCACCTGTTCCTGGCTCACCCCCTCGGGCACCACCAGGTCCACCACGGGAGACTGGCCGACGTCGCCCAGCCGCCCGCCCCCGAAGCGATCAGCCGAGTCCCCGGGGCCAATGGGCAGCACCATCAACCCGGCCGGGGTGTCCCTTCCGAAGACGGCAGGCAGGTTCACCCTGTTCTCGAGGAAGGCTCCCGTCACGGCCGCCGCGTAGCCCCACTCGGGCCGGGCCGGCCCGCCGAGGAACTCGCCGGGCACGAAGAATTCCACCGTGGCCCCCGTCACGCG
>DASVVJ010000940.1:0-13434 GCA_036389955.1 Myxococcaceae bacterium
GCTGAAGGAGGTGCACCGTCAGCTCGTGCAGAGCGCCCGGCAGGCCGGCATGGCGGAGATCGCCACCAACGTGCTGCACAACGTGGGCAACGTGCTCAACAGCGTCCAGACCGCGGCAGGGCTGGCCAGGGACCGGGCCCACGAGCTGAAGCTCGAGCAGGTGGGACGGTTCGCGGGCCTGCTGGAGGAGCACCGGGAGAACCTGGGGGATTTCCTCCAGAGCGAGCGGGGCCGCAAAGCGATGCCCTTCCTCTCCCGGCTGAGCCAGAACCTGGTGAAGGAGCGCAACGAGCTGGTGTCCCTGCTGGAGGACGTCAACCGCTACACCGAGCACATCGGCAGCGTCGTCAAGCTGCAGCAGAACTATGCCCGGCTGCCCCGGATGCACGAGCCGGTGCTCATGGAGGAGCTGGTGCAGGATGCGCTTCGCATCAACGCCGCGGGGCTGAGCCGCCACCACGTGCAGGTGGAGCAGCACCTGACCCAGGTGCCGGTGGTGCACACCGACAAGAACAAGGTGTTGATGATTCTGGTCAACCTCATCAGCAACGCCAAGTACGCCCTGGATGCCTCGCCCGTGCAGGAGCGGCACCTCACGGTGCGGTTGGAGTTCCCCAGCCCGGATCGCCTGCGCGTCGAGGTCCGGGACAACGGGGTGGGTATCGCCCCGGAGATGCTCACCCGCATCTTCCAGTACGGCTTCACCACGCGCGAGGAGGGGCACGGCTTTGGCCTGCACTCCAGCGCCCTGGCGGCCCAGGAGCTGGGCGGCTCACTCACGGTCCACAGCGAGGGGCCGGGAAAGGGCGCCGCTTTCATGCTGCAACTGCCCTATCATGCCCCCAAGGGGGGCGCCGCATGAGCGTGCACGCGAGCAAGAAGCGAATTCTGATCATCGATGACTCAGAAGCCATCCACCAGGACTTCCGCCGGCTGCTCTACCCGGAGCCTCGGGACGACCGGAAGGCACTGGACCTGATGGAGGAGGAGCTCTTCGGAACGGCTCCCGCCGAGAAGCGCCTCCCCACGCTGGACGTCGAGATGGACTCGGCGATGCAGGGCCAGGAAGGGTTCGAGAAGGTGCGGCGGGCTCAGGAGTCAAGACAACCCTATGCCCTTGCCTTTCTGGACTACCGGATGCCTCCCGGCTGGAACGGCATCGAGACGCTGCGGCACCTGCGCAAGGTGGCTCCTGCCCTCCCCGTGGTGATCTGCTCGGCCTACTCCGACTATTCGTGGGAGCAGATCCTCGAGGAGTTCCCCGCCAACGGGCTGCTGGCCGAGCTGAGAAAGCCCGTCAACCGGGACCAGGTGCGCGAGCTGGTGAGCACCTTCATCAAATGACCAGGCGCACGGTGATATAGCGGGGCCCCTGGAGGGCTTCTGCATGTCACGGAAAGTGGCGTTGATCACGGGTGCCTCGGCGGGCCTGGGAGAGCAGTTCGCGCAGTGCTTCGCCCGGGACGGGCACGACGTCATCCTGGTGGCACGCACTGCCGCACGGCTGGAGTCGCTGGCCTCCAGGCTGGAGCAGGAGCATCAGGTGAAGGCCCACGTGCTCGCGGCGGACCTGGCCCGCGCGGAGGAGCCTCAGCGCATCTTCGAGGAGGTGCGCGCGCGGAAGCTGGAGGTGGAGTTCCTCGTCAACAACGCGGGCTTCGGCTCCACGGGCCCGTTCCTGGAGCAGGAGCTGGCGCGCGAGGCGGAGATGGTGGAGGTGAACTGCACCGCGCTGCTGAAGCTGACGCACCTCTTCGCGAGGCCGATGCGCGAGCGCGGCAGCGGGCGCATCCTCAACGTGGCGTCCACCGCGGGCTTCCAGCCGGGTCCGTACATGGCCACCTACTACGCGACGAAGGCGTTCGTGGTGTCCTTCTCCGAGGCGCTGGCACACGAGCTCAAGGGCTCCGGCGTGACGGTGACGTGCCACTGCCCGGGGGCGACGCACACGGAGTTCGCTTCCCGGGCCGGCAACGAGAAGACGCGCCTCTTTCAGCGGCCGGGCGTGGCGAAGGCGCCGGACGTGGCCGCGGATGCCTACGCGGCGATGATGAGAGGCCGGGTGCTCGCGATCCACGGCGTGGTCAACTGGCTGGCCGCTGCGTCGGTGCGCTTCACGCCACGCGGGGTGGTGCGCTCCATCGCGGCCAACCTCAACCGGCAGTAGCTCGCGGGCCAGGTTACTTCCCGGTCGGCAGGCCGGACTCGCTGTCCCGCGGGCTGATGACGGCCGGCGTGTTCTGGCCACTCACCAGGCCGGACTCGCTGTCCCGTGGGCTGATGATGGTCGGCGTGTTCTGCCCGGCCGTCAGCCCCGACTCGCTGTCCCGCGGGCTGACGATGATCACCACGCTCTGCCCACCCACCTGAAATGAGTAGGTCCCTTTGGAGGCCGAGTCCTCCTCTCCGAGGCAGCCTCCAAGCGGAAGCGCTGCAGCGATGAGGCAGGCAAGACCGAGCCGACGCAGGGGGGCGTTCATGACGATGTCCTCGTTCAAGAAGGGGGTTCCGCTGGAAAGAACCAGCGAGAACAGAATATCACGTATTCCGTGTTTTGTCAGAAGTTCAATGACCGCGCATACCGGCGCCGTGCCTTAAGGCTCACTCGGCGGCCAGCACCTTGGGAGGAATGGTCTCGAGCGGGGTGAGGGTGATCTGATGCTCTGAGTCCGTCTCCATCGCCCCGGCGGCCTTCGTGGTCATCCGGCCCGCGAGCCGCTTCCACTTCCCCTCCTCGACGAGGAACTCGCCCCGCCCCACGAAGGCCATCTCCACCGAAGCGGGGATCTCCCCCTTCAATCCCATGCCCGAGAACTTGCCCTCCTGCCGCTCGGCGAGGGTGTAGTCGATCACCGCCACCAGCCGGCCCTCCGCGTCCTTCTCCAGGGAGGCCAGCTCCACGCGGTTGAGGTGCTCGATCTCGCCCACCCAGCCGTCGCCCATCTTCACGAGGTCGGAGCTGTGGGACCACACCTCCCCCACGGCGACGGGCTTGGAGGGCAACTCGAACATGAGGGCCAGCAGGTTGCGCTGCTCGCGCTTGAGGTCCGTGGTGACAAAGCCCCAGTCCGTCAGGTTGCCGCGCAGGTGCACCTTGCCCAGATCCTTCCTAAAGGCATTGGCCACCTGCCGGTCCTGCTTCGTGGGCCGCTTCTTCTTGGGCAGCTCTACCCGCGTCACCACCACCTTGGCGCTCAGATCTCCCGAGGGTTTCGCCGTGAGCACGGCGGTCATCGCGGACTCGGAAGGAGGTTGGTACTGGTAGACCTGAACCCGCTGCTGCTTCGTCACCCCTGACTGCTTGAGGCTGGAGATGCCCACCCGCATCGAGGAGATGCCGGGAGATAGCTGCTGCCTGATGAGCTCGTATCCCACCGCTGTGCCCTGAGGCACCTTCCAGCGCAGCAGCACCCGCTGAGGCGCCGGGGCGGAGGGAGCCGCGGGCTGGGACGCTGCCGGCGACGCGGCGGACAGGAACAGCAGCAGGGCGAGCAGCGGCAAGGAACGCAGGGGCATACCGTGCAGTCTACGGTCTGCTCAGGGAACCTGTCCCTGGGCGGGCGCCGGCCTCAGCGCCGACGGGGGCAGCTCGAAGTCGCCGAGCGCGCTGAACTCCTCGAACTCGTCGTCTTCGAACGTCGTGAGGTTCACCCGCAGGACCGTCCGTCCCGCTTCGTCGAGGAGCACGAAGCGCTCCTTCACCCACCGGGCCCCGGCAGGCGCACTCAATACAGCAAGGAAAGCCCGGCGTTGTGGGAGTACACGGCGGGCCCACTCCCCAGCTGGCCGTGGGAGTTGGCGCCCCAGCCTCGCAGGGTGCCGTCCCAGTGCAGCACCAGCGCGTGGAAGAGACCCGTGTTCACGGCCCCCACCCCGCTCACCCCAGAGACCTGCACCGGTGCGGTTTTGGTGGATGCGGAACCCGTCCCCAGCTGGTTGTGGGCGTTCTGGCCCCAGCCCCACACGGTACCGTCCGAGAGCAAGGCCAGCGCGTGGCGCTCGCCCGCGCTCACCGCCACGACTCCGCTGAGCCCTGTCACCTGCACCGGAGTGTTGCGGGAGGTGGTGGTCCCATCCCCCAGCGTGCCGAAGTAGTTGTTCCCCCAGGCCCACAAGGTGCCGTCGGAGCGCACGGCCAGAGAGAAGGACGAGCCCGCGGACACGGCCACGATTCCGCTCAGCCCTGGCACCTGGGCCGGCGCGACGCCGAGGGAGGTGGTTCCATTGCCCAGCTCGCCGGAGGCGTTTTCGCCCCAGGACCACACGGTGCCGTCATAACGCACCGCCAGCGAGTGCTGGGAGCCCGCCGACACCGCCACCACGCCGCTCAGTCCAGAGACCAGCACCGGCGCCGAGCGGGACTGAGAGGTACGATCCCCCAGCTGGAAACGGGTGTTACTGCCCCAGGCCCACACCGTCCCGTCGTGGCGCACCGCCAGCGCATGGTGATGCGTCATGTCCACGGCCGTCACTCCGGTCAACCCGGAGACCTGCACCGGCGTGGTGCGGAGGGTGGTGGTGCCATCCCCCAGCTCGCCGTTGACGTTGCCGCCCCAGGCCCACACCGTCCCGTCGGAGTGCAGTGCCAGCGACGAGGCGAGGCCCGCTCTCACGGACTGGAACCCGTTCATCCCTGGCACCTGCACGGGGGCGGTGCGGTTGATCAGCGTGCCATTTCCCAACTGGCCTGTGTGGTCGGCCCCCCAGGCCCACACAGTGCCGTCCGAGCGCACCGCCAGCGAGTGCTCATAGCCTCCCGCCACGGCCAGAACGTCGCTCAGCCCCACGGACTGCACCGGTGTGCCGCTCAGACCCGAAGTGCCATCTCCCCGCTGGCCCTGGCTGTTAGAGCCCCAGGACCACAGGGTGCCGTCCGAACGCACCGCCAGCGAGTGATAGCCCCCCGCGTCCGCCGACAGGACGCCGCTCAGCCCTTGCACCTGCACCGGCGTTGCGCTGCTCGTCGTGATGCCATTTCCGAGCTGGCCATAGGTGTTGATGCCCCAGGACCACAGGGTGCCGTCCGAGCGCAGCGCCAGGGCATGGGTGTCTCCTGTGCTCACGGCGGTGACCCCCGTCAGCCCAGGCACCTGCGCCGGCACTTTGCGGCTGGTGACCGGGGAGCCATCCCCCAGCGTGCCGCCGTCATTGGAGCCCCAGGACCACACGGTGCGGTCCGAGCGCACCGCCAGCGAGTGCTCGTCTCCCGCATTCACATCCACGATTCCACTCAGCCCGGGCACCTGCACCGGGGCACTGCGGCTATTGGTGGTGCCATCCCCCAGCTGGCCAAAGAAGTTGTAACCCCAGGACCACAGGGTGCCGTCCGAGCGCACCGCCAGCGAGTGTCTGCCTCCTCCGGAGACGTCCACGACGCCGCTCAACCCGGGCACCTGCACCGGAGAAGGGCGGTCCGTGCTGGTGCCATCCCCCAGCTGGTTGTAGGTATTATCGCCCCAGACCCACAGGGTGCCGTCCGAGCGCATCGCCAGCGAGTGGTTGGCGCCGGCTCGCACGTTGACAACGCCGCTCAGCCCGGGGACCTGCACCGGCACGGTGCGCTTGGTCGTGGTGCCATCTCCCACCTGGCCCTCGAAGTTGGAGCCCCAGGCCCAGACGGTGCCGTCGTAGCGCAGCGCCAGGGAGTGGTTGGCGCCCGCGGCCACGGCCACCACGCCGTCCAGTCCTGCCACCTGCACCGGCAGGGTGTGGTTGCTCGTGAGGCCGTTGCCCAGCTGGCCATAGTAGCCATAGCCGGCGGCCCAGACCGTGCCATCCTGGCGCACGGCCAGGGAATGATTGACTCCCGCTGCGATGCGGCTTCGCCCTTGCGTCCCCCGCAGAGGCGTCTCCAGCTCCGCCAGCGCGCTGAACTCGCTGCCAGGCGGCCCACCACACCCGAGCACCAGCCCTACTCCCAGCACCCACTTCATCCAACTCCAGCCATTGCGCTGCATCGAGCCTCTCCGGTCGCGATACGATGTGAAGTTTGAGCCCCTGAGCCCAGGACAGACGGCGAGCGCGCGCAGTCCAGAGCGGACAGCACTCACGCAACGCGGTTCATGCGGGCACACCCCGAAGGGCCAAGACGCGGCGCAGAGTAGAGATCTTTTCGTTCCCAGCCCATCGGGCAGCAGGAGGAGGGGCCCGCTCCCTACATTGAGCCAAAGAAGACCGGTCTCCCTACAGCAGCACGCTGGCGAGCACGAGGTCGATCAGGGCTTCCAGGCGTGCCTCGCTCGAGCCGCCCGGGTGGAGCAGCTCGAAGTTGAGGACGGCACCGAAGAGCACTCCATGGATGAGCCGCGGGTTGGCGTCCGGCCGCAGCTCACCGCGTTCGATGGCGCTCTTGAAGACGTGCATCACCTGAGCATCCTTCTCGTCTCGGAGCTTGAGCACGAGGTCTCCGACAGGCTCCCCGGGCCTCGCATTGAACAGCAACCGGAAGAACGCGCGGCGTGAAGGATCGCGGGCCTGGGCGCGCACGGCGCGGAGCTGCTCGAGGAGATCCCCTCGAAGCGTTCCGGTATCCGGCCGGGATGGTGTCTCCTCCGCGACACGCTGCACCGCGGCCCGGATCAGCTCCAACTTCGTGGGCCAGTGCCTGTAGAGCGTGACCTTGTTCACGCCCGCGCGCGTGGCGACCTGCTCGAAGGCGAGCTTCTCGTGGCCTACACGGTCCAGCTCACTCAACACGACCTCGAGCACCTTCTCCTCGAGGTCCTCGCCGCGAAGCTGCTTGGCCCGGGACGGGCGCACGGCTTTCCCTGTGCTTCTGCGCCTCATGGACGGGAAGGTAGCTGGCTCCGGAAAAATCGCAACGGTCCCGTTGCAATCTGCCCGGCCGCCCATTACCTGAAAAAGCAACGGTACCGTTTCTTTTTCAGGAGCCGCCATGAGCCTCGATACGAACTCATCCCCCCACGCCTCGCGTCCCGTGGTGGTGCTTGGAGCCGCTGGACGCCTGGGCCGGGAACTCGTCCACGCAGCCCTTCGGCGGGGTTACCCCGTCACGGCCGTGGCTCGGAACCGCGAGAAGCTCCGTCAGGCGCTCCAGGGGGCGGACAGTGCCCTGCTTACGCTGACCGAGGCCGATGCGCGCGACGCCGAGGCTCTGGCGGTCATGATGAAGGGTGCATCCGCCGTGGTGAACTCGGCGGGCACCGCGGCAGACGGAGCGGCGTTCGTCGAGCTGGGCCGCACGGTCATCCACGCGGCGGAGCGCGCGCTCGGACCAGGCGGAAGGCTCTGGTTCCTCGGCGGCCTGGGCGTGATGCGCATCCCCCACACGAACCGCCTCGGTATCGATCTGCCCGGGATGCCGGGCATGTACCAGACCCATCGCGCCAATCACGAGACGCTGCGCGCCTCGGCACTCGACTGGTCCATGCTCTGCCCCGGCCCGTTGATCGACACGGCTGACAGGCCCGCGCTGGCCTCTCTGCGCATCTCCACCGAAGTCCTGCCCTTCGAGATTGAGGTGAGCGATGCGCCGGATGATGTGCAGCTCTTCTCACGCCTGCGGGCTCGGCTGCCTGAGACCACCATCCCCTATGCAACCGCGGCCGAAGTCGTGATGAGCCACCTCGAGAAGGAGGGTCCATTCAGCCGCCAGCGCGTGGGCATCGCCCTGCCCGTTGGACGCACGGCCGAGAAGCAGGGGTGGTCGCTCTCCTCCAACTCGCCGCAGCGGAACGGTGCGCTTGCCCCCGAGCGCTGAGACACCTTGCACCTGACGTAGCGTCAGGTTGTACCGTCTGGCCCCCATGGAGAAACGCATGCGGAGCGGACGGTGCTGGAAGATCGGTGAGCTGGCGGCTGCCACCGGTTTGACGGTGCGCACCCTGCACCATTACGAGCACATCGGGTTGCTCGCGCCAGCGGCGCGGACAGAAGGGCGCCAACGGCTCTACGACGAGCACGACGTGCAGCGCCTCTACCGCATCCGCGCGCTGCGCGACCTGGGACTGCCGCTCGAGGATGTCGGCCGCATGTTCAAGGACGATGGCGCCGCGCTCGGCGACGTCCTGCGTGCCCACTTGGCCCGCGTAGACGCCGAGCTTCAGCGGCTCGGGAGGCTTCGCACGCTGCTCGGTCACGCGTGCGCTCAGGCGGACCGCGGCATCGACCCCGGCGACATGCTCGCCACGATCGAGGCGATGTCGCAGGTGGTTCGCCACATCGACGCACGCGTCACCAACGGCCGTATACCCGGCGACGACGAGTCCCGCTGGCGAGCGCTCGGCCGCGAACTTCGGGCCTGCATGGAGGCGGGCGACGCCCCTTCATCACCGCGGGCCCTTGCCGTAGCCCGCGCGGTGCAGGCGCGGCTGCACGACTTCGCCGACGGCGATCCTGCGACGCTGGACGCGCTCGCGCGCCTGCGCAAGCTGGCTCCCCCCAAGAGCCTCGCCGGGTGGGAGCCCAGGTTGTTCCGGTACCTCGACCAGGCCCTTGCCAGCCTTCAAACCCCTTCGAAAGGAAAAACGAATGCGCGTGCTGCTATCGACCATCGGCTCGAGGGGCGACGTCCAGCCGCTCTTGGCGCTGGCGCTGGAGTTGAAGGCGCTCGGCCAGGACGTTCGGCTGTGCGTACCGCCCGACTTCCGTGACTGGATCGAAAGCCTGGGGATGGCCGTTACGCCAATCGGCCCCGAGCTGCGCTCGACCGGGAAAGCCGACCCGTCGGCCGCGCTCCCCACGCCCGAGCAGATCCGTCAAATGATGGAGGGCACGGTCGCCGCCCAGTTCAAGACGATCGGGCTGGCAGCCCAGGGATGCGACCTCATCGTCGGAGCGACAGCACTCCAGATCGCCGCGCCCTCGATTGCCGAGAGTCTGGGCATTCCATACGTCTTCGTGGCCTACTGCCCGGCCGTGCTGCCGTCGCCCCACCATGCGCCACCCGTGTTGTCCATGGTGGGAGGCAAGCCGGCGCCCGCGGCGGCCGATTACCGCGAACTCTGGCTCCAGGATGCCCAGGGGTGGAACGGTATATGGGGCGCGCTGCTCAACTCACAGCGCGAAGCGCTCGGCCTGGCGCCAGTCAGCGACGTCCGCGGTCACATCCTGACCCAGCGGCCCTGGCTGGCCGCTGACCCGGCGTTGGCGCCCTGGCCCGAGCCCTCGGATCCGACGGTGTTTCAGACGGGCGCCTGGCTTCTGCCGGATGAGCGTGCGCTCTCCCCCGAGTTGGAAGCGTTCCTCAACGCAGGCGAGCCGCCCGTCTACTTCGGCTTCGGCAGCATCCGCGCGCCGCAAGGCCTCAGCCGGGTGATGATTGACGCGGCCCGTGCGCTCGGGCGTCGAGCCATCGTCTCCCGTGGGTGGGCCTATCTGTCGCTCGTGGATGATGCGCCCGACTGCCTGGCCATTGGCGAGGTCAACCAGCAGGCGCTGTTCAAGCGAGTGGCCGCTGTCGTCCACCATGGCGGCGCAGGCACCACCACCGCGGGCGCGCGAGCTGGCGCGCCACAGGTCGTCATCCCGCAGCACTACGATCAGCACTACTGGGCCCAACGCGTTCACCACCTTGACATCGGCACCGCGCATGCCCCAGGCGCGCCGACCACCGCGTCGCTCAGGAGCGCGCTCGAGCACGCCCTCCAGCCCGAAGTGGCAGCGCGAGCCCGAGTCATGGCCACCGCGGTACGCGCCGATGGGGCACGGGCCGCCGCCCAGCGCCTGGTGCCGCTCGCCCGACGCACCGCCTGATCACCGCATGGGGCGCATGAAGAAAACGAGGGCAAAGAGACACCCAGCAACCCGTTAAGGTTGCCGGGCTTCCCGGGATGGATGCGCTCCTCCTGACTTGCACACCTATCTTTAGCCTGCCACGTGGTGGAGCCCCGCTGTCAGCAACTCCATCGTACCGGGTGTCGTCCGTGTCTCTGTCACGTGAGCAGATGCAATGATTCATCAAAGCTTCCTCAACGCACTCCTGGGCCAGGACTCCCAAGGCCGCTGCATCGACCGTCGAGGCCAGGCAAACCGATGGAAGCGCTCTCAGCAGGTGCTTGATCAGGCCACGCCCCATCAAATCGCACTTCTCTACCAGACGCTCACCGCACATCCTCAAGAGTGGCTATTCCTGTACTTCCATGACGCGGAGAACTTCAGTGATGACCTGGCTGGCACCCAGCGCCACGCGCTCTTGAACCGCATGGAACGCCGCCTGGCACAGCCGTTGACCAAAGATGCCTCCCGCTTCCTCCAGTTCAAACCAGACGCCAGGACGAGCCTCGCGCAGCCCTGTTCGCCAGGGCCGATGTCGCCACTGCTCCCCAGGCGCCCAGTCAGCTCCTCCGTCGCCGCGTCTGCCAAGCAACCTGCTCAGGCGCCAGAGCCATTGGACTCCACCATCGATCCAATCTGGGGTGGCCGTTACCAGGTGGGCGACTCGACAGGGCCCAACGTGCTCCTCGGCCTCAAGAAGGGTCCGGGTGGCATGCAGTACTCGTGGTTCAACTTCCATACGGGCACCGCCGTCACCGGCACGGTCGAACAGTGGCGCCTGCTCACTCAACTGAGCGCCTTTGCATCCACGACCACCGCTTACCGGAAGCTGGCCAAATCACTGTCTCCCGCCGAGTGGCGCGCTCTGGGGCCACAACCGGCAATGGCCCTGCTTGCCAGGTACGAGGCTGGTACGCTCGACATCGAGGACGAAGTGGTGGTGGACCTCTACCTCGGGCTGGTACACCAACTGGCACGAGCCCGCCTGGACGAGAACGAGCAACTGGTGGACACCCTCCTTGAGGAGCAGGATCAGCTCGAGCACCGGGAGGCGTATTGCGCGGGGTTGAAAGAAGCCTCCAGCGTCCGTGACGCGCTGGAGGCACGGCGCTCCGGTGCGAGGCGGGTGCAGTCCCTGCGGGAACACTCTGCCGGCATTGGAATCGCCAGACTCGCGGTGGCCCCTCGTCCGAGCATGCTCCATCGCCTTGAGGCAATGGACGAGGAGGAGCAGATCGAGATGGCGCTCCAACTGTGGATGAAGGCCTTCCCGATGCTCACCCGCCTCAAGACAGGCGAGTTCACGCCCCACAACGTCCGCGCAACTCTGGGGAAGATCAAAAGTGATATCCAACGAGCACGAAAGGATCTCGTGAGTGACGGAGTCCACGCTCCGCGGCTCGACCCCTGGGACCTGGCGAACGTCCGGCCTTACGTAGACGCCACTCTGGGCAAGCGTGCCCGGGCCGTGCTCGAGGCAGAGGCCAGGTCGCGCGCGAGGTGGGCCTGGGTGGAAACCGGTGCATTGTTCGCGCTCAGCATGGGCCTCCTGTTCTTGCCAGGGGGAGCCTTCATCGATGCTGCCATTGGCATTGCCCTGGTGTCCAAGTCCTTGGACGAAGCGAGTGCGCTCGGCCATGCGGCCAACACAGGGCTCCAGGTCGACGCTGGGCTTGTCACTCTGGCCCAGGCGCAGTCCGCCCAGTTCTCCGCCATGCTCGGCGTCGTCTTTCTCGTTATGGGGGTGGCGGCCCAGGGAAGCCCGCTCTTACGACGATGGCGCGCGTTCAAGACAACAACCGCTGGAGAGCTTGCGGACATGCCGGATCTCGTTCGCAGAAGCGTCGATTTCTTTTTTCTGGGCAACGGAACCAAGCCGACTCACCTGGAGGTAGAGGAACTCCTCCAACTGGCATGGACCGAGCTGAAAGCCCACCCAAGGACGATGCCTGAGATCCGAGTCGGTAAGATGCCAGGTACCGCCGAGGGTACATTCGATGCTTGGGCGGGTAAGTTCGGGGAGATCGCGATCAAGGCCAAGGAGATGTCTCAAGCGCAGAAGATAAACGTTGTCTTTCATGAAGCGCGGCATGCACGCATGGCCCAGCAGTTTCCCACCCTCGCGGGGAGAGCCTCCAGGGGGGGGCTCAAGTTCGATCTGTGGGCTCACATCAACGAAATGGTGGCATATGCGTACGGGGCGCGAGCTGCGATGAAGCATGCGCCAAAGCTCTCGGACAAGCTGATGGGCTTGTTGGAGTTTCTGCTGTCCCCCTGGCTCGCCTACGCCTCGTTGGGAAACTGGACGCAGCGGCTACCTGCCCTCATACGCGACGCGATCCTGGTCACTTTATTTGTCTACTGGCAGTTGCGCCGGCTTGAGGCCAGGCACAAGGCGCTGGACGCGCTCTATCCTGCTCAGGCTACGAGCCCATGACAGCGGGTATCACATGGCCCATTCGAGCCACAGCCTTCGCGGGGCCCACCGCAGAGAAGCAGTGGGCTCCGGGCTTGATGGATCGGTGAGGAGAAGGCTGCCGGAGGCGCTGCCTGGAGACTCGGCAGGGGGAGCCGGGTTCCACCGCCAGTGGTACCCACCGCTGGTGAGCATGTCGGTCAGCGCGGTGAACGCTTCGGGATGAGCCAGATCCGCCGGGAAGTTCCAGCCGCACTCCCCAAAGAGGCGCTCTGTCGCGAACCGGTTGAGGAGCGAGGAGACCTCGCGGCTGAAGTCCGGAGGAACGCCGAGGGCGACGCGGCCGCTTGGGAGAACGATGGGATAATAGGCCCGGTGGGCATCGACCCCAAGAAACCGGCTCTCGATGGTGAATGTCATGCCATAGGGCCGTCGGCGTGGCCGGATCGGCGAGTACAACCAGGTATGGATGACACCGGGCAACGGAGGCGCTGGCGTGCGCTCGAGCGCCTCCCAGACGGCTTCTTCGGGAAAGAGCGGATGATGGGCCGCGATGATCTCCTGAACGCGAGCGATCTCCTGGAAAGCACGCCGTGCCTCATGACGGTGCATCCGCTCAAAAAAGCCCATGACGTGAATGCTAGCATTCATGTCGGCACTTCGCGTTCCCCTTAAGGAGGCTCGGGTGCCGCGAACGGCTGCGGCTCCAGGAACCCGATGACGCGAGGCTCCTTCTGGACGGCACGGGACTTCCTGAGAGCGGCCTCCGAGTTCGAGCGGATGACACCCGAGCACGGGTGGGCCCGGGGAGGACCTCATGATGCTCGACGCCCACTGGTATTAGCGGGCTGCTGCCCCTGGCCAGGTCGCTGTCCTGCGCGGCCTGTCCACCGACGCCAGCTCGATTCGAGGAGAGTGAAGCTCAGCTCGGCGGGGACGCCAGGTCGCCAGCCGGTACAGGCTGGTGGAGTCCACCAGGAAGCAGGCCCCGACGGCGGCAAGGCCGCACCACCGGCGCCACGGGCTGTGCTCACCGAAGAGCACCAGCAGCAGACCTCCACAGAACGCGACCTGCACCGCGGCCTGCACCCAATCCCTGGCCCAGAGTGCCAGCCCGCCGAAGACGAGCAGACCCAGGGTGGTGCGGGCGATGACCGCGTTGCGGTACTTGTCCTCACCGCGCAGGAGGTTGATCCCCAGGAAGGCATCGACGGCCATGCGCGCGAACAGGCCGCCTGACGCTCCGGCGATGACGCGCGAGCTGTGGGTGTCGCTTCGCATGA
>DASVVJ010000941.1:0-1730 GCA_036389955.1 Myxococcaceae bacterium
CGCTGCGGATGATGACGCCAGCGCAAGGCCGGTACTTCCAGACCAAGAACTGCCCACCCGCTCCGGAGGAGCTGTGAACATGCGTGCGCTCCATCGTGGCCAGACGCTGGTGCTCTTCGCACTCACGCTGCTGCTGCTGACGCTGCTGGTCACCGTCACGCTCACCATCGGCGTGAAGGCCAAGGAGAAGATGGAGCTGCAGGCGGTGGCGGACGCGGCGGCCTACAGCAGCTCGGTCGTCGTGGCGCGCACCTATAACGAGATCGCGCTGATGAGCCGGGCGCAGATCGGCCACATGGTGTCCATGGCCGGGGTGCAGAGCCTGATCAGCTGGAGCAGCTACTACCGCGCCCAGGTGGAGGCCACGCGCAAGTCGTACAACAAGTCCAAGCTGCCCTACGAGCTCATCATCCTCAGCTGCGGCATGTGCGTGAAGCCCCGCGGCGACTGCAAGGCGCTGTGCAAGTGCGCCAAGCGGGCCATCGAGGACATCGACGAGACGCGCGACAAGCTGGACCAGCACCAGCAGCAGCTCAAGCAGCGGTGGGAGAGCCTGGACCAGGCGGCGGGCACGCAGGTGAAGCACCTGCAGGGCGCGGCGGCGGCGCTCTTCGGCGCGCAGACCGAGCGGTGGGTCCGGATGCAGGCCGAACTCAACGATCAGAGCATCGCCTCGTCCATCGTGGACAAGGCCAAGCAGGGCAGCCGCTGGCCCAGAGAGTGGGACGCGCCCTCGTCCGGCGATGACGTGTCGCTGCGCGAGGCGGGGCCCTTTGGCGCCATGCTGCCGGTGGATGTGCTCAACGGCCACCACGTGTACGCGGGCATGGGCTCGCGCGGCTTCCAGTTCGTCACCCGGCGCTCGAACGGAGCCGCGGTGCTCACCCGGCAGCTGAAGCAGCAGATTCCTCAGCGGGACGCGGTGACAGCCACCAACGGCGGCAGCGCCTACTTCGCCAGCAGCGAGAACCACGGCAACCTGCAGCCCAGCGGCGCCTTCGCGTGGGCGGACGATCACGGCCCGGGCGCGGGCGCGCCTGGTACCAACGCGGTGGTGTTCAACCGGGGCCAGCCCCCATGCCCTGTTTCGTCCCCTGGCGCCTCGACGGGGGTGCAGGCCCACGTGAAGTCCACGGACGAGAATGATGACTCGGACGAGCACCGCTGGAGCCCCGGCGGTGATCCCGCCGAGGAGCAGGAGCGCCACACCCTGGGCACGTGCGTGCGCTGCCCGGGCATCTGGCCGCTGTTCGTGGACTACAACCCGCTGCGGCTCGTGGTGCCGCTGGACAACTGGGGCCAGCCGAAGAGCTACGCGGTGATCCAGCGTGACTTGCGCAAGCGCAACGGGCAGGAGCCGTGGAACCTGGACTTCAACTTCCGCTTCCTGCGCGGCGGCGACGGCACGGAGTTCGACAACCGCGGGCTCAACCTGAGCCCCATCAACGGCGGCATGGACATCAGCAGGCAGACGGCGCTCTCGGCGGGCATCGCGTACTACCACCGCTACGATCATTGGAAGGAGCCGCCCAACCTGCTCAACCCCTACTGGCGCGCCACGCTGGTGCCCGTGGATGTGGACGTGCAGGGCGAGGATGACGTGCCCAGGACGTTGGGCGAGGTGGGCGCGCCCTGGGCGGCCGAGGCCTACCGCGAGCTGCGCGAGCGGGGCTACCGAGGAGGTCCCTGAGCATGACACGCCACTTGACGCAGGCCCGCCGCGCGCGAGG
>DASVVJ010000942.1:0-6477 GCA_036389955.1 Myxococcaceae bacterium
CGAGCAGACCGGCCCCGTCTTCAAGATGAAGAACGACCCGCGCATCACCGGCATTGGCCGCTTCATCCGCAAGTACTCCATCGATGAGCTGCCCCAGCTGCTCAACGTGCTGCGCGGTGAGATGAGCGTGGTGGGCCCCCGTCCGCCGGTGCCCAAGGAGGTGGAGAAGTACGCCGCCTGGCAGCGCCGCCGCCTGTCCGTGCGTCCGGGCCTCACCTGCATCTGGCAGGTCTCCGGCCGCAACCAGATCTCCTTCGAGGAGTGGATGTACCTGGACATGCAGTACATCGATAACTGGACGCTGCTGACGGACCTGAGCCTCATCCTGAAGACCGTGCCCGTGGTGGTCACCGGCCGCGGCGCCAGCTAGAGGAGCCTCATGCGCATGCTCGCCCGTGCCGCGCTGGCCGCGGTGCTGCTGCTCGCCACGGCCTGTACCACCTCGGGGCCCCGGCCCGAGACGGTGCTCGCCACGGGCCAGGCGGGGCCCTCGGCGCTCGCCACCGACGGCACGCACCTGTACTGGACCAACACCACCGGGGGCGAGCTGATGCGCATGCCCCTTTCGGGAGGCACGCCGGAGCGGCTCGTCTCGGGCCTGACCCAGCCCCGGAAGCTCGCGCTCAGCCCCTCCCATGTGTACTGGGCCAACCGCGGCGACAGGTCGGTCATGAAGGCCCCGCTCGCAGGCGGTGAGGCCACGGTGGTGGCCACCAACCAGCCGGACCTCGAGGACGTGGCCGTGGCGGGGGACACCCTCTTCTGGGCCGATGGCTTCTCGCTGGTGATGAAGGTGCCGCTCGCTGGAGGCGCCGCCACGGCGGTGAGCCAGAAGCCCAGCGGCTCGAAGGACATCGCCACCAGCGCCACCCACGTGTACTGGGCCAGCAGCGATGGCAGCATCCGCCGCGCGCCGCTGGCGGGCGGGGAGGAAGAGCTCCTCGCGGATGGAGACCTCAACGCCACCAGCCTGGCGCTCGATGACACGCACGTGTACTGGACCACCTTCTCCGGCGGCGTGCACCGGGTGCCCCTGGCGGGCGGCCCCCGCGAGAAGCTGGCGGATGGAGAGACGCGTCCCCACTCCGTGGCGGTGGCCGGCTCCTTCCTCTACTGGGCCACCGGCAGCAAGGACGGCACCATCCGGCGCATGACGCGCTCGGGAGGAAAGCCGGAGACCTTCGCCGGCGAGCAGTCCGAGCCCACGGGGCTGCTGGTGCATGGCGGCCAGCTCTACTGGGTGACCGAATCCGGCGGGACCGTGGTGCGCGCCCCACACTAGGCAACTTCCGCCCCACCTGGGCCGATAACGGAGTAGGAGCACTTGCCCGGAGATAACCCATGACCAGAATTCGCGAGTCCGCCACCCCCCTTCGCCTCCGTACTCAGGAGGAGATCCGTCCCGCCGCCGCCACCCAGCCGGCGAAGGTGGCCGAGGCCGTCCGTGCGACGGGCTTCTCGGGACTCTCGAGCTTCAAGGGCATCTTCGGTGGTGGCGCTCCCAGCACCCCCGCCAACGGCTTCGGCACGCTGCCCAATGGGGAGCCCAAGCTGTCCGCCAATGACCTGGGCGTGATTCCCCAGGACCAGGGCAACACCAACGCCTGCGGCACCACGTCGCTGGCCAACGTGATGACCCACTGGGGCATGCCCCGGAACCACGACCAGATCGACGACGACATCCGCGCGTTCGAGATGTTCACCGCGCCGGACAAGCTGGTGGAGTACGCCCGCGACAACGGGATGCGCGCTTCGCTCAAGGCGGACGCCAACCTGAATGACATCGCGAGCATGATCGACCAGGGCGCGCCGCCGATCGTCCTCATTGACCCAGACGAGGACAACAACGCCACCCTGCACTACGTGACGGTGACGGGCTACAACCGCGACGCCAACGGGAACATCTCCGAGCTGATCATCGCCGACAGCGCGGGCGGTGAGCGCTACCCGATGTCCGCCGAGAAGTTCCAGCAGCAGTGGGACAACCTCAAGCTGGGCGGCGTGCCCACCGGCCTCAACAACGTGATGATCACCGCGGTGCCCAACGATGGCCGCAACGTGGTGGGCGGCGACGGGCAGACGCGCAACGTCAACGACATCCAGCTGCCCAAGAGCAGCTTCTGGAGCACCCTCAAGTCGGGCTTCGCTCGCGGCATCGCCAACCTGCTCTCCAACGTGACCAACACGGCGGAGAACGTGTGGAACGGCATCAAGTCCGTGGGCAGCTGGGTGAGCAACGCCGCCAGCAACGTGGGCAACTGGGTGAGCAACGCCGCCAACACCGTGGCGGACGGAGCCAAGAAGCTCTGGAAGTCCATCTTCGGCTGAGCTCGGGGAGCGGAGTTACTTCCGCTCCAGCTCTTCCGAGAGGGCACTCAACGCCTCGAGCGCCCGCAGGGGGAGGCTGATGCCCCCCGCGGGGACCTCGGGCTCGCGCACGTTGATGCGGATCAATGTGCCGTGCCGCAGGGCCGCCGCGCGCTCGCTGAAGTTGCGCACCGAGGGGATCGCCGTCCCCGCTCCGCACTCGATGATCACCAGCGAGCCGGGATCCACGGCCTTGAGCCAGGTGTTGAGCCGCTGCTGCTGTTCATTCGTGCGTGAGGCGTTCCACTCCCAGTCCCCGAACATGAGGATGTTGGGCCGCAAGAGCGCGCCACAGCGTCCGCACGTGGGCAGCGGAGGCCGGGCGCGGAAGCTCTCCGGATCCACCTCCACGGAGTAGGGCGTGGCCGGGGTGATGCCCTCGCAGTCTCCCAGGCACTGCACGTGGTGGATGGAGCCGTGGACCTCGCAGACGCGGTCCTCGGGGAAGCCTGCCTTCTGGAACTGCCCGTCCACGTTGGAGGTGAAGACGAAGGCGCCATGCTTCATGCGCGAGGCCCAGCCGCGCAGCAGCCCGAAGCCGGCGTGGGGAAGGGTTGACCGGTACAGCCCCAGCCGGTGGCCGTAGAAGCCCCAGGCGAACTCAGGGTCCTTCTGGAACCACTGGGGGTTGGCCATGGAGGCGAAGTCGAGGCCCAGCTTCGCGTAGGCGGGGTAGGCCCGCCAGAAGCCCTGGGTGCCGCGGAAGTCCGGCAAGCCCGAGTCCACGCCCATGCCCGCCCCCGCTCCAATGAGGAGCGCCTGGGCGGAGCGGAGCACTTCGGCGGCACGGCGTAGCTGGGGGTGGGTTTCCAGAAGGGACATGGGGAGCTCTTTCTACTGCGGCTCGATGCCGGTCCAGGAGCGCAGGATGTCCCGGTCCACGAAGGCCTCGGCCTGCTCGACGAGCACGTCCAGGCTGCGGTGGGACGGGGTGCCGGGGTTGTCGACGGAGGCCATCACCTCGAAGTTGACCTGCGCCACCCCGAGCCACACGTCCTGGAACAGCCGCGAGGTGCTGTCGCGGTGGACGTAGCGGCGCGCCACCCGGTCCGGCAGCTCGCGGAACGCGGGGGGAATGTCCAGGAATTGGAGCTTCTCGCGGAAGGCCTCGGACTCCATCTCGATGGCCATGTCATCGGCGAAGGCCTCGCGCCACTGCTGGGACGTGAGGGAGACGTCACGCCACTCGACGTTGACGGTGAGCACCAGCTTCTCGCGCAGAATCTGAACCTCGGCGAACAGCGCCTCGCCCACGTGGGTGTCCGCCTTGCGGGTGCGCAGCAGAGTGACGCCCGGCAGCAGCAGCACGGCGAACTCGGTGCGGCTGATCGCGGCCGCCACGCCGAGGAAGGTGTCTCCGCGCAGCAGGGCGGCGCGGTGTTCCTTCACGGTGATGAGGGTGTAGTCGGCCCCCTCGCTCTTGAGCAGAGATCTGGCCTTGAAGGTGTTGGCGCCGTTAGCCATGGCCGCAGCATAGAGGGAATGGTGGCTCAGGTGCGCGGCTCGAAGGCCTGGTCAAAGACGCAGAAACCTCCGTGCTCGTCTCCGAGGAGAGGGCACGGAGGTCTCTGGCACTGCGCTCGGGTTTAGAAGATGTTGATGGGGAAGTTGATCCGGCGGCCGTGCGGGGCCTGCTGGAAGTCGCTCTTCTCGCGCTGGATGTTGTTGCCCGCCATCCACTGGCGCAGCATCACCTCGATGTTGGCCCACGGGTCGTTGCCGAAGCCGTCCTGCGCCCGGTCAATCGACTGAGCGATGCCCACCTGCTCACGCAGCAGCGTGCGGGCCTCGGCGCCGGTGAGGGTGCCGTTGCGCACGCCCTCGGCGATGGTGGCGATCTGCTGCGCCTGACGCTCGGTGAGCGCCGGGTCCTGCACCGACGGCCGGAACTCACGGCTGGTGGTGGCCTCGAAGATGCTGTTATCGGCCTGGGCCTGGAGCCGGCGGATCTGCGCGGCCTCGGCCTGGGTGATGACACCGTCCGACGTGGCGCGGGCCGTCGCATCGGAGACCTTGGCCTGCTGCTTCAGCAGCTGCTCGGCCTCGTCCTGCGAGACGGTGCCGTTGCGCACGCCTTGCTGGATGTCCTCGAGCTGATCGGCCTGGCGATCCGCCAGCGCCGCCGAGCGATCACGGGTGAGCAGGCGGTCCTTGATCGAGGGAGGCGTGGGGAACGGCGAGGGGAACGGCGAGGGGAACGGACCGGGGTTCGGCAGCGGAACAGGGCCGGGGAACGGTCCCGCGATCGGGCCGGGGAACGGGCTGGGGCTCGGCAGGGGCACCGGCGTGGGGCGCGGCAGCTCGGGGCGAGGCGTGGGGCGCGTCGGGGGATAGAAGCCACCGGGGAGGATCGACTTCGAGGGGATCTGGGACATGGGAGGTTTGCTCCGAAGTGAAGGTTCATAGAAGTTCTCGTGAGCCTGTGTGGGAAAGTTGTCGCCCCTTTTTCATCGGATTAATGAGCAGCAAAAACCTTCCCAAGTCGTGACGCATTGCAGGGCTCCATGCGCAAACTGCTCCTGGCTCTCGCTGTGTTGCTGGCGGCTCCGGCTGCTCTCGCCAAGCCCAACGCGGAGGAAGTGCGTCACGCTTCGGTGGTCGTCGTCTCCGGTTCCGCGGACCACATGGACCAGGTGCTCAAGCGCGCGGGCGTGTCCTATGTCGTCGTCAATCCGCGGGTGATGCTGCAGTCGGCGCCCGCGCCGAGCGCCGCGCCGGTGGACGCGGCCAATGTGACGACCCAGTGGCTGGGAAGCGGCGCGAAGGTGCGCGTGCTCGAGAAGAAGGACAGCTACACGCGCGTGCGCGACGAGCAGGGCAACGAGGGCTGGGTGGAGACCGACGCGCTCTGAGCCGCCGCAATGCTCAGCCGGGGCTGACGCCCGCCACCAGGTAGAAGCGGAACTCGTTGGCGTTGACGCCGTACGCTACGTCCACGCCCACCAGCGGCAGCACGACGCTGCGCAGGTACAGGCGCAGGCCCACGCCCACGCCCTGCGCCATCGTGGCGCCGCCCAGTCCGTCCTCCGCCTTGGGCAGGTAGCCGCGCACCACCCGGCCGTTGATGTCCCGCAGCTGCCGGTCCGCGGGAATCTTGCGCCACATCAGCAGGCCCGTGTCCGAGAAGCCCACGCCGCGGAAGGCCAGCGATTTGATGGTGAAGAGCGGGAAGTGGTACTCGGCCGTGAGCGACAGCCGGGTGTCACCGCGGAACTGCCGGTACACGTAGCCGCGCAGCGAGTTGCCGCCGGACACCAGCTCCTGGTGGAACGGCAGGTCCGTGCCCGCCACCGCCTCGCCGCGCAGCACCAGGTTGTGCTCCTCGAAGAAGCGCAGCCCGTGCCGGTACAGCAGCCCGAAGCGCTTGTAGCGGAAGTTGCTCCACACCCCCGGGTCCGACCACTCCACCGCGCCCTCGACGTTGATGCCCTCCATCACCGCGTGCAGGTTCTGCCGCGTGTCGATGCCCACCATCAGCCGCAGCGAGGCGTCGCGCTGGATCGAACCCGGCTCGAAGGCGGGCTCCGTCACCGGCATGTCCTCGGCCGGCGAGTAGGCGTCGATGAACATCAGCCGGTACTTCGCCGCCACGCGCACCCGCTCGTAGATCATCGCCGACAGTTCGGCGGCCGTGTGGGCCGAGTTGAGCCGCGTGCGGCGGGCCAGGTCCGGCGTGTCATCGCTCGCACCCGGCTGGAACTCCTCCACCCGGTCGCTGCGGATCTGCGCCTCGGCGCTGAAGCGCAGCGGCGGCCAGCCGAAGAGATTCGGATCCAGGAAGCCCACGAACAGGCCCGTCTCCGCGGTGCTCACCTGCGCCGCCGCGACGAACTTCTTGCTGCGGCCCCACAGGTTGCTCTCGGCGTACAGCACGCCGCCGCCGATGTTCCCGTTCGACACCGCGAAGGTGGGCGCAATCACCCACGAGGCCTTGTCCTCCACCTGCAGCAGCACCTTCACCCGGCCCGGAACCGTGGACTGGGTGCTCACCCGCACCTCCTTGAAGAGGCCCGTGGTGAGCAGCCGCCGCTCCACCCGGGTGAGCTCCTCGGGCGCAATGGTATCTCCCGGCGCCAGCCGCGAGTAGGCCCGCACCGTCTCGGGCAGCGT
>DASVVJ010000943.1:0-4009 GCA_036389955.1 Myxococcaceae bacterium
GGCTCCAGGAGAAGTGAGCGCCCGGCGGCTCAGCCGTGCCTGCCGAGGGTCCGGTCCAGGTTGTACGCGGCGCTGATCAGCGACAGGTGCGTGAGCGCCTGGGGGAAGTTGCCCAGCGCCTCGCCCGAGGCCCCTGTCTGCTCGGCATACAGCCCCACGTGGTTGGCGTAGCCCAGCATCCGCTCGAAGGTCAGCCGGGCCTCTTCGAGGTACCGGGGGTGGGACACGCTGGCCCGCGTGAGCGCCTCCACCAGCCAGAAGCTGCACAGGTTGAAGGTACCCTCGCGGCCCTCGATGCCGTCCAGCGTCGCGTCCATGTCGTAGCGGAACACCAGGCCGTCGGACACCAGGCCTCTCTTCTCCGGGGACCGGTTCATCGCCTCCAGGGTGCTGATCATCCGCGGATCCACCGGGGACAGGAAGAACACCAGTGGCATCAGAAGGTTCGCCGCGTCCAGCGACTCGCGCCCGTAGGCCTGGATGAAGGCCCCGCGCTCGGTGCTGAAGCCCTTCTGCATGATCTCCTCGAAGATGGCGTCGCGCACCGTCAGCCACCGGGCCCGGTCCGCCGGGAAGCTGCGCTTGTCCGCCAGCCGGAGGGCCCGGTCCACCGCCACCCAGCACATCAGCTTCGAGTACACGAAGTGCCGGCGGCCTCCGCGCACCTCCCAGATGCCCTCGTCCTTCTCCTTCCAGTGGTCGCACACCCAGTCCACCAGCCGCCGCAGGTGTCTCCACAAGTCGTAGCTGATGGGCGCGCCGTGCTTGTTGTACAGGTACACCGAGTCCATCAGCTCGCCGTAGATGTCCAGCTGGAGCTGGTCCGCCGCCGCGTTGCCAATGCGCACCGGCCGCGCGCCGCCGTAGCCGCTCAGGTGCTTCAGCTCCTCCTCCACCGGCACCGGGCTGCCGTCGATGCCGTACATGAGCGCGAGCGGCGAGTCGTCGGCCAGCTCCGCGCAGCGCGCCTCCAGCCAGCGCATGAAGGCGGCTGCCTCCTCCTTGAAGCCCACGCGCAGGAAGGCGTAGACGGTGAAGGCCGCGTCCCGGATCCACACGTAGCGGTAGTCCCAGTTGCGCACGCCGCCCGGGGACTCGGGCAGGCTGCAGGTGGGCGCGGCGACGATGGCGCCGGTGGGCTCGAAGGTGAGCAGCTTGAGCGCCAGCGCCGAGCGGTGCACCACCTCGCGCCAGCGGCCCGTGTACGTGCACTTCGACAGCCAGTGCCGCCAGTAGTTCACCGTGTGCCGGAACAGCACCTCGGCGGACTCGTGGCTGTGCACCGTGTCGCTGCACGAGTGCGGCGCGCCCTCGCGCAGGGTGAACACCTCGGACTGGCCCTCGGACAGCTCGAACCGCGCCGTCACTCCCCGCTCCGAGGCCGTCAGTGGCACCCGCGAGGCCAGCGTCAGGCTCAGCTTCTCGGAGACGAAGCTGGCGCCTCCCGGAATCACCCGCGTGGTGTGCGTGTCCCTCGCGTAGTTGAACGCCGGGAAGCACTCCAACTGGAAGGCCATGCTCCCGCGCACCACCCGGACCCGCCGCAGCACCTCGCGCGCGTGCTCGCGCTCGGCGGCCGCGCCCATGGGCATGAAGTCGATGAGCTCTCCCACGCCGTCCGGTGTGTAGAAGCGCGTTACCAGCACGTTCGTGTCCGGCCAGTAGAACTGCTTGCGCACCACCCCGTCCGGCTCGGGGCGAATGCGGAAGTGTCCTCCGCGCTGGGGATCCAACAGCGCCGCGAAGACGCTCGGGCTGTCGAAGTGCGGAAAGCACAGCCAGTCCAACGTGCCATCCGTTCCCACCAGCGCCACCGTGCGAAGGTCTCCGATGACTCCGTGGTTCTCGATGGGAACCGGGACCGCGGCCATAGGGCTGCTCCTCACTTGAAGGTGATGACGTGCTTGATGCCGCCGGTCTTCCCGGAGACGACCTTCTGGAAGTCCTCGGGCGGGTGGCGCTGGGTGATGAGCCGCTCGAGCTGGCCGGGCCAGCGCTTGCCGAAGCGCTCCAGGTCCTCCAGGGCCGCCTCGAAGTCCGTGTCCGCCGCGTTCACCGTGCCCAGCACCACCTGGTTGTTCAGCACCAGTTGCTTGAGCAGCTCCGCGCCCTCCAGCTGCAGCGGTTCCTTGCGCCCCGGTACTCCGGTGAAGATGAACACCCCGTTGGGACCCAGCACGCTCAGCACGTCGAAGGCCGCCTTGGAGGCTCCCGCCGCCTCGTACACCACGTCCACCGGGCCCGCGCGCTTCTCGAGCTCCTCCACCGGCACCTCCTTCGAGGAGAGGTACGGTGCGCCCAGGGCCTCGGCCGCCTCGGCCTTCTCGTTCGGCTTGGGCGAGCGCGAGTACACCGTGGTGGTGTAGCCCGCGCGCAACAGCGCCATGGCTCCGAGCAGTCCCACCGGGCCCGCGCCCAGCACCACCGCGCGCCCGGGCTTCGTGTCCCAGGGCAGGCGCTCCTTCAGGTGCTCCAGCTCGCGCAGGGCCTTCTCGGCCACGGTGAGCGGCTCGGTGAGCACCGCCACCGGACGCAGGTGCGCGGGCACCCGGTGCAGGTACGCGGCGTCCTCCACGAAGAACTCGGCGCAGAAGCCGTGCGCTTTCTGGATGCCCCGCTCGGTGTAGTCCCCCGTCACGCAGAAGTCCGGGTAGCCGTGCCGGCACGCGGGGCAGCGCTCATGCGGGCACGGACGGCGCACCCGGGGCACCACCAGGTCTCCCGGCTTGAGGCCTGGAACCCCTTCGCCTACCTCCACGACTTCGCCCAGCGCCTCGTGGCCCAGGATGAGGAAGTCCTCGCCCTCGGGCGGGGCGCCGTGGCGGAAGTCGATGATCTCCTTGTCCGTGCCGCACACGCCCACCTCCAGCGTGCGCACCCGGACCTGCGTGCGGGAGCGCAGGCGTGGCTCGGGGGCGTCGTTGATGACGCGCAGCTCTCGGGACTTCGGGAAGACGGCAACGGCCTTCATGGTCCTCCTCCTGGACGGCGCTTCCCTTCCGGGTCGGGGGTAGATGCCGCTTGCGCGCGTGGGATGCAGCGGTTGAAGCAGGGCAGGGCCCACGGGTGAACAGTCGGCCGCCGCCACGGTCCTCCAGTGGGCGGCGCAGGCCCGCGATTTCCAGGTGCCCCGGCGCGCCCTCGGGTCTATGACAGGGCTGTGACTGACTCCGCACCTCAGGGCGCTCCGAGCGGCGAGGCACCGCCGTCCCGGGCCCGGTCCACGACGATTGGCGCGGTGGCCTTCGTGCTGCTGGGCGGGCCGTTCCTCGTCTTTGGCTGGATGATGTTCAATTTGAAGGGCCGGGTGGAGCTGGACTGCGCAGCGGGTGGCCCGTGCACGCTGGTGCACCGGAGCTGGCTGTCGAGCGAGCGCGTGGAGAGCTTCACGGCGCAGGAGCTTCAGGGCGCCACGCTGGAGCGCAACCGCACCACCCGCCGGGGTGGCGCGATGGTCTACCGCCCGGTGCTGGGGACGACGCGAGGCAAGTTCCCGCTCTGCCACCGGTGGATGGATGATCAGGAGAAGGCCGAGGGCACGGTGCGGACGGTGAATGACTTCCGCGCCAATGGGATGGCCCCGGGCTTCGCCCTCTTTCACGATCAGCGGCGGGGCTCGGCGATCGTGGGGGCGTCATTCACCAGCGTGGGCGTGGTGCTGCTGGCAGTGAGCGTGTGGCTGGGCCTCAAAGCCCGGCGCTACCGCCGGGCGGAGCGGGCAGCGCGGTAGAGCGGAAGGACAACGAGGTATCTGTCCGCGCAGTTATCTGTCAGGAGAGATACCTGGAGCTGACCTCTTGGATCGACGCAAGCAGGGGTGCCCGCGAAGGCGCTAGGGTCCGGTGAGGGTCGGCGCGAACCTGTCCTACTGTCAGACCGTCGAAAAAGAGGGTGGGAGGACGTGGGAGGTAGGTAGCAAAACGATCGACTCGGTGGGTAAGGCGTGGTTGGTAGAGAGGTGTGAAAGCCAGAGGAGAGAAGAGGCGGCGGGTCAGAGGAGTACTGGACA
>DASVVJ010000944.1:0-3788 GCA_036389955.1 Myxococcaceae bacterium
ATGGAGACCATCGCGATCTCGTTGCGCTTCTTCATCACGTTGGAGACGAAGGAAACGGTCTCCTGCTGCTTCTGGAGCATCAGCTGCGCGTAGGCGCGCTTGTAGTCGTCACCGGAGAGGCCAGCCAGCGTGTCCTGCTCCAGCTGGGTCAGGTTGGTGGAGGGGCTCTTGGCAGAGGCAACGGCAGAGTTCGCGGTCGAGGTAACGTCCATGGCAGATGCTCCAGAGGAAGTGGGGTGATTTGGTCAGCAACCCTTACAAATAGATTATGGGACGGACCCCTCCAGAAGTTGCGTCCCTGATTTTTCCGCGAATTTCCGCTGGCGGCCGGGACGGGGGAGGGCACACTCGGAGCCGGGTTCAACCGAGGTGGACTGCATGAACAAGCTGCTGCGTGGAGTGGTGATCCTCTGGGTCGTCGTGGCCGGGGTGGCCTGTGCCGAGGACAAGCCGGGTGGAGGCGGTCCCAACGGGGGCAACTCGGGCGTCGAGGCCGGGGTGGTGAAGGGGCTGGTGGTGGACACCCAGGGCAAGCCCCTGGCGAACCTCAAGGTCGTGGTGGAGAACACCGTGTTCCAGGCCTCGTACGTGTACGCCACCACGGGGCAGGACGGGCGCTACCGGGCCGAGGTGCCCAACGGGGGTTGGAAGGTCACCGTGCAGCTGGAGCGCCAGTTCCAGGGCCGCAACTACAAGTTCGATCTGCACCCGGACAACCCCAACGGCTTCACGGGCACGGAGGGCGCGATCCGCAACTTCACCTGGAAGCTGTCGGGCGCACGCCCCGAGGCCAACCGTTTCTACGGCGCCACGGCCACGGTCTACCGCGCGCTGGGGGATGACGGCCCGTTCTACGAGCTGAATGAGGTCGAGCTCACCTTCACGCCCGACGGTCCCCTGGTGGACGGCAGCACCGGACAGCCGGTGACCGGCAGGCCCGAGTCGGGCTCGGACCAGGTGAGGGATATTCCGCTGGGCCGCTACGTCATCACCGCGCGCCACGCGCCGCCGGGCGGGCAGGCCAAGCCGATGCTGCTCCGGGTGAGGAACACCGGTTCCTATGCCAGCTCGGTGACGTCCACGTTCAACACGCCGTACCCGGAGCTGGCCATCCACGAGCTGGAGCTCGAGGTGCGCAACCCGTCCGCCACTCCGTGAGGAAGGCGGACGGAGGAGCGCCCCGGCTCAGAGCGTGCCGTGGGTGACGAGCTGGAACTTCTGCTCCGTCGCGGGCCCGAAGCGCATGCGTAGCTCGGGGTTGGGCGTGCGGCCGAAGTCGACGCGGTAGGTGATGTGGCCGGGGCACGCGGCGGGCGTGGCGCCCTGGGTCACGTCCACGAAGGCCCCGGTGGTCGCGTCCGTCAGCACCGTGAGGGTGTCCTTGCTGAGGAACGCCGAGTAGCGGGCGTTGGTGCCGGGCTGGAACCGGGTAAAGCCCTGGAACTGGGCTCCGTTGGCGGGCAGGGTCACCTCGTAGCGCTGACGGAGCACGTCCGTGCGCGGCGTCCCGGCGGTGGCCGAGCTGGTGGCGGTGACAGGCGTCACCGTCTTGAGCAGCATGTCCTCGCACGCCAGGTTGAGCACCGGGTCATTCCCGCCCGTGTCGAAGTCGAGCTTGCCGTCGCGCAGCAGCGGGTGGGTGGTGTCGAGCGGGTTGTTGGACAGGTCCTGGTGGTTGGTCACATCCAGGGCGTACCTACGCAGCTGCGCCAGCGGAGGCCCTCCCGTGGCCGGGGGCTCGATGACGAAGGTCAACGTGCGGCCGTTGTTGGCCCACGTTCCGGTGAGCGTGCGCGCCGGCACCGTGCTCTCCGTGGGGGCGGTGAGCGTGGCCGTGGTGATGCTTTGCTTCATCGGCTCGTTGAACTGGAGCGTGACGATCTTCCGCAGTCCGGTGGTCGCCGGGCTGCCGGGCTTGAGGTAGACCTCGTTCGGGTAGACGTCGAGTGTGCCCTCGGTGGGGTTCGCGGCGATGACCGCGGGCCGGGCGGTGTCGATCGCCGTGCTGAAGTCGAGCTTGCCGTCCACCAGGTACGGGTGCGTCAGGTCGAGCGCGTTGTTCACCTTGTCCTTGAACCCGACGAACTCCACACGCAGCGTGGATCCCGCGGTCAGGCGGTCCAGCACGTCATAGGTGATGCTGAAGCCGTCGGTGGCCCACTGGCCGGACAGGGTGGTGCGGGTGTTTTTGGTCACGTTCACCAGGGTCGCGGTGCCCACGGCGCTCATCGGCTCGCTGAAGTTGACGATCAGCAGCGAGGTGCTGTCGGCCGGCACGCCCGAGGCGTTCTCGGAGGGGCTGCTCTCGGCCACCCAGGGCGGGGTGATGTCCGGGCCGGTGCCGAAGTCCAGCTTGCCGTCTCCCAGGTACTCGTTCCCATCGAGCGCCTTGCCGATCAGGTTGCGGAAGCCCTGGAGCCGGATGGAGTAGTTGCCGTTGTAGACCAGGCCGGAGACGGGGACGCTCAGCTCCTGCTTGTCCTGGGACCAGGTCGGCGTGCCGATGGCGATGCCTCCGCCGGCGGTGAGCGTGCCCGCGGTGGTGTCCATGGGCTCGTTGAAGGTGAAGGTGACCGCGGCGGTGGTCAGGGGGACCTGGCTGGCACCCTCGATGGGCGAGGCCTTTGTGACTCGAGGCGGCAGGCCGTCGCTCACCGTGAAGCTGAAGCTGTTGGTGCCAAACAGGGGGTTGCCCGCCACGTCATAGAAGTTGACCAGGTTGATGGTGACCGTCTTCGTCAGGGGCAGGCCCTGCGGGACGGTGAGGGTCACGGTGCGACGGGCCGCGTCCCAGTTCTCCGGCTTGACCTGCAGCAGGAGGCTGCCCGGGTTGAGCTGCATCAGGCCCCGGTCGGCGCTCATCGTCTCGCTGAAGGTCACCGAAATGGTGCTCTCGGGAGGCACGGCGATGGCCCCGTTCGCGGGCGTGGAGCCCGTCATCGTGGGAGGAATCAGATCCACCGGCCCCCCCGCGTCCGGCGCGCCAGCATCCGGCGTCCCCGCGTCGGGAATGGGCGGTACGTACGGGGTGCCGCTGTCGGGCCGTGAATCCTCGTCGCCACCACAGCCCGAGAGCACCGCCAGGGCGTAGCAGAGGGCGCACAGCAGGGTGAGGGACAACCGGCGCATGGGCGAAACTCCAGGGAGCGGGTGGAGGGCAAGCCGGGGGCACGGCGCAAAAAGCAATCGGCCCCGTGTAGGCCGCCAGAGGCGGGCCACACGAGGCCGAGAGTACCAGAGCTACTGGTAAGCTGGAGTTAGCGCAGGTTGTTGATGGAGACCATCGCGATCTCGTTGCGCTTCTTCATGACGTTGGAGACGAAGGAAACAGTCTCCTGCTGCTTCTGGAGCATCAGCTGCGCGTAAGCGCGCTTGTAGTCGTCACCAGACAGACCGGCCAGCGTGTCCTGCTCCAGCTGGGTCAGGTTGGTGGAGGGGCTCTTGGCAGAGGCAACGGCAGAGTTCGCAGTAGAGGTAACGTCCATGGTGGAGGCTCCTTCAGAGATTGGGGTGGGGTAAGCAACCTTACAAGCTGATTATCGGCCGACCCCCGCCGGAGTTTCCTGCGATCATTTCCCGGCCATTTTTTTCTCCCGGTGATGGCTCGGAGTGGATCAGCGTGGGGTGACGCGGTGCGTCGGCGGGAGACAGGCCCCGAAAAGCAACCGGCCCCGTGCGAGCCGCCTGAGGCGGGCCACACGAGGCCGGAAGTGCAACAACCCCTGGTTACTAGCGGAGGTTGTTGATGGAGACCATCGCGATCTCGTTGCGCTTCTTCATGACGTTGG
>DASVVJ010000945.1:0-5850 GCA_036389955.1 Myxococcaceae bacterium
CTCGCCCAGGCAGTCGCGCCACATCGGATCGTCATCCACGACAAGCAAGCGCTGGACAGCCATGGTGGCCTCGGATTCAAACCAATGTCGTCCATTCCAGGCAACAGCCCCGCGCATTCTTTCACTTCCACTGGACAGCGAACCCGACGGGCTGAGAGGGCCCGAGCAGAAGCCCTGCCCCGCGGGGAGTCCCCTTCACCGCTGGACCGTGCGCTGGGGGACGATCCGCCCGGCGGGGTGGGGCGGACCCGCTTGTCCGCTCGGGAACCGGTGCCCACCCTGATGGCACGATGGCCTTCCGGCTCCAGCTCACGCCTGAGGCAGTACGCGTGCTCTCCTCCTGCGACGCGGCGGTACGCGAGCGCGTGGTGCATGAGCTGGGCAGCATCTTCGCCGGGCCGCTGCTCGGTCTGGATTCTCAGGTTCCGGGAGAAACGGCCTCGGGGACGTGCTTCCTGCCCTCGGGCTTCCGCGTGCACTACGCGCTGGACCGGGTACACGGGCTGTTGCACCTGCTGGAACTGCAGGCTCCCGAAGGGGAAGACCTGCCCATGAATTAGCACTTGTCCCAACCCACGAGGTCCCCTACACGGACTCTCCACTTTTGCTCTCCGAGCTTCACCCTCCGCCTCCGTGCCCCTTCGACTGGCAGAGTTCCTCCGCACCCACCGTGACGCCATTCTCCAGGAGTGGGAGGCCCAGGTGCGCCAGCTTCCCGCCGCCCGGAACCTCTCGCCCGCGGCGTTGAGGGATCACCTGCCCCTGCTGCTGGATTGCATCTCCGACATGATGATGCGCCCGCACGAGGCGCACGTCCCCAGCGGGCTGGGCTCGGTGCCGGACACCCATGCCCTGGAGCGACTGGGAGAGGGCTTCGACCTGAACCAGGTGGTGACGGAGTACCGGCTGCTGCGCCAGTGCGTGCTCAAGTTGTGGTCGACGCAAGGGGTGTATGACACCTTCGAGGCGGTCACCGTCTTCCACGAGGCGGTGGACGAGGCCATCTCCGCCTCCATCAGCCGCTACCTGCGCGCGCGTGAGCGCACCTTCCAGGCGCTGGACCGCATCTCCGCCGCGGCCATTGGCAGCCCCAACCTCTCGGCCTTTCTGCCCCGGCTGCTCCAGGTGCTGCGCGAGACGGTGCCCGTGGTGGACGCGGTGACGGTGCTGCTGCGCGAGGGCGATTTCCTCCGGGAGGAGAGCTCGGTGGGCGTCGCGCTCGAGCCGGGCTTCCGCCTGCGCGTGGGCGAGGGCTTCGCCGGCGAGGTGGCCGCCACGCGCCAGCCCCTCCTGCTCCGCGATGCGTCCACGGATCCGCGGGTGCGCAGCCAGGCGCTTCGCGACAGCGGCCTGCGGGCGCTCTATGGAGTGCCGCTGCTGCTGGAGAACGAACTGCTGGGCGTGGCGCACATGGGCAGCCGCTCCAGCAACGAGTTCTCGGACGAGGACCTGCTGCTGTTCCGCACCATGGCGGCGCGCACCACGTCGATGGTGGCCCGGGAGCTGGCCCACCAGCGCGAGCAGGCCGCGCGCGCCGAGGCCGAGCAGGCGCTGGCCCAGGTGCGCGCCAGCGCCTCGCGGCTCAGGCGCTGGGAGGAGATCTTCACCCACCTGGGCGTGGGCGTGGTGCTGGTGCGCGGTGGGGACGACGTCATCGAGGACGTGAACCCGGCCTTCGCGCGCATGCACGGCTACACGCGTGAGGAGCTGCTCGGCCGGCAGCTGGCGGACACCCTGGCCCCCGAGGCGCGCGGCGCCCTGGTCCGGCACATCGCGGTCGCCCAGTCCAAGCCCCACCACGAGTACGAGTCCATGCACCTGCGCAAGGACGGGACCCGCTTCCCCGTCTTCACCCACATCACCGCGTTCCGGGACGAGCACGGCCGCACGGTGCAGCGGGTGGGCACCTGCCTGGACATCACCCACCGCCGCGCCGCGGAGTCCGAGCGCCAGCGGCTGATGACGGACATCGAGGCCGAGCGCGCCCGGCTGGCCGCGGTGCTGGATCAGCTGCCCGCGGGCGTCATCCTCGCCGAGGCGCCCAGTGGACGGCTGGTGATGGGCAACCGCCGGCTGGCGAGCATCATCGGGGTGCCCTTCATTCCCGCCGAGCACGTGGGCGAGTACTCGCTCTACCCGGGCTTCCACCTGGACGGCCAGCCTTATGCCCCCGAGGAGTGGCCGCTGGCGCGTTCGCTGCTCAAGGGCGAGGTGGTGAACGGCGAGGAAATCGAGCTTCAGCGCAGCGACGGCACCCGCTCCGTGGTGCTGACCTCCAGCGCGCCCATCCGCGACCGCGAGGGGCGCATCACCGCCGGCGTGGTGACGTTCGTGGACGTGAGCGCGCTGCGCCGCGCCGAGTCCGCCGCGCGCCGGGCCGCCGAGTTCGGCGAGAAGCTCATCGGCATTGTCAGCCACGACCTGCGCAACCCCCTCAACGCCATTCACCTGTCCGTCACCCAGCTTTTGCACAGCGAGGCGCTGCCGGCGCGCGAGCAGCGCATCACCGCGCGCATCGCCAAGGCGTCCGACCGGATGAAGCGGATGATCTCCGAGCTGCTGGACTTCACCCGGGGCCGGCTGGGCGGCGGCATCCCCATTCAGCGGGTGGCGGGAGACCTGCGCCTGGTGGTGCGCCAGGGGGTGGAGGAGCTGGAGGCGGCCTGGCCCGAGCGCACCGTGCGGCTGACGGTGGAGCCGGGGCGCTACGAGGGCCTGTGGGACGCGGACCGGCTGGTGCAGGTGGTGAGCAACCTGGGCAGCAACGCGCTGCAGTACAGCCCGGCGGACACCCCGGTCTCCTTCCTGCTGCGCGAGAGCGCGGACGGGGTGGTGCTCGAGGTGCACAACCAGGGCACGCCCATTCCCGCCGAGGCCGTGCCCACGCTGTTCGATCCGTTCCGCCGCGCCTCCTCGGGAGGCACGGGCCTGGGGCTGGGCCTCTACATCGTCGAGCAGGTGGTGACGGGGCACAAAGGCCGCATCGAGGTGCGCTCCAATGCGGAGGAGGGCACCATCTTCCGGGTGCTGATGCCCAAGGGCTAGAGGCTGGCGGCCATGGAGGCCGGAGGCTCCTGGCGCCGCGCTCTCACCCGGTCGAGCGTCTGCATCAACAGGCCCAGGTCCAGCGGCTTGGGAATGGAGGCAAACACGCCGCGCGGAATGGGCCGCGTGGTGCCCGCGCCCGAGACGATGACGACGGGCAGACCGCGCAGCGAGGGCTCCTGCTCCACCCGCGCCATCAGGTCCCACCCCGTCATCACCGGCATCATCAGGTCCAGCAGCACCACGTCCGGGCGCGGCAGGCACAGCAGCCGTTCCCACGCCTTCAGCCCATTGACCGCACTCTCCACAGCGAAGCCCTGCTCGGAGAGCAGCTCCTCCAACATCTCCCGGCTGTCGTCATGGTCCTCGACGACGAGGACGTGCAGATGGCCCCGCATTGCGTCCGTGCCCCTGGTGAAAGTTGCGCGTTCACCGCGCAGCCTCATACGGAAAGCGGGGCATGTGAAGTGGGCGTGCCGGGTGGGTGTTAGCTACCCGAATGATCAACGCCGGCGGGGCACGCGGCGCAGGCGCGAGGACAGGCGGCTGGAGATGACGCGGGGCACCATGCGAGGTGCGGGCTCGGGCAGCAGGCGCTCGCGGGCCGCCTCCTCGGGAGCCTCTCCGGCCGCCACGCGCAGGGCCACGTAGCGCAGGGCGGCCAGTTCGGCCAGCACGTCCTGCCGGCCGAAAGCCTCGTGGCTGTCCCGCAGGTATGCACGCAGCGCGTGGGCCAGCACGGCACACGAGTCAAAGCGGTCGGCGCAGGCGGGCGCGAGCGCGCGGTGGACCAGGGGCGCGAGCGCCGCGGGCACCGAGCGGGTGGCCTGCTGCAGCTCCTCCTGGGAGTAGTTGCGGATGCGCCGGGCCAGCTCATGAGCGTACAGGTGGGTGGCGGTGTCCTCGTGGCGGCGCCGCTGGCGCTGGCGCGCCTCGAAGCGCTCGGCGCCCTCGAACAGATGGCGCCCGGTCAGCAGCTGCAGCAGGACGATGCCCAGGGAGAATTGATCCGCCCGCCCGTCAATCGCGGTTCTGCGCACGTGCTCGGGCGAGGCGTAGGCGAGGCTGCCCTGGATGGACGGCCCCTCGCTGCCCACCCGGCCAGACAGCCGGGACCAGGCCGCGCCGAAGTCCAGCAGCTGCACCTGGCCCTGGTCGCCGATGAAGATGTTGTAGGGCGTGACATCGCGGTGGACAAGGCCCAGCGGACGCCCGTGCTCGTCATTCAGCGTGTGTGCGTGATGAAGGGCATCGGCCACCTCGGCGGCCACGTAGCAGGCGAAGGCCTCGGACAGCGGCTGGCGCGACCGCTCCACGGCCACCAGCAGCCCCTCGAGCCGGAAGCCGGGCACATGCTCCTGCACGAGCAGGGGCCGGTCCCCCTCGCTCTCGAGGTGGTGGAAGCAGGGGATGTTGGGGTGGCGCAGCTGCGCGATGAGGCGGGCCTCGTCGATGAGCCGGCGCTGGGCGTCCTCGGAGGGCAGCGGACGTTTGATGACGGAGTAGCCCCCGAAGCGCTGATCCACGTGACGCCGGGCGAGGAACAGCTCGCCATGGCGGGCCGGACCCAATGGACGGACGAGCTCATAAGAGGTGCGGCCGAAGCGCAGCACCGGCTCGGAGCAGGGGGAGGAGGGAGGCTCTGGCGACAAGGAGGACATGGCCACGCTCCGGCACGGGGAGGATGACCTGGTGAGTATGATGGCTTTGCCACCCGCCGTCACCTACCAGGTGGGTGGGACAGGCGGCGAGCCCGCTTGGCCGCCCGGCCCAAGCCCTACCTCTCAGGGCAGCTTTGACGCGGGACGGCACAGCGGGACGGTATAAGCGGAAATTCCAGGGCTTATGCCGGGCGGGAGCGCGGGAACCCAACCCGCCAAATAGGGCATGACCTGACAAATAGGGGTAGGTGTGCCCAACGTGGCAGGTTATAACGCACACCCCTCAACGGCGTGGAAGCGGGCACTCCCCGTGACTCCGGGCCTGCCCGATGAAGAGCACAAGGTTCGTGTGGTGAAAGCCAACCTGAAAGGTTCTGCGGCATTGCCCTCCCGGCGCCGGAAGCCGCGACGCAAGGCCTCCACCCTGCCGCTGGCGGTGCGGCGGATGGAGAAGCGGCTGGCGACGACGGTGGGAGAGGGGTGCCGGCTGGCGAGGATGCGCGCGGGGCAGACGCAAGCGGACGTGGCCGAGCGCATCGGCGTGGCGACGGAGGTGTATGGGCGCATGGAGCGTGGGAAGATGCTGCCCAGCGTGCCGACGTTGCTGCGCATGTGCATGGCGCTGCGCTGCGGGCCCCACGAGCTGATGGGAATGGCACCGATCGACGGCCCGGGGAAGAGTTCGCCCTGGGCGGACGAGGTGCCGGAGGGGCTGGACGACACGCCGGAGATGCGGCGGCTGCTGAGGATCCTTCGGCGGCTGAACCGGCCGCAGTTGAAGCTGATGCACCTGGTGGCCACCGCCATCATCAGCCGGTACTGAGCGTCAGGCGCCCCCTCTCCCACCGGGAGAGGGCGGGGGTGAGGGTGCCGTGTTCCCCACTCGGGAATGCCGAAGGACTTGTCATCGCCTCGGGATCCCTGGCGTCATGCCCGCATGCGCGAGCCCCGGAAGGGACATGGCGAATAACCCGGTAGGACGGAGGCAAGGCCGCCGCGGAAGCGGGCTGCTGGGGCCGGTGCTGGCGCTGGTGCTGACGCTGGGCGCCTTGCCCGCCAGCGGGGCCGGTGCGGCCGACGCGGGTGTGCCGGACGGGGGCACGCTGGTGGAGGTTGGCGTGCGCCGCACGGACGCGGGCTTCGA
>DASVVJ010000946.1:0-4767 GCA_036389955.1 Myxococcaceae bacterium
GTGGCCACCGGCGGCTGGGAGCACGGCCCCTTTCCCGAGGACTACGCCCTGTGGATGAAGCTGCTTCACGCGGGGTACGGGTTGAGGAACGTGGCGGAGGTGCTGCTGCGCTGGCGGGACAGCGCGGGGCGGCTCACCCGGACCGACCCTCGCTACGACGTGAAGCGCTTCACCTGGGTGAAGGCGCGGTACCTCGCGCTGGGACCCCTGGCGGGCGGGCGGCCGTGCACGGTGTGGGGAGCGGGGCCCAGTGGGCTGGTGCTCACCCGCTTCCTGCGCGAGGAGGGCGTGGCCGTGCAGCGGTTCGTGGATGTGCACCCGCGCAAGGTGGGCACCCGCGTGCAGGGCATCCCCGTGGTGGCTCCGGAGCAGTTGGGGCCGCCAGGCCCGGAGCTGCTGGTGGTCTGCGTGGGCGTGCCGTGGGCCAGGCAGGAGATCCGCGCGGACCTCACTTCCCGCGGCTGGGTGGAGGGCGTGAACTTCCTGTGTGCGGCGTGATGGGGCCGCCGGGCGGAGGGAGGTTGGCGGCGGTGAAGAAGCGCTGGAGGTCCTCGGGGATGGGGGCTTCCACACGCAGCGGCTGACCGGTGCGGGGGTGGGCCAGCTCCAGGGCCTGGGCGTGCAGCAGGCAGCGGGGCGCGGAGAGGCCTCCGGCCTGGGCGGCACCGCCGTAGCGGGCATCTCCGAGGATGGGGGCCTGGAGCGCCGTGAGGTGCGCGCGCAGCTGGTGCGTGCGCCCAGTGTGCGGCAGCAGTTCCACCAGGCAGAAGTGCTCGCCCGCGTACAGCGTGCGGAAGTCGGTGAGCGCGGGCACTCCGTTGGCCGCGGCGCTCGCGCGCCAGCGTCCGGGGCGCGATGGATCCTTCGACAGCGGCAGATTCACCGTGCCCGATGGGGGCAGCCCCGGCCCCGTGGCGGCCACGTAGCGCTTGCGCGCGCGGCCCTCGCGGAACTCCTCCGCCAGCGCCGTGGTGGCCGGTGGCGTCTTGCCGAACACCGTTACTCCGGAGGTCTCCCGGTCCAACCGGTGCACCAGCCCCGCGGGCTTCTTCAGCCGCGCGCTCACCAGGTCCACCAGGCTGTCTCCCACCCGCCCCTCCGTGGGCTGCGCGGTGATGCCCGCGGGCTTGTCCACCGCGATGAGCCAGTCGTCCTCGAACAGCACGCTCAACGTGGGCGGCGGGGGTGGCGCTTCGAGCGGGCTGCGGCCTGACTCCTCCAGCACCACCGCGACCACCTGGCCCGCGCTCAGGCGTGCTCCGGCGTCCCGGCAACGGCGGCCCCCGAGGTACACCGCGCCGGCCTGGACCAGCCTCTTCGCTTCCTCGATTGGCACGGCGAGTTGGGTGGCCAGGGCCTCCGCTACCGGACGGCCCACCAGGGCTCCCTCGGCCTGGAAGGTCCGGCGCTTCACGGAACCCTCACCCCGTCCCTCTCCCGAAGGGAGAGGGGTGTTGGGCTCGAACAGGCGGGCTCAGGTGTCATGCGGTGACACTCTATGCCCGGCTCACCCTTCCCTGTCGCCCGCTTCCTGTTAGCTTGCGCCCCCATGGACCGTCCCGTGCACGCCGTGCGAGCCAGGCTGGACGACTTCCTCGCCGAGCTGGCCACCCTCCACTACCGCTACGCTTCGGGCCTCGCCTCCGAGCTCCCCGTCAGCGCCCTCCACGCCTCCTTCCCCGAGCTGTCCGCTCCGGACACCTTCGCCGCCGCCACCGAGGCCATCGACAAGGCCCGCGCCAAGAACGACACCCTCGCCGTGCGCCGGCTCCAGCTGCTGCGCGAGCTGATTGCCGGACAGGTGGAAGAGGCCCTCGCCGCCCGTGATGCCGAGGCCGTGGTGAAGCTCGAGGCCCAGGCCCGCCTGCCCGTGGATGATCAGACCCTCTCCTTTGGTGAGGTGCTCGCTCAGATTCCCCGGGAGACGAACCGCGCCCGGCGTGCCCTGCTGGAGCGCGCCGTGGGCAACTTCCTCTGGATCGAGCGAGGCCGCTACGGCGCCCGCCGCGAGGCCGCCCTGCGCACCGCCGAGCGCCTGGGCGCCAAGGACTACACCGCCCTGCGCGAGGACGTCTCCGGCATCGCCCTGGGCAAGCTCGCCGAGGCGGCCGAGGAGACCCTGCGGCGCACCGAGGACGCCTACCGCGACGTGCTCGGCTACGTGCTGCGCAAGCTGGAGCCCACCCTGCGCTCCCTGCCCGGCGGCGAGGCGCGCCGGCACGACCTGCAGGCCGGGCTCCAGGCCCCGTGGCTCTACGGCCTGTTCAAGCGCGAGGACCTGATGCCCGCCGTCACGCGCTGGCTCCACGAGTGGAACCTGCCTCCCACCGCCGGAGGCCACATCCGCATCGACGACGAGGTGCGCCCCGGCAAGGCCCGCCGTCCCTTCGTCGCCGCCGTGCGCGTACCGGAAGAAGTCCGCCTCGTCGTCCACCCCGAAAGTGGAATGAACGCGCTGGGGGACCTGCTCCATGAGTTCGGCCATGCCCAGCACCTGGCCCACGTGTCGGACACCGCGCCCCTGGAACTACGCCGCCTGGGAGATGCCTCCGTCACCGAGGCCTTCGCCGCGCTCACCGAGCGGCTGCTGCTCTCCCCCGGGTGGTTCATGCGCTACCTGCGCCTGCCCACCACCGCCGCCGGGGACTGCGCGCGCATGGCCGCCTTCCAGGCCCTGGCGGTGCTGCGCCGCCACTGCGCCAAGCTGCTCTACGAGCTGTCCCTCTTCACCCGCGGCCCCTCGGAGGAACGCGCCGAGGAGTACGCCGCCCTGCAGCGGCGCGCGCTCTTCGTCGAGCCCCACCCGGGCTTCTTCCTCTTCGACGTGGATCCCCAGCTGTACTCGGCGCACTACCTGCGGGCCTGGGCGCTGGAGACACGCCTCACCGCCCGGCTCACGGAGCGCTTCAACGAGGACTTCTGGCGCAACCCCTCCGCCAGCGCCTGGCTGAAGGGGCTGTTCGTCCGGGGCGGCACCGATGATGCCGAGGCGCTCGCCCTGGAAGTCTCTGGCGCAGCACTGTCTCTGCCCGAGGCGGGGGCACGCCTCGTGGCCATCCTCAACCGGTAGCGGTCTGCTCCGGCAGGGCTACTTCTTCTTGCGCAGCGCCCGGACGATCTTGTCCTTGGCCGCGTTGGCCGGGGCGGCTTCCGCGGCGCGCGCGGCGGCCACCTTCGGCTTGCTGCCCGACTTCGTCTGCCCGGTGCGCTGGCGCATGGCCTTCATCAGCTGCATCTCGATGACCAGCAGTTCGTCGGCCAGCTCCTCGTTGTTGCCCGCCGCACGGGGGAGCGGCGCACGGGTGCTCGGAGCGCCCGCTCCGTGCCGCATCCGCAACACCTTCTCCTCTTCGGACGTCAGAGTGCGCGCCTTCTCCAGCGCCGCCTTGACCTCTTTCGTCGTCACCGTGCTACTACCGACCTTGCGCTCCATCTCCGCTCCCCTTCTGTCAGCATCTGAACATGTGAGCATGTCCGACGCGTCTGGGCCGCAACCGTTGGGGATTGTAGAAGGCGCAAGAGGTCGGTCAAATTTTCTTCCAACATCCTGCTCCCGACCTGTAGCGGGTGAACACATTTCACCCGGAGTGACCTATCAGGTAGGCGCCCTTCAGGAGTACCTTTCCCTACCCTCCTTCGTCCTCGGGCTCGGGCTCGGGCGGCGGAACGCCTCCGTCGGTGGACTTGCCGCGGGGAATGCCGAAGCGGTCGAGCGCGTCGGCGATGCCCTCGGGCTTGTCAGCGTCGGGCAGGAAGTCCTGGGGCGGCTGGAGCTTGGGGTCCTGCCCAATCTCGGTGACAGTGGACTCCAGGGACATGCGCAGGTCCGCGGCCTCGGCCGGCTTCTCGGCGGGCCCCGAGAGGGTGCCATCCAGCCGGGCCTTGAGCACCACCGAGGTGTCCGCGTCCACCAGCACCTGGCCCACCAGCGTCTTGGGAACGCGGTGCTCGAAGAAGGCCATGCGGCGGCGGGTCGTCTCGTCGCGGCCGCCCTTGGGTTCGAGCAGCGAGGGCAGGTTGCGCGGCGCGTTCGCCGGCTCGGAGGGTGGGCCGAGCTTCACCTCGTACTTCCACGCGGTGCGGCCCTCATGGGTCACCGTGCCCTGGGGCACCAGCTGCATGCGGCCCTGGAACAGGGCGTCCACGTCGCGCAGGGCGCCAGTGAGCTCGGCGCGGGTGCGCTCGCCCATGCCGCGGTCGCGCAGACGCTGGCGGAAGGTGCCGTAGCGGTTGCGGGCGTACACCTTGCCCTCCACGCGCATCACCTCGAGGCCCTGGTCCCGGGAGTTCTCCACCACACCGTGAAAGTCGCCGCTCACGCCGCCGGGGCCCGCGCGCAGGGTGCGCGTCTCGGAGAGCTTCACCGGGGGCGTGTCCTTGGCGGTCCACTCGTAGTTGACGGTGGCCTTGTAGGAGTGGGGCCCCAGGCGCTCGGTCACCTCGGCGGCTTCCATGCCGAGGATGCGGCGGGCGACATAGGGGTTGTCGGCCACATCCTGGGGCGCGAGCTTCTCGGCGGCCGAGGCCACCACTTTCGGGGGATCCTCGGGCGAGAAGATGCGTGCTTTAGCGGCCTTGTCGACCGGATCGGTACAGGCCGCGGCGCAGAACACCAGTGCGGCAATGAGTGCGGACCTCTTGAAACGGCTCACAGATCCTCCGGCGACAGGGCACCGCAAGTTATGTGGGCCGTACAGAGGCAGCAAGCACCCCTTGCGCTTGGCAACCCAAAGGCTAGAACGCCCGACACATCATGCAGAACCTGCG
>DASVVJ010000947.1:0-7484 GCA_036389955.1 Myxococcaceae bacterium
CCAGCGCCTCCTCTGTCGCCGCTCCGCCGTCCATCTCGCGCAACCGGCTGAGGCAGATCCGCGAGCGCTTCCTCGCGGGCCTTCCATGGAAGCAGCGTGCCGCCGTGAAGGACCTGCCGGGCGCGGTGGTACTCGGCCCCGCTGGCTCCGGCAAGTCCAAGCTCATTGATCTGGACGTGGACTGGCAGCGCCAGGCCCGTCAGTTCCTGCCCAGCTATACCAGCGACTCGCTGCTGCAGATCTACCTGGGGCCGGACACCGTGGTGCAGGAGCTGTCCGCCCCTCTGCTCGAGGATGATACTCCCCAGGCGGGCCTGGCCCTGCGGCGGCTGTGGAAGGAGACGTTCGGCCAGCAGCAGCAGGCCCTGGCCGTGCTCGTGCTCGACGCCCGCTGGCTGGCGGAGACGCCTCCCGACGAGGTGCGGCGTACCGCGCAGCTGCTGCGCGGCAAGCTCAACCTGCTCGCTGAGGTACGCCATGGCCAGGTGGAGACGCGCCTGTGCCTGACGCGCATGGATGAGCTGGAGGGATTCGAGGACTTCGCCAACCTGCTGCAGTCCCACCGGGTACCGCTGTCCTTCGAACTGCCTCCCCGCGGCGAGGAAGGCAAGCTGGCCTCGTTGCTCCAGGCGCAGGAGCGCTACCTGGCCCTGGGGTTGACCTCCCTTCCAGTGGAGTCCTTCGAGCGGCTGGAGCGTTTCTACTCCCAGGGCCACCGCCCTTTCGAGGCGCTCGCGCGCTTCGTCACCGCGCTGCTCGAGGGCGGCACGCTCGCCTTCGCGCCCCGCCTCTCGCGGGTCTACCTGTCCTCGCTCCTGCCCACGGCTCGCGCGGCCGGCGTGCTCTCCGTGTCCGCCGAGGCGAACGATGTTCAGGCCGTGCGCCAGCGCTACCTGCGCACGCACCTCAAGCGCGCCGCGATTGCCGCCGCGGCGTGCTGCGTACCCCTCCTGGCCGCTTACGCCCACTTCTCCTGGCGGCTGTCGCAGACCCAGGAGCGCGTGAAGCGCTTCGAGGACACCGTGCAGCGCATGCGCGACCAGGGCCAGGAGGTGTCTGGCACCGTGGTGCAGGATCAGGTGCTCGCGGCGGGCCAGTCCATGGACGTGTTGTGGCGGGCCATGAGCTATTGGCCGCTGCTGCCCTACAGCTTCATCGATGAGCGCGAGGGCCTGCGGCTGCGGTTGGCCCGCGGTATCCGCGAGGCACACCTGCGCCCCGCGCTGGAGCGCTGCCACAAGCAGCCAGGCGCCTGCCGCCCCGAGCAGGTGGTGTACATGATGGCCGCGCTTCACGCCTCGCGAGACGAGGGGCTGGGCCAGTTCGTCCTTTCCAGCCTGCGAAGCCGCTCCTCGTGGAGCTTCGTCCAGACCGCGGAGGCGGCTACCACCCTGGAGGAAGGCAGCCTCGACGCCAAGCGCTCGTGGGTCTCCACCGTCAATCTGCTCGACTCGCTGGTGAGCGACTACATCCAGATCAGCGACAAGCCCTGGCAGGCTCCCACCACGACGGAGGCCAGCTGGGCGCACTGGCCCTTCCGCGAGCCGCTGACGCTCGAAGCCCAGCTGGAGCCCTGGCAGGCCCACTTCAAGCGGCTGCAGGAGCTGCTGCACGACCAGAACCTGGAGCCGTACGAGCTGGAGCGGCTGGACGCGGAGCTGGAGTCCATGCAGGAGGAGCGGCGCCGGCTGCACGCCCAGCTCGAGGACAGCGCGCTGCTCAGCACGCTGCCGCGGGTGGTGGATCTGCTCGCCGCCTCCGAGGCCCGCGTGGACATGAGCCGCTTCAAGGGCCTGCCCTCGACGGTCAAGGCGGTGGAGTGGATGAACCGCAACCGCGAGGTGCTCGCCTCCATCCTGCGCCTGGAGGAGGAGGCGTACCTGGGCGTCAAGGCCGTGCAGAAGATGACGGTGGCCGAGCTGCTCGTACGGGATGGGCTTTGGCTGCAGGGCCCGGACAACAACACCTTCCATGTGACGGTGCTGCAGAGCACCTTCGACTTCCGCCCCAGGGACAGCGCGCGCCAGCTCCACCAGGCCCTGCTGCGCTACCACGAGAAGACGGGCCGCATGCCCTTTGGGGGCACGGGCGACGAGGCGGAACAGCGCGCAGCGGTGTCCGCCAACGTGTCGGCCGCGCGCGTGGAGTTCGACACCCGCCTACGCCCACTCGTGGACGAGTTCACCCAGCGGCTGAAGAGCGCCGGCCTGCCCCTGGAGCAGGCCTCGCAGCGCCAGGAGCATGTGCAACGCAAGGTGAACCAGTTCGCCATCCAGTACCGCCAGCGCCTCTTCCAGCGCGTGGCCAACTACCAGTTCAACGCGCCCCTACCCGCCATGGCGGCCGAAGAGCTGTCCCGGCTGACGCAGCCCTCCTCGGAGCTGGTGGACATGCTGCGCGACGTGGCGCATGGAGCCAGCCTTGAGCCGCTCGAGGGCCCCTACTACGAGCCGCTGCGGAACGCGGTGGCGCCCTTCAAGCCCATTGCCCAGGTGATGAAGCCGGACGAGAGCGGCAACTACGCCGCGCTCCTGCCCTACCGGTCCCTGGTCGCACAGCTCGCCACCGAGCTGAATGCCATTCCCAAGGCCAGCACCGCCGCCGAGCCTGGCAAGGAGGCGGCGGGCGCAGCGCAGCTGACGGAGATGCTCACCCCGCTGGGCCGCGTGGCCCTCTCCATGCTGCTCGAACAGGAGGGTTCCTACCTGCACAAGGTGGACGCGTGGCTCGACCAGCAAGGCATCATCGGCGAGCTGCGGGAGCCTTTCCGCCAACCGTTCCTCGTGGTGCGTGAGCTGGGCCAGCAGGAGATCGAACAGAAGCTGGCCAAGCAGTGGGAAGAGGCCTGGGGACGCATGCTGCGGCCGCTGCTGACCCGCTACCCCTTCGCCCCTGAAGCCACCCAGGAGGTGGACGCAGGCGATCTGCAGGTGCTGCGCCGCCAGGATGGCGCTTTCTGGGACTTCGTGAACCGGGTGTTGACGCCGGTATGCGAGGAGCGGGGCGCCGAGTGGGTGCCGCGAGGAGCGCTCAAGGACCGGCTCACCCTGCCCTCCGACATGCTCACCACGCTGGGAGGGCTGTCCCGGCTCTCCCGCCTGCTCTGGGACGCCCAGGGCCAGCCTCGGCCGCTCATGCTGCAGGTCATGCCCCTGCCGCTGCCCGCGGCCCCCACCCCTGGCAGCTTCGTCACCCTGGGCTCGCTCAAGTGCGGGAAGACGACCGTGCTCGCCTACAACCAAAGCCCCTCCTGGCAGGAGTTCCCTCTGTCCTGGTGGGATCAGCAGACCGCCTCCCTCATGCTCGAGCTGCGCTCACCCGAGCAGCAGACGACTCAGTACACCTCGCTGGAGAAGTCCCGCTCGACCTGGGGCTGCTTCCGCCTGCTCGAGGCGTCTGCTCCCACCGGCGATCACCACCGGCAGTGGAGCCTGCGCGGGCGCAACGCGAAGGAAGGCTCCGGCACAGTTGAAATCCGCTTCGGGCTCAAGGGTGAACCCTGGGTCCCCTTCCGTGAGGTTCCCCGATGACACCGCGCTCACTGTTCCCCCCGGCCGCGCTGTTGCTGCTGGCCGCCTGTCAGCCGTCCACGCTTCAGCTCAGCATCAAGGCTCCACCTGGCACCAACCAGGGGCGTCCTCTCTACATGCTCGTGCGCAAGGTGGACCCCAAGCAGTACGCCATCGAATCGTATGGAGAGGTGGCCCCCCGCGTCTTCCAGCCCGACGAGAACGTGGTCATGTCGGAGCTCATCTACCCGGGCACCATTCAGCGCCTGAAGGTGAAGATCCCCGAGGAGTCGCCGCTGGCCGTCTCCTTCCTCTTCACCGCGCCGGACGGCACCTGGCAGACCTTCGTCAACACACCTGTGCCCGGCTCACTCGACATCGAACTGCTCGAAGGCCGCATCCGCACCGGCACCGCCCCCGCTGAGCCTCCGAAGGACGAGAAGGAACAGAAGGACGACGCCGACGAGGACAAGCCGGCCGAGGTTGCCCAGAAGAAGTGAAGTCCCAGCACCGCCCATCCGCAACACCTCTCTTTCAACAATGGCTGGTCGGCGGGCTTCCGCAAAGTACCAGTGAGGTCGAATATGAACCGCTTCTCACTCATGCTCGTGACGGGCTTCTGTCTGCTCGCGTCGTGCGCTCCTCCCACTTCGAGTCCAGAGGGGGCCGGTGCCGCTGAGTCCCTTGCACACCGCGGGGCGGACTTCATGCTGCAGTCAACGGACCCCGATGGCGGCATGGGCCCCGATGGCGGCATGGACCCCGATGGCGGCACCGCCACCGATGGCGGCATCGCCACCGATGGCGGCATCGCCGCCGAACTCACTCTGTCACCGCGGCTACTCGACTTCGGGCCTCGGGCGACGTGCACATCAAGCACGGTCCAGTCCGTGACATTGACGAGCGCGCTCGCTCAGGCCCGGAAGGTTCTCGCGGCCGAGGCCCTGGGCAGCTTCAAGCTGAAGAGCATCAAGGATCAGGCGGGAACCGTGTGTCAGCAGATGCCCTGCACGCTGGAGCCTACCTCGCAGCAGAGCCCAAAGAGCCTGCTCTTCGAGGTGGAGTTCCACCCCAGCACCCCTGGTGAGACGACCGGAACCCTGGTGGTGAGCACCGATGACACGGCTCAACCCATCCTCACTGCCCAGTTGAAGGGCACCGGCCGGGGCGCGCTGCTCACGGTGAGCCAGGCGGCCGTCCACTTCGGGCGTCACTCGCCCAACCCCACCCCCGTGCCCACCTATACCCTGACGGTGATCAACACCGGCAACGAGTCTTTCACCGGCCTTCCCCAGACCACTCCTCCCTTCTCGGTGGCCAATTCCCCGCTCAACATCGGAGTCAATAGCTTCGAGCCACTGGAGATCAGCTTCAACCCCACCACCCCAGCCTCCTTCACGGGGAAGCTGTTCTTGACCAGCAGCTCCCTGTGCCCAGCTCCCACCGTGCACCTCTCAGGCGAGGTGAGAAATCCCGCGAAGATCTGGGTGAACAACTCCGCCCTGCCTTTCGGCAATCAGCCGGTAAACACTGTCAGCCCACCGCAAACCATCGAGGTGGAGAATCAGGGAGATGAGCTCCTCAACGTCACCGGGCTGTCCATGAGCAGCCCGGAGTTCTCCGTCAGCCCCAACGGAGGCTTCAGTCTGGTCAAAGGCCAGAAGAAGCAGCTGCTGGTGACGTTCGCGCCCACGAGCCTGGGGAGCAAGACCGAGTCTCTCACGGTGAGCAGCAATGACCCAACGGCTCCTACCCACTCCATTCAACTCACAGGCACCGGGGACAACGGTAACCCGTGTTTCACGCTCAACCGGCACTCGATCTCCTTCCCAGAGCAAAACGCTGGCGCTCCCCCAGGAGCACCTGAGACGGTCACGGTGACCAACACGGGCAATGTCTTGCTGACGTTGACCCCCTCGGTCACTGACCCAGCCTTCCAGGTCATTCCCTCCACCGCTTTCACCCTGGCTCCCGGAACTACCACCCAGCAACTGCTGGTGACCTTCGCCCCCAACGCGACGAACCAGGGCGCCATCACTGGTAGTCTCAATCTCGCCAGCACCCCCGCATCCAGCTGCTCCCAGCCCGTTCCTCTCAGCGGCATCGCCCGGAGATCCGTGCTGACGCTGACTCCCCCGGAGATCACCTTCATTGACCAGGTCGTGGGAGACCTGCCCCAGCCGGAGTATGCGGTGCTGACCAACAACAGCAGCTGGCCCGTCAAGGTCCAGCCGGTCTCCGCGGCGGCTCTGGCGCCTTACACGATTTCTGGGATCGATCCGGCTGGAACGACCATCAATCCGGGGAGGGCTTTGACATTGACGCTCAAGTTCGCGCCAACCCAATGGGGCAACACCTTTGATAGAACGGTTCAGATCCCGAGCGACGCGACCGTGCCCGTTCCCCCGCTCAAGCTTCATGGCAAGGCCCTGGCCTGGGACTTGAGCACGAACCCAACCCCCCTCGACTTCAGCACCCAGACTCCTGGCGTCGAGGTTGTCAGAGCCTTGACGATCACGAACAACGGGAACCGGACGGTGAATCAGCCGACAGTCTCGCTCGATGACACCACGGACTTTCAGATCAGGGATTTCGTTTCGCAGCCCATCGAGCCGAACGGCTCAATCACGGTCAAGGTCGCCTTCAATGCCACCACCACCAAGCGCGATCTGGAGACACAACTCAAGCTCTCAAATGGCCCAGGGACGCCGACCCTCGCGACGGCCCTTGTGAAGGGAAAGGCCAGCGGGCCCCTGCTCACCTTCTCTCCGGCCCCCATTCCATTTGGTCCCCAACAGATTGGCCAGAGCCACGTCAAGGATATCGCGATTGGCAACAGCTTCGAGGCGAATGATTCGCTCAAGCTCGTCAGTGCCAGTGTGCTGGCGTCCCCGTCCGCCTTCTCAGTGGATGCCATTCCCGCTTCGGAGCCAGCGATTAGCATTGGGGGCACACGCGGCACACCACTCAAGGTGTACTTCAATCCTAGCAGGGCTGGGCAGCAGTATGCGGACAAGCTCAAGCTCGTCTACAAGGGCGCGGCCTCGGCCACGGAGTTCACCCGGTTCATCGATCTGACGGGGCAGGGAGCGGAGGCTCAGCTGGCTCTCGAGGAGCCCTACTCTGTCCTGGAATTTCCCTCGACCTTGCCCAACCCCAGCCCGGCGCCCAAGGTCACCGTCACCCTCTTGAACTCGGGCCATGTCCCGGTCGATCTGGAGAGCGTCCTCACGAATCCCCAGACCTACTTCGAGGCAGAGGTCATGGGTTGGCCCGACACCATCATCCCCGTTGGAGGAAAGCGAAGCATTACTATCACCTTCAGGCCTACCACCACGGGCTCGATGGCTTCCGATCTTGAGATCCGTTTGAAGAAGAGCCCCAAAATTGTATCTCTAAGGGTTCCGATCACGGGTCAGGGGGCCTATCCCCAGGCAGAGGTCAGTTCCACCAGTCTCACCTTTGGAAACGTCCTGCTGAATGGTCCGCCTGCCGTGAGGACCTTGAAAATCAAGAACGCGGGCACCGCGGATCTCCGCATCTCCCTCCTCACCGTCGACGCCCCCTTCGAAGTTGAAACTCCTACAAACGGATGGCCGGTAATCATTCCCAAAAACGGTAGCGAGGATTTCAAGATCAGCTTCTCTCCGATAGTGGCCACGCAATCAGTGGCGACGCTTCACGTCCTGAGCAACTCACAGGGAGCCACAGACATCCCCGTGACGGTCTCTGCCCGGGGCGTGTTGCCCATTCTGAAGGTGGAGAAGGCCGATCCGATCAGGTTCAACGCCACGCTTCAGGACAATTTCAGCAACGTCATAGACGTGCCCATCAAGAACGATGGCGACATCACGCTGCGAATCAGCTCGGTCACCACCTCAAGTGAGTTCTGCATCTCCGATCAACCTGGCATGACCATGTGCAACACCACACTGGTGGGTCTTGAGATTGAGCCAAAGCAGAAAAGATCCATCT
>DASVVJ010000948.1:0-5914 GCA_036389955.1 Myxococcaceae bacterium
TGAAGCTGAAGCCCATATAAAGGAAGGGCTTGGCGCGGATCCACTCGCGCAGGCGCACCAGCGCATTGGTGTACTGCGAGTAGCTGGCCGGCTGAGCCGAGTCCCCATACAGCCGCTTGTAGTCGGCGCCCGCCAGCACCAGCGTGGACAGCCGGTGGATGGTGCCGTGCAGGTACCACACGCGCGGCGTGTCCGGCGTGGCCTCGGCGTCCATCAGGTTCAGCTCGTCGTCCTGATCATTGGACACGGCTTCCGCGTCCTCGCGGCCCCACAGCAGCACATCGTCATAGTTGGGGGTGAGCACCACCGGCGGGCGCAGCTCCCACAGGGCCTGGATGACGGCCAGGTCCGCGTCGCGCGGCTGCTTCAGCCGGATGCGCTCGCGCAGGAAGCGGTTGAAGCGGTAGGCGCCCAGCTCCCGGAACGCCGTCTCCGCGGCGGTGAGGAAGTCGCCCTGCGTAATGCGCTGGCGCACCTCGGCAATGGCCGAGTCAGGCAGGCCCTCGTCTCGCATGCGCTCGGCGAGCCCCTCGAGCAGCTGAATCCACGAGGGGAACAGCCCCCGCTTCACACCCATGCTGATGCCAGCGCCCACGAAGGGGACGACCTGGTATCTGCGCACCGCCTCGACCAGCTCCCGGGGATAGTTCATCGTGCCTCGCGTGAGGCCGATGATACCCGGCCCGGAGGCGCTTAGCCTTCCTTGGACAGCGCTTGGACGGGAACGGAGGCCGCTTCAGGGGCAGCCGGGGAGGCCGGGGCCTCGGAGGCCCGAGGCGCGGGGCTGCGGCCCAGGCGCTTGGCGAGCGCGGTGACGGGGCGCTCCACGGCGATGAAGAAGCCAGTGGACACCAGCACCGTGACGAGGGTGCCCGCCGCCAGCAGCGCCCAGAAGTGGCGCGAGGGATCCGTCAGCGCGGCCATCCACGGCAGGCTGTTGAGCTGGTACAGGATGGGCATGTGCCACAGGTAGACCGAGTAGCCCACCACGCCGAAGAAGCACAGCGCGGGCAGGCTCAGCACACGCCGCACCCACTCCGGGGCCAGGCTGGCGCCGAAGAGGATGAGCCCGTAGCTGATGGCGAAGGGGATCTCCTCCAGGAAGTAGTACTCCCGCGAGGCCGCCGTCTCCGCGTTCATGTAGTTGAGCGGAAACGCCCAGCCGTGGGTGAGCGAGGCCTGGCCGTGGCGGTGGAACCAGTAGAAGGTGAGGGCCACGCCGGCGGCCAGGTACAGCAGGCCCGCGCGAGGCCCGGTGGCGGCCTGGAAAGCGGGGCTCGAGCGCCAGCCCAGCTCGCGGCGGACGACCAGGTTGCACAGGGTGATGCCCAGCGCGAAGTGCAGCAGGTGCGCCGGGAAGGTGTGCGAGAGGAAGAAGCGGGTGACGTCCTCACCGAAGCCGAAGAGGGAGTAGTCCCGGACGAGCTGGACCAGGCCCTGGAACCCGTAGCGGCAGCAGTAGAGCCACCCGAGCACGAGCGCGAGGGTGAGCGGCACGGACACCACCCAGCGCCGCCGCAGGAAGGCGCGCACCATGAGGGGCAGCGCCAGGTAGAACATCATCTCGATGGTGAGCGTCCAGAAGGGCGTCTCGATGTGGTACCAGCCGAAGGCGGGCAGGAACGCCGTCTGGCCGAAGACGAGGTGCACCAGGAACATCAGCAGCCCGGGCTTGCTGTACACGCGCTCGGCGGGGATGAGGCTGGGGGTGAACAGGAAGAGGACGAGCAGCAGGGTGATCCAGTACGGCGGGCCGATGCGGACGATGCGCTGGGCGTAGTAGCGCCACAGGTTGGGCGGGGGGCGGGACAGGAAGTCAGCGCGCAGGTAGCTGCGGGCCAGCAGGAAACCGCTGAGGACGAAGAACAGGTCCACGCCCGAGGAGAACATCACCATCAAGGGTGTCAGGCGCACCTCGCCGAGCAGCGGCAGGGTGAAGCCCAGCGGGGGCGCGCCGGACAGGCCCCAGGCGTGGCGCAGGAGGATCATCAGCACGGCGAAGGCGCGGATGCCGTCCAGGTAGGGCAGGTTCGGGGTGGTGCCGTCAGGATCTCGAAGCCGGTCGAGCCAGGTGGAGGTGGCGGCCGGGGCGCTACGAGTCTCTCCAACGGGGGGCACGGCTCCTCCAACGACTGCGAAACCAAAGCCCTTGAACCCTGAGTGCCCGTGCTCTGTCAAGAATGGGGCAGGCGGGCAGCCGTGCCAGCGGTTACCAGGGCGGGCTACAGCATGAAGGGCTGCCAGGTCAGCGTCACCCGCTCTCCCACCGGGGGAGGCCGTAGCCGCTGCAGTGTCTTGTCCTTCAGCGTGAGCAGCACCAGGTCCGGATCATCGAGGGACATGTCGAACTCGAAGCGGACCCGCGTGGGGTACAGCCCGTCCATCTCGAGCACGGTGATGCGGCAGCCCTCCACCTGCACCTGCTCGCCCACGCGCATCGGGAAGGCGGGCCCGCGGAACAGTTGCTCGAACTCCGTGGACAGAAACTGTCCCTGCGTCAGGGACAGCTCGAGCGCCGCATCCCCCGTCCTGTGCAGCACATGGTCATAAGGAGCCAGGGACAGCGGCAGCCAGGACTTCGGAAGCGGACGCCCCTGGGCGGCGCGGATGATGGCCGGATACAGGCCCTGCACGGGATCCGACACCACCACCGACACCACCCGCTGTTGGGGCAGCCGGGCGTCGTCCAGCTCCATCCGGGCCATGTTGGCGAGCGTCACCTCGCTCGTGGTGCGCAGCGTGAGGGGATAGAGCACCCACAGGCTCACGCCCAGCACCTGCAGGCTGAGCAGGAGCCCCACCACGCCCCCGTGGAGCCCCTTGCGCCACCCACGCAGCCCGGGCAACGCGCGCCAGGTGCCAAGCAGGATGACGGCGAGGAGCGCGCAGGCACCCAGGCCCGGTACCAGCAGCAGGCGTCCCGCGGGGAACGTGGAGGCCACGGGCAGCAGGGAGAGAAAACCGCCCAGCGCGAGCCAGCGCATGTGCCGCCACTCGTCCGTGCTCAGCGTGGGCTTCACCGCGCGCACCAGGAGCCCCACGGTGAGGAGCGCGAGCAGGCCAAGCCCCACCTGGAGCGGACGGATGTGAGGCGCAAAGACCCACAGCTCGGCGGGCAGGGCCCAGAACTGGCCGGCCAGGAGCGCGGGGATGCGCGCGGCGGCCGCGGGCAGGAACAGGTGCCACTCCGCCACCGGATCGATATAGGTGCCCGAGCCCATCGCGCCATGCCCCATCGCGCGGTACAGCAGGAGGTACCCCACACCGAGCAGGAGCGCGGGCAGCAGCGCGCGGGCCCGGCGGGACAAGGGCTCGCGGTTGCCCAGCAATTCGTAGGCGCCCACGTAGGCGAAGACGCCGAGCGCGGTCTCTCCGCCCGTCAGGCCCACAGCCAGGCCCAGCAGGGACAGGGGCAAGCCGGGGCGCCAGCCCTGCTCGCGCCAGCGCAGGTGCATCCACAGCCCGAACAGCGCGGGCGCGGTGGACACGAAGGCGTTGCGGTTGGCGATCCACGTGACGGCGAAGCCGTGGGTCTTCTCGGCGGCGAACAGCAGGAGCGCGATGCCACCGGCGGAGCCAGGCAAATAGCGCAGCACACCCGCGGCGAAGGCCACCGTCAGCAGGTACCAGAGGACGGAGTGGACATGGTACGGGACCGGGTTGCGCCCGAAGAGCGAGTGGTCGAGCACCATCAGCGCGCTGGAGAGGGGCCGCCAGAACGAGAGCTTCAGCTCCCGCAGCGTCCACCAGGGATACGGGCCGCGCTCGATCCACGGGCGCATCTCCACCGGGTCACCACTGGCGAAGCGGAACAGACTGTACGGAGTGCCCGGCGCGGGCTGGCCATCGAGGATGGCCAGGTGGAGATAATCGTCTCCGAAGAAGCCGCCCTTCAGCGCGGGAAGGGACAGCACGGCGGCGAGCAGGAGCGCCACCTTCGTGGCGCGCGGAAACACATGGAGCTGGAGGCGCGACAGGCGCTCAATGAGGGCTCGCATCCTCGGACAGCCTAGACGATTGATCCTCCGATCCGGGTGTGGGTACCGCGGCGCTCCCGGGCATCCAGGAGATGAGCCGCTCGGCGGTAGCTTCCAGCACCTGTCCCAGCTTCGAGGCACGGCCTCCCAGCGGCACCTTCACCACCCGGACCTCACTGGTGCGGCCGAAAGTCATGACCTTCAGGGTCGTCTCCTCCGGCACAGCGCCGAGCGCCGGGAGCACCAGCGCGCCCCGGCGGGTGTCGAGACAGGCCTGGTAGGTGACGAGCTGCTGGAAGTCCTCCGAGGGAGGCAGCCCTTCCGCGGGCAGCTTGTACTTGGCGTCGATGACCAGGCGCGCCTCACCGTGCTCCAGGACGACGTCGGGGATGAGGGTGAGCTGGCCGCCCGTGTCCAGCGGGAGCCGGCGCTGAGCGTGGCACCTCACGCCGCGCGCCTCCGCCACCGTGTCCAGCGCCCGGGTGATGGCGGCCTCGAACAGCGGCTCCATTCGGAGGATGAATGAGGAGAGCGGCTGGAGCCCGGGCAAGGCCTGCACGCCTGTGCTCTCCAGGATGAGCCGCGCGAGCCCCACGGCGGGACCGTAGCCCGCGAACCGGCGATCCGAGTTCAGCACCTTCACCGCCGCGTCCACGTCTGCCTCCGGGGACACGTCCGGCAGCGTGGAACCCAGGAACCGGGCCCGCGCCGCCACCGTGGGACCGAAGGCGCTGGAGCGCTCCAGCACCCGCAGCGCCGCAAGCAACACGCGGTTGGGCGCCACATCCCGGGTGAACTCATCGAAGCGGCAGGAGAACCGGTGCCGGTGCGTGGGCGGCTGAGCCAGGTCGCTCCCTACCAGCCACCGTCCGCGCAGCGCCGGGCGCTCCGCCTCCTCCTCGCGGTAGCCGCTCACCCAGCCCCCGCGTGCCAGGCGCTCCACGCGCTTCAAGTAGAGCGTTCCCAGCAGGGGCAACAGCTCCTCCGCCTCGCCCGCGCCGGCGACGTCCTCCGCCCACGGCACGGCCCTCTCGGCGTAGTCGGCCAGCGCGAGCAGGTGCAGCGCCGGCACCTTGGGCCGCACGTGCAGCACTCCACCCGGCATCGAGACCAGGCCCGCCACCCCGTGTGCCCGCAGCCGGAAGCCGCCGGGCGTGGGCTCCACCGAGAGCGCCGGACCCAGGTGCGCCTGAGCGGCTTGCACATCCGCGACCGAGAGCGGCAGCTCGGTCCACTCCCACTCGGTGAGGCTCCACGCCGTCATTCCGTCAGGTCCACCGGGGCCGGATGGGCCGCGTCGAAGAGCGCGCGCAGCTCCTGCACCACCTGCGGCGCGTCGTAGAAGATGTCCTCCAGCATCGGGGCGATGTCGTGGCGCCAGATGCGCTCCACGCGCTCGGCGTCCAGGTCCTTGTCCATGAAGAACGAGTGGCCGATGCGGAACTCGCGGCCCGGTGAGCGGGCGATGCGCGCGTTCACTGCCTCCAGGCCGCTGACGACCCAGTCACACACTTCGGGCGCCACGTCCCACTTGAGCAGGTTGCGCCGCAGCACCTCGGTGTCCGGATCCATCCGCACGAAGTGGAACCGCCGCCGCAGCGCCACGTCGATCTGCGCGATGGACCGGTCCGCGCTGTTCATCGTCCCGATGAGGTACAGGTTCGACGGCAGCTCGAAGAAGTCCCCCGAGCCCGCCAGCCGCACCCGCTCCTCGCGGTACTCCAGCAGGTAGAGCAGCTCGCCGAACACCCGGGGCAGGGCCGCACGGTTGATTTCGTCGATGAGCAACACGAAGCGCTCGGTGGGCGAGGCCTGCGCTTTCTCCGCCAGCGACTTGAGCAGCCCCGCGCGGTACTCGTAGCGCAGCCCGCCGGGCGCCTGCTCATCCACCTGGGGCCGCAGCCCCTCGATGAAGTCCTCATATGAATAGGCCGGGT
>DASVVJ010000949.1:0-16435 GCA_036389955.1 Myxococcaceae bacterium
TCCATCATCCGGGCCGCCGACGCGATGAGGAGCTTGAGCGGCAGGAAGCGCAAGTAGCTAGCCCTTCATCAGGTTCTTCAAGATGAACCACACATTGGCGGGGCGCTCGGCCAGCCGGCGCATGAAGTAGGGGTACCAGTACTTCCCATACGGCACATACACGCGGACCGGATATCCCTCGCGCGCCAGCTGCTCCTGCAAGTCACGCCGGATGCCATACAACATCTGAAACTCGAACGCGCCCTTGGGCAGCTGCTGCCGGGCCGCGTAGTCACGCGTCGCGTCAATCATGCGCTCATCATGTGTCGCGATGCCGTGATACACGCCGCTGTCGAGCAGCACCCGCATCACCCGGACGAAGTTGGCATCCACGTCGCGCTTGTCCGGGAATGCCACGTCCGGGCCCTCGAGGTAGGCGCCCTTGCACAGCCGGATGCGCACCCGCTCGGCGCACAGCGCGCGGGCGTCCGCTTCCGTGCGCCGCAGGTAGCTCTGCAGCACCGCGCCCACCCGCGCCTCGCCGAACTCCGCGTGCAGCGCGCGCACCGTGTCCAGCGTCGCCTGCGTCACCGCGCTGTGCTCCATGTCGATGCGCACGAACGAGTCACGCGAGGCTGCATCCGCCACCACCGCCCGCGCGTTCTCCAGCGCCAGCGCCCGGTCGAACAGCAGCCCGCACTGTGTCAGCTTCAGCGAGACATTGGCCCGCACGCCCACGTTGTCGATGCGTGCCAGCAGCCGCCGGTACTCACGCACCTCGTCCCGTGTCTCGTTCGGAGTCTTCACCGCCTCGTTCAGGTGGTCGAAGCTGGCCATCAACCCCGAGGCGTTCAGCCCCTTCACCGCGTGCACCGCCTCTTCCAGTGTTTCACCGGCGATGAAACGGCTGGCCAGCTCACGCAGCGGGCCCAGCCGTGTGGCGACGTCCTTCAGGCCCGAGCGGCGTGACAGAAACAGCAGAGCGGAGCGGGACAGGTGCGTGGCGGTGTCGGTCATGGTGTCTGGCAATAGCGGGTGTCTGAGGTGGCTCAGGAGAGGTGTTGCAACAGGAAGTCTCCGACGAAGGCGTTGAAGGCCTCGGTATGGCTCATGTACGGCAGGTGGCTCGCCTCGCGGAGCACCTCCAGCCGCGCGCCGGGAATCCGCGCCGCCACATCCCGGGCGTAGCGCAGTGGCACCAGCCGGTCGCGCGCGCCATGGATGATCAGGGTGGGCACCCGCAGCCGCTCCAGCGCTCCCAGGAAGTCCGCGTCCAGCACGTCTCGCAGCCGGCGCAGCAGCTCCATGGGGGAGAGCCTTCGCGCCTCGCGGACGATCTCCGACCGGCCCTCGGGAGGCAATTGCCGCCCACCGAGTATCCGCGCCACCGTGGGCGCGAACAGATAGGCAAACGGCTTGGGCATGCGCACCAGCGTGGACAGGCTCAGAGCCAGGCGCCGCACCCGGTGCACGCTGGCCACTGGAGACACCAGCACCAGCGCCTTGACCCGCTCCGGGTACGCCAGCGAGAAGGCCAGCGACACCAGGCTGCCGAAGGACGAGCCCACCAGCGCCAGCCGTTTGGGCAGCTCCGCCGAGGGGTGAGCCAGCGCCTCCACGTTCCACTGCAGTGGCGAGTGGGTCAGCGGCGTGGCCAGAGAAGGCGTCCACAAGAGCAGCCGCAAGTGCGGCGCCAGCGGAGCCATCGGCGCGAACGAACGCCCCGAGGCTCCCAGCCCCGGCAAGCACACCACGGTGCGCGACACGTCCTGGCTGCCGCCAGGAAAGGTGAACAGGCGCACCGGCTCGCCGCGAACCCGCCGCACCTCGAGCGGCAGCTCGTAGCCGTGTTGGATCTCCTCTGGATCCGGAACCAGCCGGTGCATGGAAGAGGTGGTGGCCTCAAGCATGACACGCTCTCAGCAACAGCCGCCGCACGCTGGCGGCGACCTTGTCTCGGAATGCACTCAGCCGCGACTCGGGCGCGTCCGCGGGCGGAGGCTCATGCGGCTCGCCCACCGCGAAGGTGAAGCGCACCGGCAGCGGCACCCCCACCACCAGCGGCATGCGGTACTTGTCGCTCTGCGACAACTGCACGCACAGCCGTTCCTCACCCGGCGGGTAGAGAAATGCGTCATCCACCCCGAAGCCCGCGAACGGGACGATGGGCACCCCCGCTTGCGCCGCCAGCCGTACGAAGCCCAGCGCCCGCTCCCAGCGCAGCGTGTAGCGGTGGTGGGGACGCTTGAACGTTTCGTGCGCCCCACCGGGATAACAAACAACGAGGTTGCCCTCGCGCAGCGCCGTCAGTGCATTGTCCCGCGTGCCCTCCACCCCGCCCAACCAGGGCAGCACCGTGCGGATCAGCGGAATGCGGAAGAAGCCCCGCTCCGCCAGCCCGAGCGGATAGCGGCCCGTGGCCTGATGCACCAGGTGGAAGAAGGCCGGCGTCTCGTAGCCCCACACCCCGTGATTGCCCACCAGCAGCACCGGGCCACTGCGCGGCAGGTGCTCGATGCCCAACAGCCGGGCCCGGTGATACATGGCTGACAGAGCGGCGCCCGCCTCGGCCAGGCGGAACACGGCGCGACGGGCGCTGGTGAGCAGGGTCTCCACGGGGGGGAAAGATGGGGATGGAAATTCCCGCCGCCAGTCCGCTCCTCGTTTCAGGCAGGCAACCAGGCGGGCGCTCCACCCCGCGCCGCCTTCGGGGCACTCCACGGATGGTTGTTCCCAGCCCATACCGTGCCGATGGTTGAGCAGTCATGAGACCTTTCGACATCCTCGTCGAGCAGCACCGCGAGCTGGAGGAGCACTTCGAGTCGCTCGAGGCCGACGACGGCACGGCCGAGGCGGATGAGCAGCGCGAGCGCGCCAATGTCCTGCTCTCCCTGCTGCGGATCCACACGCTGCTGGAGGAGCGCCACGTCTACCCGCTCATGACCCGCACGGAGGGACGCGCGCGCACCCGCGAGGAGGCCGAGGATCACCTGACCATGAGTGAGCTGATGGACGAGCTGGACGAGCAGCCGCCCGGTGGGCCCGAGTGGTGGGCCCGGCTCATGGCGCTGGAGGATCTGCTCGTGGCGCACATGCGCGAGGAAGAGGAGCAGACCTTTCCCCGCCTGGTGATGGTGCTCGACGCGGGCGAGCAGGAAGAGCTCCGTCATGCTCTGGAAACATTGCGTGACGAGCTGGCGTCTCAACCCCGTTCCTGGCTGGAGAACCCCTCACTGCTTGATGGGGTGAGTCATGAGCCAAGATGGGACGTTTGAGGCGGGCGAGACAGATTTTTGAAATAGACATTAGACAATCGCTGTCGTGAAAGATATTGAGACGCGCCAGAGCATGCAGACACGCTTGTGCTCTCTGTATCGGTCACACCTTTCCTCATAAGGGGTTCCTTGGATGTCTCTCGAAAAAACGTTCCGCGACACGATTCGCAATGAGATCGAAGTTCAACTCAAGCCGCTGCGTGCGGTGATCTCCCGTCTCGAGGCGGGGACTGCGGACCTGGACGCGCTGCGGGACGTGGTGGAGCGGCTGGCTCCGGTGGCTCAGGCGATGGCGCCGCTGTTCGGCGCGCAGGTGGGCCGTCCCGCGAAGCGGGGCCCGGGCCGTCCAGCGAAGGTGGCGGCGCCGGCTCCCGCGGCGGGTGGTGGCAAGCGCCGGGGCCGCAAGCCGGCCGGCGGCGAGGGTGGCCGTGATTGCGCCATCATTGGCTGCGGCTCGCCCAGCCGCACCAAGGGCTACTGCGCCGCGCACTACCAGAAGCTGCGCATGCTGACGAAGACCAACCGCCGCCCGACCGCCTGGAAGGACTACGCCGAGCCCAACTCGGTGGAAGACATCAAGCTGCCCCGTGGCCGCGCCGCCTCCAAGGCGCTGGCCGAGGCCGCCGCCGGTGGTAGCTCGACCTGACAGGTTGGGCCTGAGACATGAAACGTTGATTCAGTCTGGCTTCGGACAAAGCCTCACTTCCCTGGGTGAGTGAGGCTGGGTCCGGAGCCGTTGTGCTTTCAAGGCGTGGGTGGCCCATGAACAAACGTGAAATCGAATCCGGCGTCATCACGGACCTGAGCGGCCATACCACCTATGGTGAGTATCTCCAGCTGGACCGGCTCCTGGCCACGCAGGTGCCGCGCTCTCAGCCGCCGCACCATGATGAGATGCTCTTCATCATCCAGCATCAGACGAGCGAGCTGTGGATGAAGCTGCTCATCCACGAGCTGACGGCGGGCATCCGCTGCGTGCAGTCGGACAAGCTGGAGCCGTCGCTCAAAATCTTCTCCCGGGTGGGCCACATCCAACGCATGCTCTTCGAGCAGTGGAGCGTGCTGGAGACGCTCACGCCCAACGAGTACCTGGAATTCCGCTCGGCGCTGGGCTCCGCCTCGGGCTTCCAGAGCTTTCAGTACCACGCGGTGGAGATGCTGCTGGGGCTGAAGGACCCCAAGGTGCTGCTGCCCTTCAGGCACGTGCCGGCGCAGCACGCGGAGCTGGAGCGGCTGCTGGAGTCTCCCAGCCTGTATGACGAATTCCTGCGCTACCTGGCACGTAGGGGGCACCCGGTGCCCGCCGACCGGGTGCAGCGTGATTGGAGCCAGCCCTACGAGCGGAGCGAAGGGGTGGTGGAGGTGTTTCGCCGCATCTACCAGAACACCGAAGAGCACTGGGATGCGTATGAGATGAGCGAGAAGCTGGTGGACACCGAGGAGCGGTTCCAGCTGTGGCGCTTCCGTCACATGATGACGGTGATGCGCATCATCGGCTTCCGGCCTGGCACGGGCGGCTCCTCGGGAGTGCCCTTCCTGCGCCGGGCGCTGGACACGCGTTTCTTCCCGGAATTGTGGGACGTGCGCAGCGAGCTGGCGCCCCAGGCGCCCCGCCGCGCGCCGTAGCACCCAACTCAAGGAGTAGGCTTAAAGGCTTCCTACCGGGTAGGTTTGTGTATACCCTACCTGGCAAGGAGGTTTTCATGGCGACTCTTCCACGCAACGCGCCCTGCGCCTGTGGCAGCGGCAAGAAGGTGAAACAGTGCTGTGGCGCGCACGAACGCGTGGTGGCCCTGGCGCCGGGCGCGGCCATCCACCGCAGGGATGAGCGGCTGGTGAAGCGGATGGTGACATTCGCCACCGAGCGCTTTGGCCGCGAGTGGCTCCTGGAGCCCATGGAGGCGTACTTCCTGCTGCGGCAGCTCGAGCAGGATGACCTGCAGCTGTTCATGCCCTGGGTGACGAACCACTGGCGGGTGCAGGGGCGGCCCGTGCGCGAGTGGTTCCTGGAGGAGTGCGGAGACAAGCTGACGGAGGCCGAGCACGACTGGTTGCTGGCGCAGGCGGGCACCGTGCTGTCGGTGTGGGAAGTGCTCCAGGTGTACGAGGGCGAGGGCGTGCGGGTGAAGGACCTGCTGTGCGGCGAGGAGCGCATCGTCCACGAGGTGAAGGGCTCGCGCACGGTGACGTTCCGCGAGGCGATGCTCGCGCGCGTGGTGGACCATGAGGGGCTGTCGGTGTTCTGCGGGGTGTACCCGCGCACGCTGCCGCCCCGGGAGGCGGACGCGGTGGTGCGGGCCGTGCGGGGGGAGCTCCGGGTGCGCGGTGGCGGCCTGGTGCCGCGCGAGAAGCTGGCGGCCGAGGGCGCGGACCTGGGGCTGATTCACCTGTGGACGGAGGCGGTGCTGGAGCTGGAGAAAGAGGAGGACCTGCCGCCCCTGCTGGTGAACCTGGACGGAGAGCCGCTGCTGTTCACCACGGACCGCTTCACCTTCCCGCCAGGCGAGCGCACGCGGGTGCTGGAGCGGCTGCGGGGGCTGGAGGGCGCGGAGCTGTTCTACGCGGGGCCGCCGGTGGACATCGTCTTCCGGAAGATGAGGGGCAAGCTGTCCGGGGTGTTTCACGCCGGCAATGAGGGCTTCTTCGTGGGCCGGGCCGTGGTGGAGCAGGGGCGGCTGCGGCTGGAGTCCAACTCGGTGCAGCGCGCCGACGCGTTGCGTGCGCGGGTCGAGGCCGCCTGCGAGGGGCTGCTCACCCACCAGGAGCGAGAGCACGCGGAGCCCCAGGCGCTGCTCGAGGAGGCGGAGACGGCGGCGCAGGCGCTGGGGGAGGAGCTGCCCGATCCCGAGCCCGAGCTGCTCGAGGCGCTGCGCGAGCTCAAGGCCCAGCACTACGCGGGGTGGGTGGATGCGCCGCTGCCCGTGCTGAAGGGCAAAACCCCGCGGGAGGCCGTGCGCACCCCGGCCGGGCGGCGCCGGGTAGAGCTGCTGCTCAAGGAGCTGGAGCATTGCGAGGCGCTGCTGCCCGAGTCGGAGCGCACCGACCTCACGCCCCTGCGCGGCGAGCTGGGGCTGAAGGAGTAGTTGGCTGCCTGGCGAGGCGCCGTGCAGGCGGGCCGGTCTGGGCGCCACTGCCTACCTTGGAGAGTCGAACGCTGTCTCGACCAGGAGCGCACCATGCCCGAGCCCCAGGAACCCACGCCCATGCCCGTACGGCCCGAGGAAGAGGACGCCCCGGGGCGCGAGGCGGGAGACCGGCCCGTGCCCACGCCCGGCCATATCGGCAACCTCCCGGATGAGGAGCCAGGCGTTGGCAATCCGATGACGTTCCCTCCGAACGAACCGGACTGATGCGCCGCCGCGGCCATCCCTGCTAAACCCGGCCCATGCTCTCGCTCACGCTGGCCCTGGTGCTGTCCGCGACGAACCCGCCGCCTGTCGAGGCCTGGGCCAACAAGGCCTGTCCGCCTCCCAAGAAGGAGGCGGAGTCCAACGTCGAGTTCAAGTACCAGCAAGACCAGCGCGTCGAGTGTCTGAAGAAGGCGATGAACAAGGCCATCGACAAGCTCATCGTCCCGATGAAGAAGAAGGACCCGGCCGCCTTCAAGCAGTGGATGGCGCTGCAGGCCGACTACAACCGCTGGGTGGCGGATGCGTGCGCCGCGGTCGAGGAGGCGTACTGGACGGACCCCGCCACGGGTGAGCGGTCGATGGGCACCGGCTACGGCGTCGCGGAGATGCAGTGCCGCCAGCAGCAGTACGCCTGGCGCGGCCTCCAGGCGGACGCGTGGGCGCGCAATGACTGGCAGGCCGTCTCCAAGGCGATGGAGGAATACGCCAAGGTGGCTTCCCAGCGCCAGGAGCAGCTGCGTACCTATAGGGACCAGGCCCAGGCGGCCGCCGCGCGCGCTCCGGCCAAGGCCGAGCCGTCCGACACGCCCACGCAGAAGCTCACCCAGAGCGACTGGAAGGATTACAACGAGCGGCTCGAGCGGGTCTCCAGCGCTCCGCCCACGCTGGCCGAGCGCCAGTGTGCCCTGGTGCCCAAGGCTCCCACGGGGTGCGCCGAGTCCTTCCGCGCCAGCCTTCTCTGGCACCTGGACTTCAGTGAAGTGCTGAGCGGACAGGGCTTGCCGTAAACAAGCCGTGGCGGAGCCGTGGGGTAAGCTGCGCCCCCTATGTCCACCGAGCCCCTCGTCTTCGAGAAGGCCGTCGCGCTCTGCTACCGGATTTATGACATCGCCGACGAGATTGATCTGGAGAAGGCCCGGCAGGTGCTCGCCCAGGACGCGCGCCGGCTGAAGCTCTCTCGCGAGAACAGTCAGTACATCCAGCTGCCCAACCCTCCCGTGGCTTATGAGCTGGGCCGGCGCGTGCTCGCCCTGCGCGAGGGGCCCCTCACCGTGGATGCCACCGCGCGCCTGTTCGACCATGGCGCCGCCTCCATTGTCATCGCCGTGCCCATACCCGAGGGCGCCAACTTCGAGCAGCTCACCGCCCTGGCCGACGAGCTCTATGACAGCCAGGCCCTGGAGGCGCTCGCCGGCGAACTCCTCGAGAGCGTGCGCAAGACCATTGCTCCCGCCTTCGTCGAGCGGCAGGTGTGGGAACAGAACGAGAGCTACACCGTGCTGTTCGTCGAGCGCATTCGCGGCAACCCTTCCGCCGACGAGGTGTCCGCCCGCGCGGACCTGGCCCGGCTGCTGCTGGGAGAGGTGAGCTCGCGGCCCCTGTCGCGCTCCGAAAGCGCCGCCGTGACTCAGCACCGCTTCAGCTACTCGGTGGATGACCTGGCCGTCATCGACTGGAACAGCGCCTTCGTGTATGAGCCCTCTGGCTCGCGCGACATTCCGGACCTGCTGGAGATCGCCAACGCCCAGCTCCTGGAGTTCCGCTTCTATGACGAGCTGTTGGATGGGCACATTGGCCGCATCCATGGCCAGGTGCAGGCGCGGCGCAACAACTGGATGGCCCTGTTCCGCAGCCCCTACCGCAACCTGGTGCGCGAGACGCTCACCACCCTGGTGGAGCTCAACGAGTTCATCGAGCGGGTGGACAACAGCCTGAAGGTGATTGGCGACTTCTACCTGGCCAAGGTGTACGAGGCGGCGGTGCGAAGGTTGCGCATCCCCGCGTGGCAGGCCTCCGTCACCCGCAAGCACCAGCTGCTGGCGCAGACCTATGGGCTGCTCAAGGGCGAGGTGGACACCGCGCGCTCTCTCACGCTGGAGGCCACCATCGTCGCCCTCATCGTCCTGGAGATCGCCTTCGCCTTCCTGCGCGTCTTCGAGCACTGACCCAGCCTGCTGGGTATGGCGCTACCCGGGGGCAATAGCGGGTATGACCTAGGTTTTTCTCTGGACGTTTTCTCAATCCTCGACTTGTGTGCGCGCCCTGATATGGACCGGGAAGCCCTACCCGGATGGATGAACGAATGACACGCGCCTCCCCCCTTTCGTCCCACAAGGCCCCACACGCAGCGCGGCTGGCTCTGCTCTCCGCGCTGGTGCTCAGCTCCACCGCTCTGGCTCAGCCCCGCGGCTTGCCCGAGTTCGAGGTGGAGCGCCTGGAGTTCAACGCCAGCGGAGCGGGCTCGCAGGTGGTGAGTTCGGGCCAGCTGCTGCCCATGGGCACCTCGCGCATGGCGCTGATTGGCCACTACGAGAAGGCGCCGCTGTCTCCCGCGCTGGTGGACGTCACCAGCGAGACGGGTGAGCGCGACGTGGTGCTGGTGAGCCACCGCACCACCGCGCACCTGGTGTTCGCCCACGGCCTGACGGACCGCTTCGAGGTGGGCCTGCAGGTGCCGCTGATCCTCAGCCAGGAGCAGGGAGATTTGACGGGCGCGCCGTTCGGCACTCCCAAGGGCGGCATCCGGCTGGGCACGCCGATCGCCTCGTTCAACTTCGGCCTCCTCAAGCAGACCGAGTCCATTCCGGTCGACCTGGCCGTGGGCATCAGCATGGGCTACCCCATTGGTAGCCCCGAGGCGCTGGGGCGGGAGCGCTCGCTGCGCGCCATTCCCCGGGTGATGCTGGGCCGCGAGGACGACGGGCTGCGCGTGGGCTTCGAGGCGGGGGCTTCGCTGCGCCCGCGCGTCACCATTGGCGTGGGGGACAACGCCGAGACGTACAACACGCTGCGCATGGGCGGCTCGGTGGGCACCACCGGCGAGGGCCTGAAGTACGAGGCCAACGTGCTGATGTGGATTCCCTTTGGGCGCGAGCTGCTCACCGCCGAGACGCTGGCCGGTGTGCGCGGCCCGCTCTCCAGCGACGTGGAGGCGTTCGCCATGGCCGGCCTGGGCTTCGGCGACACGCTGGGCAACCCGGACTACCGCCTCATCTTCGGTGTGGCCTACGGCGGTGCGCCCTCGCGCTGCGTGGCCGGTGGCAAGCACACCCCCGCTCAGTGCCCGGACCTGGATGACGACAGCGACGGGGTGAAGAACAGCGAGGACGCCTGCCCCACCGAGGGTGGCAAGGTGGACGCCAAGGGCTGCCCGCTGAAGGACGAGGACAAGGACGGCATCGAGGACGCGGCCGACAAGTGCCCGACCAACGCTGGCGCGGCCAGCGCCCAGGGCTGCCCGGATCAGGACGGCGACAGCGTGCAGGATTCCGAGGACAAGTGCCCGGCGCTGGCCGGCCCGGCGGACCGCCAGGGTTGCCCGGACACGGACAGCGATGGGCTGGATGACTCGCAGGACAAGTGCCCCAGCGAGGCCGGCCCGGCGGACCGTCAGGGCTGCCCGACGAAGGACGCGGACGGTGATGGGCTGCTGGACGAGCAGGACGCCTGCCCCAACGAGGCCGGTGTCCCCGAGCTGAAGGGCTGCGCGGCCAAGGACAAGGACAACGACACGGTGGCCGACCACCAGGACAACTGCCCCAACGAGGCGGGCCCCGCGGACAACCAGGGCTGCCCCGCGGCGCAGAAGCAGCTGGTCGTCATCAAGCAGGACCGCATCGAGCTGAAGGACATGGTCTACTTCGACACGAGCGCGGCGAGCATTCAGGCCCGCTCCTTCCCGCTGCTGGACCAGATCGCCAAGGTGCTCGTCGAGCACCCGGAGATCGTCAAGCTCACCGTGGAAGGCCACACGGATGACCGCGGCCCGGTGGACTTCAACCGCACGCTGTCTCAGCAGCGCGCCGAGTCGGTGGCCGCCTACCTGGCGGGCAAGGGCGTGGCCAAGGAGCGCATGGAGGCCAAGGGCTTCGGGCCGGACCGCCCGCTGCAGCCCAACACCACCTCCGAGGGCCGCGCTGCCAACCGCCGCGTGGACTTCATCACCGGCTACGCGGGTGACGCGCCGGCCGCGCCGGCCAACCCGTAACCCTCGCGGCGCTCCCCGCTTCTAAGGAGAGCGCATCGCGTTGGAGGCCGAGGTGCTGTACCCGGAAGGGTACGTGCCTCGGCCTCTTGCTTTTTCAGGCCGCGAGAAATGATCCGGTGCGGCACTGATCAGAAGCGAGCAGGGGAGCAGGACGGGCCAGGTAGTGGACCTTTCCCGATAGGCCGGATAACAAGGCGCGCAGCTGACTGTCGGATGTCCCCGGGGGGGGACGTGCCCACCGCAACCCGAGCCTGGCGTGCCCAGGCACGGCACTTCTCCGCCCTGGCCATTCGTGTTTCCACCGTTGAGAGAACCCCATATGACCGATGTCACCCCGCGTGTTGGCGCCCCTCGTGGAGCGCTGGCCCGCCTGATGACGCTTTGTGCGCTGCTGGTGGGAACCACGGCGCTGGCACAGCCCGCAGGCCTGCCGAAGGTGGAGCTGGAGCGCCTGACGCTCAACCCTGGCGGTACCGGCTCGTTGCTGCTGGGCACGGGTGAAGTGCTGCGCGGGGGTGGCTACCGCTTCTCGCTCACCGGGCACTACGAGAATGATCCCCTGGTGCTCTTCGTGAACGATGAGCGCGTGGGCTCGGTGGTGAAGCACCGCGGGACGGCCCACCTGGCGGGTGCGTACGGTGTGACGGACTGGCTGGAGCTGTCGGTGCAGGTGCCGCTGCTGCTGATGCAGCGCGGGGATGACCTGACGGGCAACGGCGTGGGCCGGCCGGCGGAGGGCTTCGGGCTGGGAACGCCTTACGTGTCCGCGCGGCTGGGGCTGCTGTCCGAGCGGAGCGAGGATGCGCTGGACCTGGCGGTGGGCGTGAGCGCGGGCCTGCCGGTGGGCAACGCCGAGGCGCTGGCGCGCGACAGCGGGGTGCGCTTGGTGCCCAGCCTCATGGTGGGCAAGCGCTTCGGCTTCCTGCGCGCCTCGGCGGACGCGGGCATGGCGCTGCGCTCGCGCACGCTGTTCAGCGACGACGCCAACGTGCGCGACGAGCTGGGCAACGAGGTGCGCCTGGGCGCCACGCTGGCCACCACGGGCGAAGGCCTGCGGGGCGAGGTGAACGTGCTGGCGTACCTGCCGCTGGAGCGCACGGGCAACTCGGTGGAGGCGCTGGCGGGCCTGCGGCTGCCGCTGAGCGACTCGCTCGAGGCCTACGCGGTGGCCGGAGTGGGCTTCGACAAGGCGCCCGGCACGCCTTCCTACCGCGCGCTGCTGGGCCTGGCCTTCGGGCACACGCCGCCGCAGTGCGTGGCGGGCGGCAAGCACGAGCCCGAGCAGTGCCCGGACCTGGATGATGACAATGATGGGGTGCGCAACGGCGCGGATGCCTGCCCGAAGCAGGGGGGCAAGGTGGACGCGACGGGCTGCCCGGTGAAGGACTCGGACGGTGACGGCGTGCTGGATGACGCCGACCGCTGCCCGAAGGTGGCGGGGGACCTGGTGCTCCAGGGCTGCCCGGACACGGACAAGGACGCGATTGAGGACTCGGCCGACCAGTGCCCGAATGCTTTCGGCGTGGCGGCCTTCGGCGGCTGCCCGGACACGGACAAGGACGGGCTGCAGGACTCGCAGGACAAGTGCTCCACCGAGGCGGGCCCGGCCGAGCGCCAGGGCTGCCCGACGAAGGACGCGGACGGTGATGGGCTGCTGGACGAGCAGGACGCCTGCCCGAGCGAGGCGGGGCTCCCCGAGCTGAAGGGCTGCGCGGCCAAGGACAAGGACAACGACACGGTGGCCGACCACCTGGACAACTGCCCCGCCGAAGCGGGCCCCGCGGACAACCAGGGTTGCCCGGCCCAGCAGAAGCAGCAGGTGGCCATCCAGTCGGGCCGCATCGAGCTGAAGGACACGGTGCACTTCGACACCGCCAAGGCGAAGATCCAGAGCCGCAGCTTCAAGCTGCTGGATCAGGTGGCGAAGATCCTGAAGGAGCACCCCGAGCTGGAGAAGATCTGGATCGAGGGCCACACCGACAGCCAGGGCAAGCCGGAGAAGAACCTCAAGCTGTCGCAGGATCGCGCCGAGGCCGTGCGCACCTACCTCATCAAGAAGGGCATCGCTCCCGGGCGCCTGGTGGCTCAGGGCTTCGGGCAGACGCGCCCCATTGCCGATAACAAGACCGCCAAGGGCCGGGCGGCCAACCGCCGGGTCGATTTCCTCACCACGCCTCGCGAGGACGCGCAGCAGTAAGCGCGGAGAAGACACACATGAAGACTTCAACGATGAACAACCTTCTCCGCGCCGCGCTGCTGGCGGTGCTCGCGTGCGCGCTGCCCGCCGTGGCCGGGCCCGACAACGTCGGGGTAGGCACGGGCCGGGATGGCAGCTTCACGGTTCCGGCCATCAACACGGTGGTCAACCGCTACGCCCAGGTGACGGTGCCGCTGGCACCGGGCGACACCGTCCTTCAGGTGAACAGCACCACGGGCTTCGCGGCGGGCGACCTGGTGATGGTGCTGCAGACGACGGGCATCGTGCCCGAGCCGCCCTCGGGCGATTCCAGCCCGGTGGATTTGCCGAATGTTGATCCGGCGGTGGGACGCTGGGAGTTCGCGCGGCTGGCCTCGGCGGCCGGCACGACGGTGAACCTGACGGCGCCGCTGATCTACTCGTATGCGGGCAACGTCACCCAGATCATCCGGGTCCCCGAGTACGCCGCGCTGACCATCGCGGGTGGCCGGACGATCGTCCCGCAGGCGTGGAACGGGAGCACGGGTGGTGTGGTGGCCTTCCTGGTGTCGGGGACGTTCATGAACAATGGCCAGGTTATCGCCACGGGCTTTGGCTTCCGGGGCGGGGTGACGGTGGATGACACCAGCGGCGCCACGGGTTGCACCGGGCTGGATGAGCCGGCTCCCCTGGGCGGCCAGAAGGGCGAGGGGATTGCCGCCACACGGTATGGGCCGTCGCACACGGGGCGTGGGCGGATGGCCAACGGCGGTGGTGGCGGCGTGTGTTTCGGCTCGGGCGGTGGCGGTGGCGGCAACGGCGGTCTGGGCGGCCGGGGTGGCAACACCGACCTCGACGTGGATGGCAACCGGCCGGTGGGCGGTGAGGGCGGCGCGGCGCTGACCTTCAACGCCGTGGATCACCTGCTGATGGGCGGCGGCGGCGGCGCGGGCCACGCCTTCGGAGTGTTCTCGCCCTTCCCGAAGGGAGGAGCGGGTGGCGGAATCATCTTCATCCGCGCCGGCTCGCTGGCGGGCGCGGGATCGGTGATCACCAATGGTCTGCCCGGTGACTCCGCCAGTGGGCTGGAGGCGGCCAGTGGCGGCGGCGCGGGCGGCACCCTCTACCTGCGTGTCAATGGAGCCGCCGCGTGCGGCGTGATCCGCGCTCTCGGTGGCGTGGGTGGTAACGCGAACGCCGAGGTGGGCACGGGCGGCGGTGGTGCGGGTGGCCGCATCCTGTTCCAGAAGAACGGCGGTGTGTGCACTCCGACGAACGCCAACGTCATCGGTGTGAACCCCGGCCAGCAGCCGAACCCCAACGCCCCGGGTGGAGCGCAATACGGTGGGACGGCGGGTGGCAACGGTATCCTCACCACGTTGGCGCCGGGCCCCTTCGTAGTTCCGACGCCCACGGTGGTGACGCCCACCAACGGCAGCACCACCGCTGACAACACGCCCACGTACTCCGGCACGCTGCTCGCGCCGTTCCCCGCGGGCACGGAGATTGTCATCTACGTGGATGGAACCGAGGTGGGGCGCGCGACGACGAACGCCGTGGGCTCCTGGGCGTTCACGCCCGTGGTGCCGCTGGCGGACGGAACTCACACGGTGAACGCCATCGCGGTCAACACGGCCCAGGGTGTGCAGAGTGCCGTGAGCAACACCAACACCTTCACGGTGGACAGCACGCCGCCGGCCCCGCCGGTGGTGCTGACGCCGGCCAACGGCTCGACTACCAATGACAACACGCCGACCTATACGGGTCTGGCCGAGCCCGGCAGCATTGTCACCGTCATCGTCGACGGTGTGTCAGTGGGCACCACCACAGCGGATGCGGGGGGCAACTGGAGCTTCACGCCCGCCGCGCCGCTGCCGGATGGCCCCCACACGGTGCGTGCCACGGCCTCGGATGCGGTGGGCAACACCAGCGGTCCCTCCAACACCCATACCTTCACGGTGGACAGCACGCCGCCGGCCGCCCCGGTGGTGCAGACGCCGGCCAACGGCTCGACCACGAACGACAACACGCCGACGTACACGGGTCTGGCCGAGCCCAACAGCACCGTCACCGTCATCGTCGACGGCACGCCGGTGGGCACCACCACGGCGGATGCGGCGGGCAACTGGAGCTTCACCCCGGCGGTGCCGCTGGCCGATGGCCCTCACTCGGTGCGTGCCACGGCCACGGATGCCGCGGGCAACACCAGCGCCAACTCCAACACCAACACCTTCACGGTGGACACGCTGGCTCCGGCCGCTCCGGTGGTGCAGACGCCCCCCAACGGCTCGACCACGAACGACAACACGCCGACGTACACGGGTACAGCCGAGCCCGGCAGCATGGTCACCGTCATCGTCGACGGCGCGCCGGTGGGCACCACCACGGCGGATGCGGCGGGCACCTGGAGCTTCACGTCCGCGGTGCCGCTGCCGGATGGCCCCCACACGGTGCGTGCCACGGCCACGGACGTGGCGGGCAACACCAGCGGTCCCTCCAACACCAATACCTTCACGGTGGACACGGCGGCTCCGGCCGCTCCGGTGGTGACCACCCCGGCCAACGGCTCGACCATCCCGGTCAACAGGCCGACCTACAGCGGCACGGCCGAGCCCGGCAGCATGGTCACCGTTATCGTCGACGGCGTCTCGGTGGGCACTGTGATAGCGGATGCGGCGGGCAACTGGAGCGTCACGCCCGCGGTGCCGCTGCCGGATGGCCCGCACATGGTGAACGCCACGGCCACGGACGCGGCGGGCAACACCAGCCCTGCCTCCAACACCAACACCTTCACGGTGGACACGCTGGCTCCGGCCGCTCCGGTGGTGACCACCCCGGCCAACGGCTCGACCACGAACGACAACACGCCGACGTACACGGGTCTGGCCGAGCCCGGCAGCATGGTCACCGTCATCGTCGACGGCGCACCGGTGGGCACCACCACGGCAGATGCGGCGGGTAACTGGACCTTCACGGCCACGGCGCCGCTGGCGGATGGCCCCCATACGGTGAGCGCCACGGCCACGGATGTGGCGGGCAACACCAGCCCTGCCTCCAACACCAACACCTTCACGGTGGACACGGCGGCTCCAGCCGCTCCGGTGGTGAACACGCCCGCCAACGGGTCGATCACCAACGACAACACGCCCACCTATACCGGTCTGGCCGAGCCCGGCAGCACCGTCACGGTCATCGTCGACGGCACGCCGGTGGGCACCACCACGGCGGACGCGGCAGGCAACTGGACCTTCACGCCCGTGGTACCGCTGGCCGATGGCCCGCACACGGTGCGTGCCACGGCCACGGATGCGGTGGGCAACACCAGCGCCAGCTCCAACACCAACGGCTTTACGGTGGATACGGGGGCTCCGGCCGCTCCGGTGGTGACCACCCCGGCCAACGGGTCGATCACCAACGACAACACGCCGACTTACAGCGGTACGGCCGAGCCCAACAGCACCGTCACCGTCATTGTCGACGGTGCGCCGGTGGGGACCACCACCGCGGATGCGGCGGGTAACTGGACCTTCACGCCCGCGGAGCCGCTGGCGGATGGCCCTCACTCGGTGCGTGCCACGGCCACGGATGCCGCGGGCAACACCAGCCCTGCCTCCAACACCAACACCTTCACGGTGGACACGGCGGCTCCAGCCGCTCCGGTGGTGAA
>DASVVJ010000950.1:0-3943 GCA_036389955.1 Myxococcaceae bacterium
CTCCGTTGACGAGGAACTCCACGTAGGCCAGCGCCACATCGTCCTTGGCCTGGGCCCTCAGCTCGAACTCGGTGCCCTCCACGGCATGGGGCGGCGCGGAGAGGCTGATGTGCGGAGGCCCATCCCGCACCTCCACCACGCGCAGGGCGGAGTAGCCCGCATGGAGCGCCTCCACGCGCGCGGTGCCGGGGCGCAGTCCCGTGGCGCGTCCATCGAAAGCCACCGTCAACACCGTGGGATCCAGGCTGCGCCAGGTGGTGCCCAGCCCCCGGGACGACAGGTCCACCCGCCGCCCGTTGCTCAGCACGCCCTCCAGGCCCAGCCGCACCGAGCCTCCCACGTGCTCGACGACGGGCGAGGCCGGCAACACCTCCAGCCGCTCCACCACCGCGGTGGAGTCCACCACCACGCGGACCGTGGCCGTGTAGCCACCGTAGGAGACCACGATGTCCGTCTCCCCATTGGCGCGCGCCACCACCTGGCCGTCCTCGGTGACGGAGGCCACCGCTTCATCCTCCGACTGGTAGCGCACGCCCCGGTGCGGGCCGGACAGGTCCACCTCGCCCGCGAGGGCGAAGCTGCCCGTCACCTGCAAGGGCACGCGCTGCCCGAAGCCCTCGGAGAGCAGCAGCGGAGAGGGCCCCGCGGACACGCTCACCACCGGATCGAACGCGGACGACTGCGTGAACTCGACCGCCGAGGTGTGCAACGTGCGGCCAAACGCGTCCTTCAGCGCCACGTCCGCGATCACCACGCCGTCATGAGGGATCTGCGCGGTTCCCAGCGGCACGGAGAAGACCATCCGGCCAGGGTTCGCGGAGGACGGGCGGGCCTGAACGCGGCGGGCCTGGAGGAAGGACACGGGCTCGACATCCTCGAGGCTGCCATGAACGCGGCGAAGCTCCTCGGCGGACGCGCCCACCACGGAAGCCTCGGCGCCGATCGCCTGGCCCTCGTACGACAGCTCCAGGGTGATGGTCTGGTGCTCGAGATCCGCCCGCACCTGGAGCGGCGTCCGGCCCACCCGGAGCGCCGGAGCCGCAGGATCGAAGCGCGTGGTAAGGGCCGTACCTTCTCCGTCTCCCACGGGCCGGGCCACCACCTCCAGCACACCGTCCTCGGGGTACGGCTGGGACAGGGGCACCAGCACATGGAAGGCCACGGCCCCGGCTTGATCCCGGTCCACCACCACATCGGACAACGAGGCAAAGCTTCCTTGGGTGGCGGACTGCCCCGTCACCGAGATCAGCACCTGCTCGGCCTGCCCCTGGACCTCGACACCCACCTCCACGGCCGAGGCCCCCGTCCGCAGAGGCACCAGGGGAAAGGCCGACGTGACCGTCGCGGCCCAGGCCGTCAACGGCAGCGCCAGCGCAAGGAGCGCGGCAGCACAGGCGACGCGTCCTCCCCGTAAGCTCATGGCGCTCCCTTGCTCTCGACGAGTTCGACCCCGGCCTCCTGGCGCAGCCGGTCCAGCAGCGAGTCAAACACCTGCCGTTTGCGCGCGGGGGCGAGGCGGCCCTCCACCTCGGCGCGCACCTCTTCGAAGGCGGGCTGCCTCGCGGGCCGGCGCTCCAGAAGGACAAGCACCGCGAAGCCCTCACGCAGCGTCACCACCGGAGACACGGCGCCCGGGCCCTTGAGCGCGAAGGCGGCCTGTTCCAACGCGGGCTCGAATCCGCCTCCGCGAATCACCAGCCCCAGCTCTCCGGCCTTCGCTTTCTCCGGGCCATCGCCCTCCTTCGCCACCTGGGCCAGGGGCTCGCCGCGCCGCAACCGGGCCGCCTGCGCCTCCACCTTCTGCCGGGCCCGGCTCCGCTCCGCCTCGGAGGCCTTGGCCCCCACGCTCACCAGCACGCGGCCCACCCGCAGCTGCTCGGGGCGGGTGAACTCCGCGCGGTGCGACTCGAACCAGGCGCGCAGCTCCTGCTCGGAAGGACTGCCCACCGCGGCCTCCTCCTGCGCCAGCAGCGCCTGTACCGCCAGCCGCTCCTCCAACTCCTGCACCTGGCGGCGAAGCTCCGGATCCTCCGTCAGCTTCCGCCGCCGCGCCTCGAGCACCAGCAGGCGCTTGTCGATCATCGAGCGTGTGAACTCGCGGCGGCCCGCGGGCGTCTCGAACTGCTCTCTCAGCGCGGGCGGCAGCCTCGCGGACTCGCGGGAGATCTCCTCCGCGGTGATGACCTCGCTGCCAGCGAAGCGGCCCACCACGGTGCCCACGGGCTTGCCCGCATCCCTCTCACCGCTGGCCCTGGGAGCCTCGGAGGTGCAGGCAAGCGTGATGAGGATGAACACCCAGGGCCAGACCCGCACACAGCCTCCTGCACGTACTTCACTCGCTTCTTCACACGAGGTGAACAGATTACGACTTGCGGTGACGAAATAACTACAGTGAAGTGAAGCGCCGCACCCTGTTCTCCAGATCCGCAATGGGAGCCTCATGAAGCAGTGCGTGTTGGTGGCCGCCTGGGGCCTGCTGGGCCTGCTGGTGGGGCTGGGCTGTCGTGGCAAAGAGCCGGATCGCCCCGCAGGGCCGGTGGTTGCCACCGTGGGTTCCGAGGCGATCACGGCGGCCGAGTACAAGGCGCGGTTGGACGAGCAGGCGCCGTTCATCCGCAGCCGCTACACCACCCTGGAGCGCAAGCAGGAGTTCCTGGACGGAATGATCCAGTTCGAGGTGCTGGCGCAGGAGGCCCAGCGCCGGGGGCTGGAGAAGGACGCCGAGGTGCAGGAGGCGCTGCGCAAGCTGATGGTGCAGCGGCTGATCCGCCAGGTGACGGAAGAGCTGAAGCCGCCCTCGGAAGAGGAGATCCGGCGGTACTACGAGGAGCACCACTCGGAGTTCATCCGTCCGGAGCAGGTGCGGCTGAGCCACATCTTCCTGGCGGCGGCGGCGGGAGAGGCCCGGCGGGCGCAGGTGAAGGCGGAGGCGCTGACGCTGCTGGCCCGGGTGCGTGGGCAGCAGGGAGCACCGCAGCCCGCGAGCTTCGAGGACGTGGCGCGGGAGCGCTCGGAGGACGCGGTCAGCAAGTCACAGGGAGGCGATCTGGGGCCGAAGACCTCCGAGGAGCTGACCCAGGCCTGGGGAACGGCGCTGGCGCAGGCGGCCTTCGCGCTGCAGTCCCCTCAAGAGGTGGGGCCGCTGGTGGAGACGGAGAAGGGCTTCCACCTGATCAAACTGACGCTGCGCCAGGCGGGCCTGAACCACCCGCTGGACTCGGTGAAGGAGCGCATCAGCACGCGGCTGTTGTCCGAGCGCCGCACCCAGGCGCTGGAGTCCCTGGTCAAACAGCTCCGGGAGAAGGCCCAGGTCCAGGTGGACGAGAAAGCCCTGGCGGACGTGCAGCCCGCGCCCGCCACGGCTCCGTGAGAGGGCCTACTCCGCGTCCTCGGGATCCGGGTAGGACTCGAGCTCGTCCTCGTCGGCGGGATCCTCGACCGGGGCGGCGCGCTTGGAATGAGCGCCGTGCTTTCTGCCCTTGGGAGACTCCGTCTCCGTCTCGGGGCTGACCACGTACCACTGGCGGCCCTGCTGCTGCAGCTTGAGCAGCCCTTCCTGCTCCATCGCCTCCAGCAGCCGCGCGAGCGACGAGTAGCCGTGATCGCGCTCGTCGAAGTCCGGCTCCTTGCGGACGATCGTCTCCTTGATGAGTGACGGATTGATGGGGCCCGCCGCCGCGCCCAGCAGGCGCTTCACCACCGAGCGCGCCACCTCGGGCACCTTGGCATGGCTGCGCGCCTTGACCGCCTCGCGCTCCCCCGTCTTCTCGCCGTGGCCCTTGCCTCGCTGCCCTCCGCGTGCCGGCGCGGCCTCACCGGCGCTCACCGAGTCCCGCGTGCCCTTCTCTCCACGGCCCTGAGTGGGCCGCAGGTAGAGGAACTCGTCACACGCCTTCACGAACAGCGGCGAGGTGGAGCCCTTCACCGCCAGGCCAATCACCGT
>DASVVJ010000951.1:0-5143 GCA_036389955.1 Myxococcaceae bacterium
TCACCACCGCCTGGTCATACTCGGCGATGGCGTTCTTCCAGTCCTTCTTGTTCATGTACTCGTTGCCCTTGGCCCGGTGGGGCTTCGCCAGGTCCGGCGGCTCGTTCTTGCACGCCGCTGATCCCGCGAGGGAGAGCACACCGATGACCAGGCCAAGACGTCCCAGCTTCTTCATTGCCACATGCCTTTCGAGCGCGGTGCCGGTCACCGAAGGGTGAGCGCGGCACGGTTTGAAGGAATTCGGGGCCCGGAGCATACCCGAAGTCCTTCCGCGCGCGAGCACGCCGTCCTACCTGCCAGGACGGCAAGCATGCTCAGGGCTTATCGCCGGGAAAATTCGCCCAATAGCCCTCCGGCAGCGGATTGGTGCCGCGATCACTGCGCGGCCCGTCTCCATCGGCAATCTCGTCCAGGCCCGAGGTGCGGCGGGCCTCGCCCTCGTCCTCTTGCTCGGTGCTCTGGCGCGAGCCGGTATTGTCCTGCTGAGGGGCTTCACGCTCCGAGCGGGTGGCGGGCTCGGCGTGCCTGGGGCTCGTCGGGCGGCCGAACATGTCCTCGGCGGGCTGGGGGGTGGGCTGCTTCGTGTCCTGATTGGCCATGATGAGACCTCCATCCTCAAGGGTCATGGCGCTCCCCCTGGACTGCAAGACACGGAGCGAGCCTGGTCTCCCGGCAGGCAGGCGGGCAGGCCGCGGCTCAGGGCTGCAGCGGCTTCTCCGGGGGAACGGGCATGCGCGGCACGCGCACGGTGAAGATGGTGCCGCGCTCTCGCGTAGACTCCACGTGCACTTTGCCGCCGTGCGCCTTCACCACCTCGGAGACGATGTAGAGCCCCATGCCCAGGCTCTCGCGCACCACGTCCTGCGAGTGCTCGCCGTGCTGGAAGGGCTCGAAGATGCGCGGCATCAGCTTCGGATCAATGGGCGGTCCCTCGTTGTGGATGGACACCTCGAGGATGCTCGGGTTGGCGCCCCGGCTCAGCATCCGCACCGTGGTGCCCGTTGCGCCGTGCCGGAGCGCGTTGTCCACCAGGTTGGCCAGCACCTGGTGCAGCCGGTCCTTGTCGAAGTCTCCCCGCCCGTCTCCCTCTTTCTCCAATACCAGCTGACGGTCCTTCCACGTGCCGCGCAGATCCTTGAGCACGTCCTCGCACAGCACGTGCATGTCCGCGGGCTCGTGCGCCAGGTTCAGCCCCGAGGCCACCCGCACCTGGGAGAAGTCCATCAGCAGCTTGGTGAGCACCTCGATGCGCCGGGCGCTGCGCAGCACCCGGGCCAGCAGCCCTTCGATGCGTGGCTCCAGGTCTTTGCGCATGATCGCGTGGCTCGTCGAAGCCAGAATGGCCGCCAGCGGGCTGCGCACGTCATGCCCGACAATGGCAATCACGCGCTGCTGGAACACCGACGCGTCCATCAGCCGCTGCCAGGAGCGCATCAGCGAGTAGGCGAGCAGGCCTGACAGGAGAATGGAGGCGCCGATCGATATCGTCAGCAGGAGGAAGGCCCGCGAGGCGGTCCGGCCCGCGTTCTGCTTGGCTTCTTCCAGCAGCAGGCTCTTGTGGCGCTTGAGCCGGGCCAGCACCGCGTCCAGCTCGTCCCGGTCCGGCTGGATCGTCTGTTCCATCAGCCGTCCCGCCTCGTCCGCGTCCAGGCCCTGCTGGCGGCGCTCCAGCAGCACATCGAACTCCCGCCCCAGGGTGGCCTCCAGCTCCGCGATGCGCTCCAGCAGCAGCTTCCCCTCGGAAGACTGCTCGCGAGCGCTCAGCCCGGCGAGCTGACGCTCCATCTCCTCGCGCGCCTGCTTCCGCTCCTGGAGGAAGCGCGGGTTGGCCGTCAGCAGGAACGAGCGCGCCTTGCGCGCCGCCCGCTCGTTGGTGGCGATGAAGTCATCCAACGCCAGCAGGTCCTGCGAGTACCGGCTGATGACCTCGTCCTTGTGCGACACCGTCTGCCGCAGGACGAAGGCGGACAGTCCTCCCACCAGAGCGATCATCAGCGCCAGCACGGCAAGCCCTGCCAGCAGGTGCCGCATCTCAGACTTCTCCAGGTGTCGAATGTGTCGCAGGCAACCCGCGCGCATATCGCGTACGGCCCTGGCTGGAAACAGCAGAAGCCCCAAACGGGCGGCAGGTAACACACCGGCTCATGCCTGCCTAACCCCAGAGCGGCAAGAGCCGCTTCCCTGCGTGCGCCATCCAACGATATTGACGCGGTGCGGTGTGGCCCCCGTGAGGAGGCTGCTCCGCTGCCCGCCCTGCCTTGTGCCAGGCATGGCGCGGAGCCCCCGGCGCACGAGCAGACCGGTTACGCTGCCCCTCGCCATGATTGCTCCGCCCCTGCCGCCGGATGAGACGCGGCGCCTCCAGGCTCTCTTCCGGCTGTGCCTGCTGGATACGCCGGCCGAGCTGCGCTTTGACCGCATTGTCCGCACGGCGGCCCGGGTGTTCCGTGTCCCCATGGCCCTGGTGTCGCTGGTGGATGGAGAGCGGCAATGGTTCAAGGCCCGGGTGGGACTGGAGCCGGCTTCCACCTCGCGCAGCATCTCCTTCTGTGGCCACGCCATTCTCACCCCGGACACCTTCGTGGTGGAGAACGCGCTGAAGGACCGGCGCTTCTTCGATAACCCGCTCGTGACGGGCGATCCGCACGTGCGCTTCTACGCGGGCCACCCGGTGCGCACCTCGGACGGCAGCGCCGTGGGCACCCTGTGCCTGATGGACCGCGAGGCGCGGGACTTCACCCCGGAGCAGCGCCAGCTGCTGGCGGACATGGCCGCCTGGGTGGAGCTGGAGTTCAACGCCCTCACCGTGCAGGAGGCACGCAAGGCGCTGGCGCAGAAGGAGCGCTTCTTCGAGCTGTCGGTGGACATCCTCTGCATCGTGGGGCTCGACGGGCGCTTCCTGCAGGTGAGCCAGGCGTGTGCCCGGGCGCTGGGCTACAGCGAGGCGGCGCTGCGCGACATCACCCTGCTGTCGCTGGTGCACGAGGAGGACCGGGCCGCCACCGGCGAGTGGCTGGAGCGGGGAGCTCGCGGCGGGCCCCTGCCGCGCTTCGAGCACCGCTGCCGCGGCCAGGACGGCAGCTGGCACTGGCTGCAGTGGAGCGCCGTGTCCCAGCCGGAGGACGGCATCCTCTACGGCGTGGCGCGCGACGTGACGCAGCAGAAGCAGCTCGAGGCCGAGCGCCGCCAGGTGGAGCAGATGAAGAACGAGTTCGTCTCCACCGTGAGCCATGAGCTGCGCACCCCGCTCACCTCCATTCGCGGGGCGCTGGGCCTGCTGTCGGGTGGAGTGGCCGGGCAGCTGTCCTCCGAGGCGGCGGGCATGATCGACATCGCCCACAAGAACAGCGAGCGGTTGATCCGGCTGATCAACGACATGCTGGACCTGGAGAAGGTGGAGTCCGGCAAGTTGGACTTCCAGCTGGCGCCGGTGGAGCTGGCCCCGCTGCTGGGGCAGGCGGCGGTGACGCACCACGGGTACGCGCAGGAGCGGAAGGTGACGCTGGAGGTGGTGGTGGAGGCCCCGGGAGCGCACGCGCTGGTGGACGAGGGCCGGCTGCTGCAGGTGCTGGCCAACCTCATCTCCAACGCGCTGAAGTTCTCTCCCGAGGGCGAGCGCGTGGTGCTGCGGCTGGCGCGGCACGGCGAGCGCCTGCGGGTGAGCGTGGAGGACCGCGGCCCCGGCATCCCGGAGGCGTTCCGCGCGCGCATCTTCCAGAAGTTCGCCCAGGCGGACGGCTCGGACTCGCGCCGCCGGGGCGGCACGGGGCTGGGGTTGTCCATCGCCCACGCCTTCATGGAGCGCATGGGCGGCACCCTTCAGTTCACCTCCACCGAGGGCGCCGGCGCCACGTTCTGGGCGGAGCTGCCCGAGTGGCAGGCGGCGGCGGTGGCGCAATGAGTTCCTTTTTCCCTTTCGAGAGGTCCCGATGACGATCCGCAAGGTGCTGCTGGTGGATGACGAGGACGACATCCGCACCGTGGGCAACCTGAGCCTCAGCCGCGTGGGCGGCTGGCAGACGGTGCTGGCCTCCTCGGGCGCCGAGGCGGTGAAGAAGGCGGCTGCCGAGCGCCCGGACCTCATCCTGCTGGATGTGATGATGCCCGGCATGGACGGGCCCACCACCTTCACCCAACTGAGGGCCCAGGAGGCCACCGCCACCACGCCCATCATCTTCATGACGGCGAAGGTCCAGAAGCAGGAGGTGGCGCGCTACCTGGAGCTGGGCGCCGTGGGCGTCATCGGCAAGCCGTTCGATCCGATGACGCTGCCCACCGAGATCAAAAAGCTGTTGCCCTCTTCCTGAGGCTGAATGTCGAACCCAATGTCCAAGCTCTCGGTGGGGCTGGCGGCGGTGGCGCTGGTGCTGCTGTGCGCGCTGTTCGTGCTGAACCACCCGAGCCGGTGGTCCTCTCACGAGATGTACCGCGGCAAGCTGAGCCGGCTCCAGGTGGGCAGCATCGAGCTGCAGCAGGACTTTCTGCGCACCGAGCTGGGGATTCCACCGCGGCAGGGCGTCTCTTTGGAGGAATTCGCCGCGCTGCGCGTTCGCGCCGAGGAGCTGCGCACGGCTCCCGCGTTCTTGACGGACGCGGACCGGCGCCAGCTGACCACGGTGTTGGAGGACTACCTGCGCACCCTGTCCGAGGGAGAGGCGCGGCTGGCCCGGCTGCAGGTGGACGGAGCGAGCCTGACGGAGCCGCAGCGGCGGCAGCTCATCGGCCAGCTGCTGGATGGCTCCCTGAGCGCGAGCTCCGAGCGGCTGCTGTCCACATACCTGGCGCTGTACGAGGGGCGCCTGGCGGGAGCCGAGCGCCTGCGGGTGCTCTTCTTCGCGCTGGCGCTGCTGCTGGGCGGCTACGTGGTGGTGGCGATGGTGCGGCTGGGACGGGTGGACCGGGCGCTCAACACCCTCAACGCGGAGCTGGAGCGGCGCGTGGAAGAGCGCACCGCGGCGCTCTCTTCCGCCAACACGGAGCTGCGCGACAGCGAGGCGCGCAAGGCCGCCATCCTCGAGGGCTCGGTGGACGGCATCGCCGCGCTGGATGAGAAGAGCCACATCCTCGAATTCAGCCCGGCCGCCGAGCGCATCTTCCGGCTGCCGCGGGGGCAGGCGTTGGGGCGAGACTTCCTGTCGCTGGG
>DASVVJ010000952.1:0-9736 GCA_036389955.1 Myxococcaceae bacterium
CTCCCTCCTGATCCACATACCAGGCCAACGTCTCCGGCTCGATCGCGCGCAGGTAAAGCTCCAGCGCGCGCATGACGAGCGGTGCGACTTCGTGGTGCGAACGGCGCATGTAGAAGCAGAACTCCAAGCCGTCGCGGATCAGGATCTGTCCGTGCTCTGTGTAGATGCGCACGGTTGGATGGTGTGAGGTCATTTCGGAAGGCGCCTCAGGACTCCCCATCGAGGAGCCACGCGTGCCGGATCTCCTCCAAAGGCTCGTTGATACATCTGCCCTTGAGTCCACCCCTGATGAGGATGCCCCTCAGGATAGGTATACCAGTTCGGGGAATTGGTGCCGGGACAGGGGAACTTCAGGTCGTAGACGTCCATGACTTCGGCTGGGCTGCCGGTGTGGAGGACCACATCCGGCACAAGGGTGCCCAGCAAGCCTTCGCCTCCAGCACGCAGCAGCGCTTCCTCCTGCTTGGGGCTCAAGGGCTCCCATCGGCCCGTGGTCTTGTTGTAGCGGTAGCGCTGGTTCAGGCTGAAGCCGTTAGGACGTAGTCCAGTCAGCTGCGCTTGGATGCACGCGATGGCCGCCTCGTGCTTCTCTCTGCCCAGCAGCATGGCACGGGTGATGCGAGTGCCTTGTGCGTCGTGCCCCAGCACTTCCTGGCACTGCTCTCGTGTGGGGTTGCCGCCGAAGTGCCGCTCGTTGACCTGGAAGTCAGCCTCCAGAACACAGTCGAGGATGATCTGCTCGATCTTCCGGTGCACCGCCTCCTCGAGGGCGCGAACACCCTCGGCGGCCGCGTAAACGGAAGCCCCTACCTCCGCGACGCGCTGCCGGACGATCAGCCCAGAGGCTTCGCCAATCGCCAGCTCCTCGCACAGCCTGGGGTTGCGGATGCAGAGATTGGAGTGCGAGTCCGCGGCCTGCTCATACGTGCCGGGCGCGCCTCGCCGCCCCACCCCGACGACACAGCCGCCGAGGAGGGGCGCAAGGAGCAGACAGGCCACCAGCGGCCCTGTGGCGCGCGAGCGCGTCACTGATCATCACACGGGGTGCCCAGCCGGGCCCCCGTGTACACCCCCAGCTCGTTGTAGATGAGCGGCAGGTTCTCGACGATGGGCACCGGGCGCAGCTCCACCTTCTTCTTGGTGCCTTCGATCCACACCGGCGACTGCCCCTTGTCCACCACCAGCCGCAGCTCGCCCTTCTTCGTCGAGAAGATCTGCCCCTCCGAGTCCGAGACGATGTCCTTCATCTGCTGCAGCTTCAGGCTCCCCTTGGGCCCCACGTGCACCCGGAAGCTCTTCTCGTCCTCGGGGTGGAAGCCGCGCTCCACCAGGTAGTACAGGCCCTTTGTGTCTCGCAGCAGCGCGTACGGCACGTACTTCTGCGGGTTGGGCTCGTACTTCGCTCCTTTGAGCAGCGCCGCCGCCTTCTCCGGCTCCACCGCCTGGAAGTCCACCGTGCGCTCGCCACAGCGCACCTCGCACGTCTTCTTCTCGGCGTTCACCTCCACCTCCGAGTACACGCGCATGTCATGGCCCCGGAAGTTGCTGTTGGCCGTCTTGTTCAGAAAGCGCGGCTCCAGGAAGTTCGTGCCGCCCACGCCCCACGGCGCCGCCGCCACCTGGACGAACGTCTTGCCGTCTCCGTAGAAGAGCTGCCCGCCCTTCTCCTGCTGCGGCGCCACCACCACGTAGTGCCCCTTGCCGTCTGTGCACAGCGCCGTCTTCTCCAGGATGATCTGCTCGCCCAGGTTCTCGCCCTTGCCCCAGGGGGGCTCGATGCCCCAGGAGGTACCCGAGAGGAGGGCCACCGCCGCGGCCAGGATTCGTCGTGAGTTCATGTGAGCAGGCTCCGGTTAGAGGTTCTTCTCGAAAAACTTCCGGGCGAATTCATCCTGGTTCCCGGCGTCCGCAGCCGTCGTCCAGTGCGCGGTGTCGCCCTGCATCTCCAGCTTCAGCTCCGGGCCGAACTGGCAGGACACCTTCTTCACCTTCGCCGAGATGATCTTCTTGGCCACCGACGCCGACTCGCACAGCGAGCGCAGCGCCGTCAGCGGGCTGCCGCAGTACGAGGCGATGCTGTACTTCTTGATGACGTCGTCCGTGACGCTCTTCCAGTCCACCGTCGCCGTCACCTGCGTGCCGCACGCCGCGTTCATCGCCTTCACTTCCTCGGCCAGCCCCTGGTTCTGCTCCGTCTCGCGCTCCTTGCGGTTGAACGCCGACAGCTTGTTCAGCGTGCCGTCCGACTTCTGCTTCTGGTGCAGCGAGTACACCTCGTCGCCCTTCAGCGACTGGGTGCGCTTCTCGTCGAAGCTGACGCGCAGGCCGTCCTTCATTCCCGGCGCGTTGAGCTCGTAGCTCTTGCTGCCCCGGTCCCGCATGGCCAGCGTGACGTAGTCCTCGCCCCGGTACTGGGTGAGGTAGTTGGCGTGTTTGTCGAACTCGTAGAGGGTGTGCAGCAGCGCCTTGCCGTCGAACTCGCTGCCGGTGCCCTGCACCAGCAGCAGGAACTGCTTCTTGCCCTGGGCGTCCGCTTGGTTGAGCGGGATGACCGCCACCGACTCGCCCTCCGGGCCCGAGAAGACCTTGCCCGCTCCTACCGGAGCCGCCGCGCCGGCGGTGGCGCCGTACATCAGCGCCGCCGCGATGATCATTACCAGGGTGATTCTCATGGGTGCCCCCTCCCTGTGGGGCCGTGGTGCTGCTGCTTCGGGGTAGGTCTCAGGGGCTGATGTCGACGCCGTACTTGGCGCAGTGCTTGCGGAGCTGGCTCCTGCCCTGCGAGGACAGGTTGCGCCGCTGCGCGTTCGCGTTGCCGAGATCCTTCTGCTGGCAGTAGGCGCGGCCCATCAGCAGGTACGAGGCCTCGCTCTTCTGAAGCTGCTGGCTGCGCTGGGCCAGGCGGATGGCTTTCCCACTGTCACCCGCCGCCAGGGCGCCCTCGCCTTCATCCAGCAGCGCACGCACCTCCGGCGGCAGCGTCTCGGCCTTGCCCGGGCGCGTCGACGGCTTCGGGGTGGGCTGGGTCGGAGTCGCCGGCGGAGGCGTTACGGGCGGAGTGGGCTCCACCTGGGCCACGGTGGGGGTCGGCTGGGGTGCCGGGTCCGGCGTCGTCGCGGGCTGTGTCTCCTTTGGAGGCACGGGATCCGTGGGCGGCGTCGCGGCCACCGGCTCGGGGCTGGTCACCGGCGTGGGCGGGGGCCGCGTGAGCCACCACCCGAGGCCGCCCACCAGGGCCAGCAGGACCACCGCCCCTGCCGCGATCGGGGCGGCCGAGCGGGGACGGGCCGGCACCGCGGCGGCAGCCGGTACCACGGGGTGTGCTTCGGGCGCGGGGGCCGGGGCCTGGGCGCCCGGTACCACCGCGGGCATCTCAAGGTCCGTGGGGCGCCTGGACACGCTCACCGCGCCCGGAGACGGGCTGGCCGCCGCTTCCGCCGCCCGGAACGCGGCCAGCGTGGAGCCCTTCTCCAGGCTCTCCTCGTCCGCGGGGGCCTGGGCCTGCGGCGCGGCGCCCTCCGGCTTGCGCGCGGGGACGAAGGTGGCCTCCGAAGCGCTCTCGTCGTCATGGAGCGAGGGGTTGGTCAGCGGCGCCGCCCCCCGGGGAGCGTAGGGCGTGGGGTCCGGCCCCAACCCGGCGAGCGTCTGCAGCGGCGTGCCGGTCAGCTCGGCGATGAAGGAGGCCACATCCGGGAAGCGCTCCTTCGCGTTCTTGGACAGCGCCCGGTCCACCGCCGCCACCGCGCGGCCGGGCAGGTCCGGCACGCGGACCGCCAGCGACTCGGGGTTCTCGTGGACGACGCGGTAGATGACCTCGGCGATGGTGGCCCCGGCGAACGGCGAGTCGCCGCAGAGCATCTCGTAGACGATGGCGCCCAGGGCGAAGATGTCCGTGCGGTGGTCGATGTCCTTGTTGCGGCCCATCGCCTGCTCGGGCGACATGTACCGGGGCGTGCCCATGAGCACGTCGTCCTGCGTCTGCAGCGTCTGCGAGCCCAGGAGCTTGGAGATGCCGAAGTCCAAGAGCTTCACCCGCTCGATGGGCATGCCCTCCGACTCGGTGGGCACCAGGAACACGTTGGCGGGCTTCAGGTCCCGGTGCACCACGCCGGCGCGGTGGGCCGCCTGCAGCGCCGAGCCCATCTGCCGGGCGATGCTGAAGGCCTCGCGGATGGACAGCCGCCCCTTGCGCAGCCGGTGCGAGAGGCTCTCGCCGCGCAGGTACTCCATCACCATGTACGGGGCGCCGCTCTCCAGGCTGTGGAAGTCCAGCACCTCGATGATGTTGGGGTGGCCCAACTGCGAGGTGATCTCCGCCTCGCGGCGGAAGCGCCCGAGCTGCTCCTCGCTCAGCTCGTCGTCATGATGGTGGAGCACTTTGACGGCCACCTGCTTGCCCGGAAGCCGCAGGTGCCGGGCGAGAAAGACGGAGCCCATGCCGCCTTTGCCCAGCAGTGAGGTGAGTTCGTACGTGTCCCGGAGGACCGTTCCGATCTTGATGTCCGACGCGGAGGAGTGGCTCATGTGGCAGGGGGGGACCCGGTCTCCCGGGGATGCACTTAAGCCTCTTCGGGCGCGATTCGCCAGTGGGGCGGAGCCTCAGAAGAGGACCACCATCGCCCCCTCGGGGATCCGATCATAGAGGGTGGTGATGTCAGGGGTGTGCATGACGATGCAGCCCCACGACAGCCGCCCGCCCGACTCCTCCAGCGTCCAGGGCCCCACCCAGCCGTGAAAGCCGATGCCGCTGCCCAGGCGGGTGGAGGCGTTGGTGGTCTTCCGCTCGGCCCAGGCGCTGGCGATCTGGTCTCGCACCTCGCGGGTGATGAGGCCCTCGGAGACGCCGCGGTCCGCGTCATACGCGTTGGGGTAGTTGATGCGCATCCAGTGGCCGCCAAAGTACTCGGAGCCCGCACCGGTGAAGGTGCCGCGGTGCTTCTGCACCACGTAGTACAGGCCCATGGGCGTCTTGTTGTCGCCGCGCACCTTCTTGCGGCCCGCGGCCTGGCCGAAGCCCACCTCCACGCGGGTGACTTCGCGGCCCTTCTCGTACAGCCGCATCGCGAAGTCCGCGTGGGACACCAGCACCAGCACCGGCTCGCTGGCAGGCAGCGGCAGCCGGGCCCGGGCCTGGGTGAAGCCGCGGGCCTGCTCGGCCGAGAAGCGCTGGGCCGCCCGCAGCGTCACCGAGGCGGGCCCCTTGTTGCCGACCCGGCCCAGCCGCTGGCCCCGCTGCACCTCGTCACCGGGGCGTAGGTTCACCTCGGCCAACCCGGAGTACTCCGAGCGGATGCTCAGCAACTGGTGGTTCTCGTAATAGAAGTGCTCCAGGGTGAGCAGGCGGGTCTTGGCGTCCACGGACACCACGCGCCCCCGGGCCAGCGCGCGCATGTCGCTGCCGGCGGGTAAGCGGTAAGCGCTGGGTACCGGCTCGAAGCCGTCCGTGGCGGGAGTGGGCGGGCGGAGGTAGGCCTCGAAGGCATCCGCGGCGGGGGTGTCCGCGGCGCTCGCGGCGAGGGAGCCTCCCAGTGCCCACAGCACCGCGAGACAGCGCAGAATCGATGAGGACATAGGCGGCACGCGACAGGTGGACACCGGGGCACGAGGGGCTGTTCCCGCTGCGCCGCCCAGCGGGCAGGCAGGGTGTGCTTGACAAGAGGCGTGGCACACTCGAATCAGAGCCTACCCATGGCGACCGTCATCCACCACGCCATCGAAGAGCCGGGCCCGTGCAGCTACCTGCCCGAGCGGAGCTCCGCGCTCGAGCAGAAGGTCCTCACGGACGTGACGCCCGAGGAGTACGAGGCCATGATGGCGCGCGGCTGGCGGCGCTTTGGCCCGGTGTACTTCCGGCCGGCGTGCCAGGCGTGCTCCGAGTGCGTGACGCTGCGCATCGTCACCGAGAGCTTCCGGCCCAACCGCAGCCAGCGCCGGGCGAAGGCCGCCAGCGCCCGCTTCCGGGTGGAGGTGGGAGTGCCCCGGGTGAATGACGAGCGGCTGGCGCTCTACCACGCGTGGCATGGCTGGCGCGAAGAGGCGCGGGAGTGGAACCCGTCGAGCCTGAGCGAGCGGGACTACTTCCTGCAGTTCGCCTTTCCGCACCCGTGCGCGCGCGAGGTGGCCTGGTACGACGACGAGGCGGAAGGCGGGCCGAAGCTGGTGGCGCTGGGCATCTGCGACGAGACGCCGCAGGCGTGGAGCGCGGTGTACTTCTTCTTCCACCCGGACTACGCGCACTGCTCGCTGGGCACGGCGAACATCGTGAAGCAGGTGGAGCTGGCGAAGGAGCGGGGCATTCCGCACGTGTACCTGGGCTACCGGGTGCTGGGCTGCGCGTCGCTGCGGTACAAGGCGGCGTTCCGGCCGCACGAACTGCTCGAGGGGCGCCCCAAGCCGGAGGAGTCCCCCCAGTGGAAGATCGCGGAGGACCCCGGAAAAGACCCCTCTCCCGGCGGGAGAGGGACGGGGTGAGGGTTCCGTCAACCCCTTGTTTTCACTGGCCCAGCAGACCCCGCCGCAACTTCTCGGAAGCCGAGGAGGATAATCCCATACCTACACCGTCCCACCCCATGGGACAAGGCATCAGGAGAACCAGCCGATGGCGATCCGCCCTATGGGCTTCGCGGACCCCCTGATTCCCTCCGTGACGGTGGGCAACACGGTCGAGTCCAAGGAGGGAAGCTGGAGCCGCAAGCCTTCGAACGAGGTCTCCATCCAGGAGCTGCAGAAGAAGTACGGCTGGTCCGAGAGCAGCTGGCAGAGCGACTTGCTGAAGGCAGCGGACACGGCCGGATCCACCGGAACGCGGCGTGGCAACGGCAGCGTGTCGGCGGCGGAGCTGAACGGGTACCTGAGCCAGCCAGGCGACGCGCGCTTCATGAGCTCCACGGCGGTGCAGCAGCAGCGCACGGCGCTGGAGCAGAAGCTCACGGGTGGTGGGCGCTCGGTGGCGGTGGATGGGTTCGACAGTGACTGGCAGGACGCGGTGGCGCGGCGCGCGGATCTGATCAGCGGAGACGCGAACGGCCAGCTCTCCCGGGCCGAGCTGGACACCTACTTCCGGGACATGAAGGCGGGCCAGGTGGAGGGGGCCCGGTGGGTGCCGGATCAGCAGGCGGCGGTGTTCGAGAGCAGGGTGGCCGAGAGCGCGGGGGAGCTGGATCCGCTGCGCCCGGAGGGTGCGCGGAGCGGCCTGTCGCTGGTGAAGGAGTACATGCGGCTGTCGGTGGACCAGGCGCAGAACGTGCCGAACTTCGTGAGCTACCTGCTGTCGGCGTCGGACATCCAGGAGACGCCGGTGGACGTGGACCGGGACAAGAGCAGCTTCAAGCGGGATCCGGAGCTGGGGGCGGACGGCCCCTCGGAGTCGGACTACACGGGCACGGGGTTTGACCGGGGGCACATGAAGCCGGCGGAGGACTCGCCCACGCAGGAGGCGATGGACGAGAGCCACCTGATGAGCAACATCGCGCCGCAGCACCCGAACCTGAACCGGCAGACGTGGCGCACGCTGGAGGACGCGGTGAACGACCTGGTGCGCTCGAGCGGCGGCAAGGCGCACATCGTCACGGGCAACGTGTTCCTGGACGAGCAGGGCAAGCCGCTGCCGCCCGAGAAGGTGGAGCAGATGGGCACGGCGGAGCGCCGCATCGCGGTGCCGACGCACCAGTTCAAGACGGTGCTGCTGGAGCTGCCCAACGGGCACCTGAGCATGTTCGCGTACCTGGTGCCGAACGTGAAGGACGCGCCGACGAAGAAGGAGGACATCACTCCGTTCCTCGAGAAGGCGCGCACGTCGGTGGACCGCATCGAGGAGCTGTTGGGACAGGACCTGTACGCGCAGCTCCCCGAGTCGGTGCAGGCCCGGCTGGAGCAGGACACCTCGGCGAGGGTGGCGTTCCGGGACGCCAGCCAGTACGAGGCGGCCACGCTGCTGTGGCGCCAGGGCCGTTGAAGCCCCCTCTCCCTTCGGGAGAGGGCAGGGGTGAGGGTTCACGAAGGCACCTGACCCCCTGGCCAGGCCGGTATCTCATTGACCACCTGTGAGGTAGGGTCGCGCTGGATGCCAGAAAAGCCCTGGCCAGAGGGAGCCTATGGACACGCCAGCGCCAGAGGTGGAGCGGGAACTGACCGTCTTGCCGCTCGGAACGAAGGTGGGCACCTGGCGCGTGTGCGGCATCCAAGGCCAGGGCACCTACGGCACCGTGTACCGAGCCGTGGCTCAGGAGCGTGAGCACGCCGAGCCCGTGGCTCTCAAGCTGGCCGTCTACCCGGGAGACGCGTGCTTCGAGCGTGAAGTGGAGCTGCTCTCGCGCATCCGCCACCCGAGTGTGCCCAGGTTGTTGGACTCGGGGATGTGGCAGGCCCATCCGTTCGTGGTGATGGAGTGGGTGGAAGGCGAGCCGCTGTACACGTGGGCGGCCCGTCGCAATCCATCCTCCCGCCAGGTTCTGGCTCTGCTGGCTCAGGCGGCGGGAGCGCTGCAGGCCATTCACGAAGTGAGCGCGGTGCACCGGGATGTGAAGGGCGACAACATCTTGGTACGGCCTTCGGACGGCCGGCTGTTCCTCACCGATCTGGGCGCGGGGTACTTCGCCGGTGCTGCCAGGCTGACGCCCCCGCACTTTCTGCCGGGCACTCCGGAGTACCGCAGCCCCGAGCTGTGGGAGTCCACCCGGTACACGGGCACCAAGCCCACTGCTGCCACGCTGGCCCGGCCTGGGGATGATGTGTTCGCTCTGGGCGTGACGGCTTACCGGCTCGTCACGGACATGTATCCGCCGTTGCCTCTGCCCGACATGAAGGCAGGAGCATGTTGGCTGCCGGGTGGCAGTGGCCCACCGCCTCCGAGGCAGCTCAACCCCCGGGTAGATGCACAACTCAATGCGCTCATCCTGCGCATGCTGTCCCTGAACCCGATGGATCGCGGCAGTGCACTGGAACTGGCCGAGGCGATGAAGCGGGGTGTGGCTCATGCGGGACCCACGGCGGATGCGCCGCTGTTCCAGTGGGAAACGCTGCGTCCTTCTCAGTGGAGTGAGGAAGAACGATCCGAAGCCAGGTTCCTGGGCCACCGGCCTCTCCACAGAGACCGCGAGCGTGTGCTCAAGACAGGGCAAGCGGACGCCGAGCGCGCACAGTTCGAGCGGCGGCAGGAGCAGGTGAAAGCCCGGGCATGGCTGTCCTGGCTCGCGGCGGCAATGGCCCTGGGGCTCTGGCCCGGAAAGACAGGCACCGAGGAGCAGCTCACCTCGGAGCAACCGGTGTCCGATGCGCAGCGCCGTCGTGAGGTCTCGCTCGGAGATACCGCGCTGAGCTGTCAACCTGAGCGCGAGAAGGCGTCCACCGGAGAGCCCATCGCCCAGGAGATGCCCCAGCAGCCGCTGCCCGGCCAGCGCAGACCGGACTCGAAGGGCCGCTGTCCCGATCGGCAGCTCGCGATCAACGGTGGCTGCTGGACGAAGGTGGACGTTACCCCCGAGCACTGCCATGGAAACGTGTACCTGCACCAGGGCGGCTGCTACCTCCCCATGTTCACCCGGGGACGCGTGCCCACCTCCGCCCCTCCGGAGCGATAGCTGACGAACCTGCCCTGCTGTCAGACCGTCGAAAAAGAGGGTGGGAGGACGTGGGAGGTAGGTAGCAAAACGATCGACTCGGTGGGTAAGGCGTGGTTGGTAGAGAGGTGTGAAAGCCAGAGGAGAGAAGAGGCGGCGGGTCAGAGGAGTACTGGACA
>DASVVJ010000953.1:0-13642 GCA_036389955.1 Myxococcaceae bacterium
TGACAACGCCCTGCAAGTCGCTGCTCGTCCTGGTGCTGTTGCTGTCCCTCTCCGCGTGGGCGGAGGGCAAGCCCCCGGAGGAGAAGTCCCGGGCCTGGTTCACCGACACCGTCCTCGTCACTCAGGACGGCAAGCAGGTCCACTTCTACAGCGACGTCTTGAAGAACCGGGTGGTGGTCATCTCCTTTCTCTTCACGCGCTGCCCTACCGCCTGCCCGCTGATTACCCAGCAGCTCAACCAGCTCAAGGCGCGGCTGGCGGAGCGCTTCGGGCGGGAGGTGTTCTTCGTCTCCATCAGCGTGGACTCCGAGTACGACACGCCGGAACGGCTGAAGGAGTTCGCCCTCAAGCACCAGGCGACGCACCCGGGGTGGACCTTCCTCACCGGGAAGAAGTCAGACGTGGATCAGGTGATCGCCCGGCTGGGCCAGTACGTGGAGAACATCGAGTCGCACTCCACGGTGTTGATCGCCGGAAACGAGAAGCGCAGGCACTGGCTGAAGCTTCGGCCGGACATGCCCTCGGCCGCTCTGGCGGAACGGCTGCGGCTGCTGGCCGAGGAGCGGTGAGGGGGCGGGGCCGCGTGAGCCCGCGGCTGCTCGTGCTCATGTGGGCCGCCCTGTGTTGCGGCGCGGCCCCGCGTGCGCTCACGCCTCAGGAGGAGGCGGGCCGTGGCATCTTCCTGTTGGGAAAGAGCCCCTCGGGCCGGGAGATCTCCGCGACGCTGGGAGCGGGGGTACGCCTGCCCGCGTCCGCGGTGCCCTGCGCCAGCTGCCACGGAGAGGATGGGCTGGGACGGCCCGAGGGAGGGGTGCTCCCTCCGGCCATCACCTGGGCGGAGCTCACCAAGCCCTACGGCCACGTCCACCCCGGCGGCAGGAAGCACCCCGCCTTCAGTGACAAGAGCCTTGCCCTGTCCATCACCGAGGGCCTGGACGCCGGGGGCAATCGGTTGGCGCCGGCGATGCCGCGCTACTCGATGTCCTCCGAGGACGTGACGAGCCTGCTGGCGTGGATGAGGCGCCTGGATGACGGGGCTGGGCCGGGGATGACGGCCACGTCGCTGCGGCTCGGCGTCGTGCTGCCCCTGCAGGGGGCGGGGGGCGAGCCGGGGCGGGCCATGCGCGGCGTGCTGGAGGCCTACGCCGAGCAGCTCAACGCCTCGGGGGGAGTGCATGGCCGCACGCTCGAGCTCGTCTTCGTGGACTACGGGGGCGGCGGCACACAGGGCCTGGCCAGCCTCCAGCGGCTGGTGGAGCAGCGGTCCGTCTTCGCGTTGCTCTCTGGCCTGGTGCCGGGCGCGGAGCGGGCGCTCGTCGAGCTGGCGGAGCGCGAGCAGGTGCCCCTCATTGGCCCGCTCACCCTGTCCGTGAGGGGAGGCGGGCCACCCGGACGCCAGGCCTTCTTCCTCCTCTCGGATCCCGGAGAGCAGGCGCTGGTGCTGGCGCAGTACGCCGCGAGGCAGCTGAGCCTGAAGGATCCGGGGACCGTCATCCTCCACCCTCGGGACGAGGGCCTCGCCCAGACGGCGCTCGAGGCCCGCGAGCGGCTGAGGGCGCTGGGCTGGAAGCGGGTGGAGCTGCTGGGCTACGAGCGGGGCCGCTTCGACGCGGCGCTGGCCGTGGACCTCGAGCGCAGGGGGACCCGGGTGCTGCTGTTTCTGGGCAATGACGCGGAGCTGGCGGCGCTCACGGACAAGGCGCGGGCGCTTGCCTGGGCCCCCTACCTGCTGCTGCCGGGGACGCTCTCGGCCCGGGCCGCGGCGAAGGCACCCGCGCTGTTCCAGGAGCGCATCTTCCTGGCCTACCCCAGCCTGCCCTCGGATGAGCAGCCCCATGCCCGCCAGGCGCTCGCCCACCTGCGCGCGTACGGCCCCGCCCCAGAGGAGCACCGGCTGGCCCAGGTCTCCGCGTATACCGCCGCGCGGCTGCTGACCGAAGGCCTGCGCCGATGCGGCAGACAGCTGAGCCGCGCCAGGCTCCTGGAGCACCTGGAGGGGCTGTATGCCTTCGAGACGGGCCTGACGCCCCCCTTGAGCTATGGGCCCAACCGGCGCGTGGGCGCGCTGGGCGCCTACGTCGTCACGGTGGAGCTGCCGCGGGGCAGGTTCCGCCCCGTCACCGGTTGGGTCGCCCTGACGGAAGGGCCGTGAGCAGGCCTCTGCGGCGGCTCCGTCCATAATCCGAAGGCTTACACGCTCCCCAGAGCAGTGCCTGCCTGCTCGGGCAGTACCTATTTACTGGGCCGGTCGGCAGCCCCCTGCCACCCACCCCAAGGAGAAAACAAATGTTTCGTCTGTCCACGCCTCGCTGGAAGCGCCTCGCCCTGCTCGCAGGTGGCGCCTTCCTCGGCCTGGCGCCCCTCGTCTATGCGCAGGACGTGTCCACGGACGAGGCTTCTTCCCTGGCCGAGAGCCCCAGGCCCGGCAACAACACCCGCACCGAGGCCGAGCGCCGGGCGTGGACCCCTCCGCAGTTCGGCGGCAACCAGATGCTACTGACCTGCCTGCTGACCCGGCCCGGCCAGGTGCACCGCTTCGCCCTCACCTGCCCCACCACCCGGCAGATCGACGCCAGGGTCGCCGACTGCTGCGTGGTAGGCGACCACTGGGAAGTGAAGGTGAAGACCTGGGACACCAAGCCCAACACGGCGCAGGCCAGCGCGCCGGGAGGCTCTGGCGACTTCAGCGCGGCGGCCCGCGTCTTCACCTACACCAGCACCCGGGATCTGCACGCGCTGATTGAGTGCCGCTACCTGCACGGCACCACCCTCTTCCCCGCCGAGGCGGACATCCTGGTGTCGACCTATACGAGCACCTGCACCGCGCAGGACCTCGGCGTCTCTGACGAGATTTGAGCCAGGGCGTTCAACGTGTGTGAGCCCTGAGCCTCAGAAGCCGGTGCGAAACACCACCCGCACCTCTTCGGGCAGCGGGTTGCCCTCGTAGTCCGTGAGCAGCGTGCGCAGCACCAGCGTGTACGAGCTGTTCGCGCGGAAGCTGCCGGACTCGGCGTTCACCGTCACGGTGTAGGGCACGTCCCCGCGCTCCACGTCCCGATCGAAGTCCGGCGTGGGCGGCACCGTGATGCGCAGGGGCACCTCGTCCCGGCCCAGGAACACGGCGATGCCGGGGCGCAGGGTCCGCTCGTCCATCAGCTCCGAGAAGGTGATGCGCAGCGTGGCGTTGGCGGCCACCTCCGCGTTGGCGGCGGGCTCGGTGGCGTCCACCGAGGGCGGATCCTCGTCACGCACGGCCAGCACCGGATCCCCCGGATCCAGGCAGCCGGCGAGGCTCAGGGCGGCACAGGTCCACAGCAAGCGGCGCATCAGCGGCACCCCTTCTGGCTGAGGCTGGCCTCCGAGTGGCACTTGAGGCACGCCCGATCATTGGCCGACGCCAGCCGCCGGCACGCGTCCGCGAAGCCGTTCGGGTGCGGGTTGACCTGGCGGCGCTCGGACAGCTCCGAGTGGCAACTGATGCAGGACTCCTCGCGGTGGCACGAGGTGCACGAGCGGATGTCCCGCGAGGCGGCGATGCCGTGGTGCTGCGGCCCGAGGATGTCCACCCAGGTGGCGTAGTCCGGGTGCACCTTCACGTTGCGCGGGCGCAGGGACGGGTTGGCATCCATGCCCACGCCGGTGCGCTCGTGGCACGCGGCGCAGAAGGACTGGGCCCGGTGGCAGCTCTCGCAGCGAGGAGAGTCCGCGCGCGCCTGCACCGGGTGCAGGGTGATGTAGTCGTTGGGGTGCACCGACAGCGGCTTCTGCAGCGCGTCGTGGCACTGCTGGCAATAGGAGTCCGAGTGGCACTTCATGCACGTCTGCCGGGCCACCGAGGCGCGGGTGCCGTGGTTGAACTCGAAGCGCGGGCCATGGTCCATGCCCAGCGGGTCGCCCTGGATGGGCCGCAGGATGCCGGAGGAGAAGTTTAGCTGGAGCCGCCCGGAGGGCTGCGCCAGGTGGCACTCCTTGCACTCGTTGGTGATGACCCGGCCGTCATGGCACTCGAAGCAGGTGGCCATCTTGGGCAGCTGGTTGCGGGTGGCCAGCGTCACCTTCGAGAAGTCGCCGTGGCAGGCCTTGCACTCCACCTTCTTGTCCAGGTGCAGCTTGTGGCTGAAGTGCAGGTTGGCCGGCGGCAGCTCCACCTTGGCCGGCTCCTTGCGCACGGTGACGTCGAAGCCCGGGTGGCACGTGCCGCAGCTGGAAGGCGGGTCCGTCTTCTCGCCCTTCTGCGCGGCGGCGATGTCGTGGCAGGTCTCGCACTCCTCGTGGCCGGGGAGGTTGCGGTCCTTGGTGGATTCGCTCTTGCGGGTGGAGTCGTGGCAGGTGGCGCAGTCGGCCCCGGCCTCCAGGTGTTGGGCGTGATCGAAGCGCAGGGGGATGTTCTGCGCGGGGTAGACGGCGAGGCTGCGCTCGCGGCCCGTGGCGGCCCAGGCCACCCCGGCCACCGTGAGGGAGAGGGCAAACAGCCCCAGTGCTTTGCGATACGGGCGGTCCATCTAGAGGTTCGCCTTGAGATCGAAGAGGAAGAAGGCCTTGGTGTCCGAGCGGGTGTACGGATTGAAGTTCTGCTCGAGCACCAGGGACAGGCGGGTGGCCTGAGTCAGGGCCTTGCTGGCCCAGATCTGCCCCCCGATGAAGTTGCCCTGCAGCCGCGGGTTGAAGGCGTCATTGACGCGGGCGTACGACAGGCGGCCATCCAGTTCCAGGAAGCCCCGGCCAATGCTGTAGCCACCGGAGAGGTCCGTCCACAGCTGCCTGCCACCGAAGCCGTTGCGGTACGTCACGTCCAGCGCCGAGCGCCAGTCCCCCAACCTGAACGAGACCCCCGCCATGCCGCCCAGGTTCGTCGTAGAGGGAGCCCCCTCACCGTCCACCTGGTCGGCGATGCCCAGGTCATCGTTGATGTTGGTGCCATACAGGCTGGCCATGCCCTGCACGTAGTAGCGCAGCGGCCCGACCGGGTAGAAGTCCACACGCAGGCGCGCCTCATCCCTAGGGGCGAAGGCGAAGTAGTACCAGATGGAGTCCGAGGAGAAGACCGGGGTGAAGCGCAGCGCCTCGGCGCTCACGGCGAACAGCGTCTGGTCCAGGCGCACCTGCGCGCGGACCTGCGCCGGCTTCATCTGGAGCATGTCGAAGTCCAGGCCCGCCAGCGCGGTGAGGCCCAGGCCGCGGCCGTAGCGCAGTTCCAGGCCCGCGCGCTCCAGGTCCGTCTTCCCGCCCGCCATGGCCTTGCGGTAGCCGAGCGAGGCGCTGAAGCCCTTCAGGTCCTCCAGGAACAGCTTGGCCCCGTACATGGGCGCCAGCGCATCGAGGTTCTCGTCCGCGCCCACCACGCCCTGATCGAGCCGCCGCTGATCGCTCTCGCGCGTGCCGTCCGGCTGGTACACGGGCGAGGACAGGAAGCCCGCGCCCTTGACCCACAGCCCGCCATAGAGTTCGGCGCCCACGCCGAAGCGCGTCTTGTACCGGAGCCGCAGCCCGTCGAAGGCGATGATGTCCATCGAGTCGACGTAGAGCTGGCGCCCCAGCCGGCCCTCGAAGCCACCGGTGCCATAGCGCGCGTACGCGTGGAGCAGGTGCGCGTCCTCGGTCCGCAGCCCGTCCACCTTCTCGGCCTCGCCGCGAGGCAGGCCCAGGTCGGCGAAGACGCGCAGGTTGGACTCGAAGCCCAGGTCCTGGCCGGTGATCAGCTCGAAGGCGTTGAGTCCCAGGTACTGGACGATCCGCCGCCTGGGCAGCAACACCACGTCATCCGGAGTGGTGCCACGCCAGGCGCGAATCTGGTAGGCCTGAGCCTCTGTGCGCGCCTCGATCTGGAATGCCGCCGCCGACGCCCTCTGCGCTGCCAACAGCGCCACCACCAGGCACAGGGCCTGGGCGGCTTGGGCAGCACGCCCCATGATCCGCTGCGTTCGATGCAGGAAGACCTTCAAAGTGTCGGCATTATAAGGATGCACGCTTCGGACGCTTCACCGTTTTCGCGGTTTTTTGAGTCAGGAGATCCTGGTGGAAGATTCCACCCTTAGCAACGCCCCTCCCCCGGCCTCCACCCCAACCCTGGGCCCTCTGCAGCTGGCGCTGATCAGCGGCACGGTGGGGTTCGGGCTCTTTCTCACGCTGGGTGGAGCCTCCCAGCTACTCAACGCGTCTTTCGGCCTGTGGTTCACGGAGATCTTCATCTTCGTGGGCATCGCCTGGGTGCTGCTGCGCTCGGGGGGCTACGAGCCCTGGAGCTACTCGGGGTTGAGCGCCCCGCAGCTCGCCCCTTCGGTGCTGGGCTTCGCGATGGGAGTGGCCAACTTCTTCGCGCTCGTGGTGCCCATTCAGTACGTGGCGCAGTCGCTGGCGCCCCAGTGGCTGCGGGACATGTTCGACGTAAGCCGCGTCTTCGAGAGCCAGAGCCCCTTGGAGCTGGGCCTCATGCTCGCGGGGGTCTCCCTGGCCGCTCCCTTCTGCGAGGAGTTCTTCTTCCGGGGGCTGTTGCAGAAGGGCCTGCTGTCGAGCCGGCTCTCCCGGACCGGCGCCGTGTTGATCACGTCGGTGGTGTTCAGCGCGTTCCACCTGGATCCGGTGGGCTTCGTGGCACGGGTGGAGCTGGGCATTCTGTTCGGCGTGCTGCGGCTGTACACCGGCTCGCTGTGGCCGGCCATCTTCGCCCACGCGGCCAACAACCTGGTGTCCTCGGGGATCTTCCTGGCGCTGCGAGACACGGCGGCGGCGGCCTCGGATGCGAAGCCCCCGCTGAAGGTCATCCTGCTGGTGATGGCGGCAGGTGGACTGGCCCTGGGGCTGCTCGTTTCACTGGCGCGTGCCTTCCCGGCGCTGTGGGGGCCCCGGCAGGAGCCGCCCACCCCCGTGGGCCCGGTGCCGTCCCCCGCGCGGCTGCTGTTGCCCTGGGTCCTGGGCGCGACGCTGTCCCTGGTAGCCCTGGTGGTGGTGGACATGCGTGGCATCCGCCTGAACATGGTGGACCTCGTGCAGAAGCTGCAGAAGCTGCCCAAGGACGCGCCGGACGGGCTGCATGCCGAGCGCGCCCACCTGAAGCAGCTCCGGCGAGAGGCCCGAAGCGGACGCGTCCCCATGGAGGCCTACGAGGAGGAGCTCGCCCGCCAGGCTCAATCGCACCCGAAGAAATCGCGGTAAGGCGGGAGCGCCCCCTCAGGCCTTCTTCTTCAGGAGCGCGGCTGCCTCACCCACGATGCCCCGGCGGAAGACGAGCACGCAGAAGACGAAGATGCAGCCCATGATGACGGGGACCCACTCGCCCAGACTGGCGAAGAAGTCCTCGATCATCACCACCACGAAGGCACCCACGATGGGACCCAGGACGGTGCCCATCCCGCCCAGCAGCGTCATCAGCACGACCTCGCCGGACATGTGCCACTGCACGTCGGTGAGCGACTCGAGCTGGAACACGATGGCCTTGGTCGAGCCCGCCAGGCCCGACAGCGCGGCGGACAGGACGAACGCCAACAGCTTGTACCGGTTGACGTCGTAGCCCAGGGAGATGGCACGCGGCTCGTTCTCCTTGATGGCGCGCAGCACCTGCCCGAAGGGCGAGTGGATCGTCCGGTGGATGAGCAGAAAGCCCAGCAGGAAGATGCCGAGCACCGTGTAGTACATGCCGTAGCGCGAGTTCAGATCCACCACGCCGAACAGCATGCCGCGAGGAATTCCCTGGAGCCCGTCCTCGCCGTGGGTGAAGGGCAGCTGCACCGCGGCGAAGTAAACGAGCTGGGACAGCGCCAGGGTGATCATCGCGAAGTAGATGCCCTGACGGCGGATGGCCAGCGCTCCGAAGACGAAGCCCAGCAGCGCGGCGAACGCGGTGCCGGCCAGGATGCCCAGCTCGGTGGGCCAGCCCAGCTCCTTGACGAGGTGGCCGGTGATGTACCCCGCCGAGCCCAGGAAGGCCGCGTGGCCGAACGACAGCAGGCCCGTGTAGCCCAGCAGCAGATTGAACGCGCAGGCGAACAGCGCGAAGCACATCACCTTCATCCAGAGGACGGCGTCCTCCACGAAGAAGGGCAAGGCCAGCGCCAGGACGAGCAGGACCGCATACCCCCACCGTTGCCGCGACACGCGCTACGCCTCCCTGCCGAAGAGCCCGGCTGGCCGTACCAGGAGCACCAGCGCCATGATGAGGAAAATGACCGCGTTGGAGGCCTCGGGATAGAAGGCCTTGGTGAGCCCCTGGAGCAGGCCCAGCATGAGCCCGGTGACAATCGAGCCCATGATCGAGCCCATGCCGCCAATCACCACCACGGCGAACACGACGATGATGAGGCTCGAGCCCATCATCGGGCTCACCTGGTAGATGGGGGCCGCCAGCACCCCGGCCAGCGCCGCCATGCCCACGCCGTAGGCATACGTGAGCGTCACCATGAGCGGCACGTTCACCCCGAAGGCCTGGAGCAGCCGGGCGTTCTCCGTGCCCGCGCGCAGGTAGGCCCCCAGCTTCGTCTTCTCGATGAGGAACCAGGTGGCGAAGCAGACCACGAGCGCCACGACGATGACCCAGGCCCGGTAGTTGGGCAGGAACATGAAGCCCAGGTTCTTGCCTCCGGTGAGCGCGGCGGGCACGGGGTACTGCTGCCCGGACACGCCGTACTGATGGCGGAAGATGCCCTCGAAGATGAGCGCCAGGCCGAACGTCAGCAGCAGCCCATACAGCGGGTCCAGCTTGTACAGTCGCGACAGCAACAGCCGCTCGATGACCACGCCGATCGCGCCCACCACCAGGGGCGCCAGCAGCAGTGCCACCCAGTAGTTGATGCCCAGGTAGTTCAGCCCCATCCACGCCACGAAGGCGCCCAGCATGTACTGCGCACCGTGGGCGAAGTTCACGATGTTGAGCAGGCCGAAGATGATGGCCAGCCCCAGGCTCAGGATGGCGTAGAACGCCCCGTTGATGAGCCCGATCAGCAACTGCCCCAGCAACACCTGTGATGACATGACGGGGACCTCGTGAGCAGCGGGAGCCGGCCAGCGGCCCCTACTTCTTGATCAGCGGGCACTCGCTCTGCGCCAGCGGCTTGTAGGCCTGCTCGCCGGGGATGGTCTGCTTCACCGTGTAGTAGTCCCAGGGCTTCTTGGACTCGGACGGCTTCTTCACCTGGAACAGGTACATGTCGTGCACCAGCAGGCCGTTCTCGCGCAGCTTGCCGTTGCGGATGACGGGATCATTGATGGTGATGGAGCGCAGGTGCTGCGTCACCGCCGCCGCGTCATCCGTCCCCGTGGCCTCGACGGCCTTCAGGTAGTTGTAGACGGAGGAGTACACGCCCGCGTGGGTCATGGTCGGCTGCTTCTTCATCTTGTCGAAGAAGCCCTTGGACCAGGCGCGCGTCTTGTCATCCAGGTCCCAGTAGAAGCCCTCGGTGAGGTACATGCCCTGCGTGGACTCCAGGCCCAGGCTGTGCACGTCGGTGATGAACACCAGCAGGCCGGCCAGCCGGATGCCCGAGTCGGTGAGCCCGAACTCCTTGGCCTGCTTCACCGAGTTGATGAGGTCTCCGCCCGCGTTGGCCAGCCCCAGGATCTTCGCCCCGGACGCCTGGGCCTGCAGCAGGTAGGAGGAGAAGTCCGAGGTGCCCAGCGGGTGGCGGGACGTGCCCTGCACCTTGCCGCCCTTGGACTTCACGATGGTGGTGGTGTCGCTCTCCAGCGAGTGTCCGAAGGCGTAGTCCGCCGTCAGGAAGTACCAGCTGTCCCCACCCTCCTTCAGCACGGCCGCGCCGGTGCCGGTGGCGAGGGCGTAGGTGTCGTACATCCAGTGGAGGCCGGTGGGAGAGCAGTTCTTGCCAGTGATGGCCGTGGAGCCCGCGCCACTGACGATGACCATCTTGCTCTTGGCCTTGCCCAGCTCCAGCGCGGCCAGCGCCGCGGAAGAGTTGGTGAGGTCGAAGATGCCGTCGACCTTCTCCACGTCGAACCAGGTGCGCGTCTTGGAGGACGCGATGTCCGCCTTGTTCTGGTGGTCGGCGGAGACCAGCTCCACCGTTTTGCCGAGCAGCTTGCCGGTGCCGCCCGTGGCGTCCGCGATGGCCATCTGCGCGGCCGTCACCGAGCCCTGTCCGGACAGGTCCGAGTAGACGCCCGACATATCCGTGAGCACGCCGACCTTGATGACCTCATCGGAGATCTTCGTGGCCTTGGCGGGTGCCGGAGCCGGGGCGGCGGGCTTGGGAGCCGGCTGAGCCAGCGCCGTGCCAGCGGCGAGAGACAGCAGGGCTCCAGAAACCAGTGCGGCGCGGGACTTGCGGTTCATGTAGCGACTCCTCTTGAGAACAGGGGGTCTACACCCCGAGCTGCTGATGAAGTGAATCCATCTTGGACGCCAGCTCGTCCTTGCGAATCATCTCGCTGATGCGTCCATGGTCCATGACGTAGTGCCGGTCGGCGAGCGGCGCGGCGAACTGGAAGTTCTGCTCCACCAGAACGATGGTGTAGCCGCGCTCCTTGAGCTGGGAGATGGCCCTGCCGAGCGCCTGGACGATGACGGGCGCCAGGCCCTCGGTGATCTCATCCAGCAGCAGGATGTCCGCTCCCGTGAGCAGAATGCGAGCCAGCGCTAACATCTGCTGCTCGCCGCCGGACAGGCGTGTCCCCTGACTCTTCCTGCGCTCCTGCAGGTTGGGGAACATCTTGTAGACCTCGTCTACCGTCATCCCGCCGCTGCGCACTTTGGGCAGCAGCAGCAGGTTCTCCTCCACGCTGAGGCTGGCGAAGATGCCGCGCTCCTCGGGGCAGTAGCCCACCCCCAGGTGCGCCACCTTGTGAGGCGCCAGCGAGAGCACCTCGCGTCCGTTCACCAGAATGGAGCCGGTGCGCTTGCCCACCAGGCCCATGATGGCCTTGAGCGTGGTGGTGCGCCCGGAGCCGTTGCGCCCCAGCAGCGTCACCAGCTCGCCCCGGTTCACGGACAGGTCCACGCCGTGGAGGATGTGAGACTCCCCGTAGTAGGCGTGGAGGTTGGAGATGCGCAGCAGCTCTCCCGCCTTGGACTCAGGCTGCAATGGTGGCCCCCAGATAGGCTTCCCGGACCTGAGGATTCTTGGAGACCTCCTCGTAGCTGCCCTCGGCCAGGATGCTCCCGCGCTGGAGCACGGTGATGGTGTGAGACAGGTTGGCCACCACGCTGAGGTTGTGCTCCACCATCAGAATGGTGCGCTGAGCGGCCACGCGCTTGATGAGCTCGGTGACCCGGGCGATGTCCTCGTGGCCCATGCCCGAGGTGGGCTCGTCCAGCAGCATCAGCACCGGCTCGAGCGCCAGGGTGGTGGCCAGCTCCAGCGTGCGCTTGCGCCCATAGGCCAGCTCTCCGGCGGGGGTGTCCGCGAAGGAGCGCAGCCCCACCTCCTCCAGCAGCGCGTGGGCCCGATCGTTCAGCGCGGCGAGCGTGCGCTCGGGGCGCCAGAAGTGAAAGGACGTGCCCAGCTTGCGCTGCATCGCCACGCGGATGTTCTCGAGCACCGTCATCTGCGGGAACACCGCGGAGATCTGGAACGAGCGCACCAGCCCGCGCCGCGCCACGGCGGCGGGCTTCATGGCGGTGATGTCCTCGCCCGCGTAGAGGATGCGGCCACGGGTGGGCGGCAGGAACTTCGTCAGCAGGTTGAAGCAGGTCGTCTTCCCCGCGCCGTTGGGACCAATCAGGGCGTGGATGGTGCCGCGCCTGACACGCAGGTTGACGCCGCTGACCGCGGTGAAACCCTTGAACTCGCGGGTGAGGTCCCGGGTCTCGAGGATGAAGTCATCGCTCATGGACTGCGTTCCGCTCCGTATGCCGTGAAGCGGAACGCACACTACTTCGAGCGGGCTCCCCAGGGGGACGGACTTTCTCCGTCCCCCGCTGGAGAGTTAGATGAAGCGGTAGGAGGCCACGTTGAGCACGGGGCCCACCATGTGAATGGTCATCGCGTCGCGCTGGATCTGCCCATCCACCTCGATGCGCTGACCATCCTTCTTGATCTTCCGGTCGCCGCCAGCGAGCTGGTAGGTGCGGCCATCGTCACCCTCCAGCACCCAGACGCCTCCCTCGAGGTCGCGGTAGACGACTGTGCCGGTCAGCTTCACACCGTCTCCTTCTTGAGCATCGCGCGAGCGATGAAGAGGCAGACGAACGCGTTCACCACCAGCCACGGCATCGCCAGGAAGGAGAACGGCATCCACGCGAGCGCCGGAGCCTTGGCCCACGCCCCGTAGGCCAGGAAGCCCGCGAAGCCAATCGCCAGGCCGCCGATGGCCGGCCGCAGCCCGGTCCACTTGATGGCGAAGAACGACAGGAGCATCGGGATGAGCGCGCTGTAGAACAGCGGGTTGGCCAGCTTGCCGCGGCCGAAGATGATCTTCTCCCAGTCCGGGATCGGCAGCGACACCGCGTTCACCACGTCCGCCGCCGCGCCGTCAGCCCCACCGAACCACGAGCGGGCGAAGAACACGCCCACCGTGGACAGCAGCAGCGACACCAGGAAGCTCGGCTTGAAGAGGATGTTCAGGAAGCCCGGCCGCGCGCCCTTCCCCATCGTCAGCAGCACGAACGCCAGCATCGCCACCGCCCACCAGAGCGAAGGCCACTGCGTGCCACCGCCCACGCCCAGCGACGCGAGCGAGGCCTGAGCGTTGAGCAGGCCGTGGCCGTACTCGTCGGTGCGCTCCTGGCCGTTCACCCGCTTGGCGCCCGCGTACAGGGCCTGCTCCACCTCGTCCGGGCCGCTGGCGCCCGCCGCGTACAGCAGCGCCGCCACCGCCGCCACGTGCGGAGTGGCCATGCTCGTGCCCTGGTACGACGCGTACACCGAGCGCGACACATCGCGCGGATCGATCGTGTTCTGCAGGATGCCGTCCTGGTCGCCCTTGCGCTTGTCACCACCGGGCGCCGCGATGTCCAGCTCCTTGCCGTAGGAAGAGTACGGAGCGCGCGTGCCCTCGGGGCCCACCGCCGCCACCGCCACCGCGCCCGGATAGGCCGCGGGGTACTCGACGCGAGGACGGCCCGCGTTGCCCGCCGCCGCCACCACCGTGACGCCCTTCTTGCGCGCGTACTCCACCGCCGAGGCCATGGTCTGCGAGTGCCCGCCACCGCCCAGCGACATGTTGATGACCTTGGCGCCCTTGTCCGCCGCGAAGCGAATGGCGTCCGCGATGTCCGCCGAGGTGCCGCTGCCGAAGTGGTTGAGCACCTTCACCGGCATCAGCGTCGCCTCGAAGGCCACGCCCGCCACGCCCTCGCCGTTGTTCGTCGCCTGGGCGATGGTGCCCGCCACGTGCGTGCCGTGCCCGTGGTCGTCATTGGCGTGCTCGTCGTCGTTCACGAAGTCGTAGCCCGTGACGAACTTCACGCCCTTCAGGTCCGGCACCTGCTTGAAGTCGTCGTAGTCCTCGTAGGCGATGCCGGTGTCCAGCACCGCCACCACCACGCCCTTGCCGCGGGTGCTGTCCCACGCGGTGGGCATGTTGATCATCTTCAGGTTCCACTGCTTGGCGTAGTCCGGATCGTTCGGCGCGTAGCTGGAGCGGTAGAGCATCAGCGGCTCGGCGGACTCGACGTTCGGGTTCTGCCGGATGCGCGCCAGCGCCCCGTCCACGTCATCCACGCCCACCGCGACGGTCAGCGCGTCATCGGCGCTCT
>DASVVJ010000954.1:0-25959 GCA_036389955.1 Myxococcaceae bacterium
GGGCCCGAGTGCTTCTACGACCACCAGCGCCACCTCAAGCCCTCACGGGTTCCCGAGCTGCCCCAGGTCTCCCCAAGGTAGTCCCCAGGAAAGTCTGCAGGCTCAGTCCATCTCGGAAGCGGGAGGCTCGCGCTGGCTCACCGGCAGCACGATGCGGAATGTGGAGCCCACGCCCACCTCGCTGCTGACCTCGATCTCCCCCTGGTGCGTGGAGACGATGCCGTAGCACAGCGACAGCCCCAGGCCCGTGCCCTTCCCCACGGGCCGCGTGGTGAAGAACGGGTCGAAGATGCGCTTGAGGTTCTCCGGCGGAATGCCCTCGCCATCGTCGGAGATCTCGACGAACACGGACCCTGGGCTTGCCAGCCCCGTGCGCACGGTGATCTTCCCCCGCTTGCCCTTGATCGCCTGGGCGGCGTTCACCAGCATGTTCAAGAACACCTGGTTGAGCTGGGACGGCAGGCACTCCACGTCCGGGATGGCGCCGTACTCCTTCACCACGTCCGCGACGTACTTCACCTCGTTGCGCACGATGTTGAGCGTGCTGTCGAGCCCCTTGTGCAGGTCCGCCCGGTGCCAGTGCGTGTCGTCCACCTTGGCGAAGTCCGCCAGATCCCGGACGATCTGCCGCACCCTGCGGATCCCCTCCGAGGACTCATGGAGCAGCTGCAGCAGATCCTCGCGGAGGAACTCCAGCTCCACCCGCTCCTTGATGGCCAACAAGCGCTGGCGCGCTTCCTCGCTCAACGCGGCCTCCTCCGCCTCGAAGGCGGAGGTGAGTTCCAGCAGGCCCGCCACGTATTCGCCCAGCGTGCTGAGGTTGCTGCTCACGAACCCGATGGGGTTGTTGATCTCGTGGGCCATGCCGGCGGCGAGCTGCCCAATGGACGCCATCTTCTCGGCATGCAGGAGCTGGTGGTGCGCGTTCTCCAGCTTCTTGATCAGCGCCTCCTGCTCCGCCTTCTCCCGCAACAGGGCCTCCTCGGCCTGCTGGCGAATCGTCAGCTCGGTGCGCAGCTGCTCGTTGCGCTCCAGCAGCTCCTGAGACATCAGCTCCAGGGAACGGTCCAGAGAGCGGCGATCCTCATCCGCGGCCTGGTAGGCCTCGCTTACCGCGGAGAGAAAGGGCTCGAACCCAGGCGGAAGCCGCTCCAGCCCTCCCAGTAAGCGCCGAAGCTGTCTCTCGAGCAGCTTGTGATAGCTCACGATTCCGCGAACGCCGTGATGGTCATGGTCTGGTTATGCAGCTCGCACTGAGCCACGACGCCATGCGGGCAGATCTCCCCATAGGAGTAGAAGCCGGTCAACACGGGGCGGGGTCCCAGCACCTCCCGGACGCTCTCCACCTCCTCTTCCACCCGCTGCTTGAGCACCAGCTTGCGGCCCACGCAGCTGATCAACACCGCCACCTCCGGTGTGAAGTCGCCCAGCCGCTTCAGTCCGAAACGCGCTGCGTCCGCGGCCCCTTCGATCAGCCGATCGAAGTTGGCCTTCATCAAACGGGCGTACGTCCCCTCCGGCATGTCCCCGGCGAAGGTCATGCTCTGCTCCTTCTCGTCGATGCCCAGCACGGTGCGCACCACCCGGTAGCCCTCCTGCTCACTGCGCAGGGCCAGGGGAAAGAGCAGCGCCGTGGCGGGCAGCCCCGCGGCATGCTCGCCCAGGTACTGCTTGTAGAGCGCCAGCGCCGAGCGGCCATCCAGTTCGTACAGCACGTTGCTCCGGGAACGGGTGATCAGCCGATCCGGCCCGAAGGTGTCCCAGCCGCCGATCGAGCCGTAACCGATGCGCAGCCGCTCACCATAGAAGCCGACCGCGGTGATGCGCCCTTCCGCCGGCATGTCGTTGCTGCAGACCAGGGTGTGCCGGAAGTGCGGCCCATCTCCCGCGAGCCCGCCCGTCACCGCCACCTTCTCGGGCAGGTGCTCGCGCAGGCCCCGCACCAGCTCGGTGCCGTTGACCTTCAGCCCGTCCGAGAGCACCAGCACGTGGCTGAGCCCCGGCCGGTGGAGCGACTTGGCCAGCACCGCCCCCGCGGAGCGGCTCTGCGCCATCTCGTCCACCTGGGTGTGGGCCATGCGAAGCGTCGTGTGCTCGAACCACAGTGCCGTGGCAACCAGGGAGTCATCCCGCACCTCGGTGCCGCAGATCTCCCCCGAGGTGGAACAGCCCACGAGGGTGGCGCCCGGGTACCAGGCCCGGACCTGGGCGAAGAGGGCAGGATCCTTGAGCCGCGAGGTCGCACCGAACAGCAGGACGAGCTGCGCGCCTGAGCCCGCGCCTCCATCCGCCGTGGCGCTCCATCCGGCCGCCGCGGTCCATGCCTTCTGATCAACCTTCATGAGTCATCTCACGAACGTCGCCAGAACCGAGTCCAGAGACCGCGAGTGAGACTGGCGCCTGATGGGGCGCTGCGTCAGAGCGCGCGGGAGAGCACGAAGGCCGCGATGACCGAGAGCGCCCCGGCCGCCGAGAAGAACCCCCAGGCGCGGCGCGCGAGCTGCTGCCCGGAGCCCATGCTCTCCTGGCCCAGCAGCACCATCGCCGGGCCACCCTGCAGGCCTCGCAGCACGTACGAGCCTGGAGCCGGTCCCTTGTGCAGCTCGCCCACCACGAGGCACGGCTCGCCGAGCTTCCCCACCCGCTCGTATGACAGCACCTCTTCCACGGGCCGGCCCGCGGCAAGCTCCCCGGCCTCGGGCTCGGTCAGCCGCGGATCCGTCAGGCAGCGGCGCACCTGCAGCGGCGCGAGCATCGCCGAGGGCGTGAAGCTCACCACCGCCTCCGTGTGCTCGCCGCGCACGGTGATGACCAGGGCGTACGCCTTCTCCTGGGAGATCAGCGCGCCCTTGCGGCCCTGCGGCCCCACGGTCCGCAGCTCCGCGTCATAGAAGGCGCACACCACGCCGCCCGGTGACGTCACCTGATCGGTGGCGCCAATGCGCCCCCGGTACACGCCCCAGCCCGGAGCCCGGCCCGCGCGCAGGTCCGCCACGGCCTCGTCAATGTTGCGCGGCGCCGAGCCTCGCAGCGTGTCCGCCCGCAGCCGCGCCTTGGAGCCCAGCAGCGCCAGTCCCGCCGCCAGCCCCAGCAGCCCGAGCCCCACGCCGCGGCCCGCCGCCGTGTCCAGCGTCATCCCCAGCGACACCAGGCCGTAGTTGGAGGCCACCATCAAGGACACCGCGGCCAGCAGACCGAACCAGGCCAGCGGCCATCGGGGCATGAACGCACGCGCGTCCTTGCGTCCAAAGGTGAACGCCGCGATGACCAGTGCGCTCAAGCCCGCCGCGTACAGCGGCGCCAGCATCATCCGGACGTCCATCCCTTCCCCCGTGGTTGATGGAATGCGGCCCCAGCGACACGCCGCGCCTGACCAGGGTGGGAACGGTGCAATGCCCGTGCAAGGGCCCGCCGCACACGGAAAGCAGGCAGGCGTCCGGCAGCAGACCGTCCGCTCAGCCGCGAGCGTTCACTCCTGGGCGCCCGCGACGCGCTTCCGCGTGGGCCGCTCCACGATCTGTCCCTGCACCGCGAGCCCACTGAAGGTGCAGGCCTGGTTGCGGCAGCCGAGAGCCACCTTGCCCACACGCCCCTCCAGCCCGGGGAGCATCTTGTAGGCAAAGCGCACGTCGTTGACGAAGGCCTCGGCCATGATGCCGTTCTTCTTGCGCTTGAGCTGCAGGCGCACCTTGAACGGGCCCTGAGTGGGCATGGGCATCTCGTCCGCCGTCAGGTTCTCCAGATCCTGAGCGCTGTTGCCCACCACCTCCTGGCCGTCCTCCATCAGGTAGCGCCAGGACAGGCGCATGCCCACGTCGGGAATGGCGAAGGCGGACACCTGCAGATCCTTGATCCGGAACGTGAGCTCGCCGAAGTGCTGCGCATCCGGCTCGTCGCCGAACTCCGGGCCCAGCGGCTTCACGTCCATCATCACTTCGGCGGTGAAGTCATCGCTGGAGAAGTACTTGTGCGCCACGTAGGCGCGCGGCAGGAAGCGGCCCTTGGGGCCCACCTCGCTGCCGCCCTGGAGCACCTCGAGCTGGCCGTTGTTCAGCCGCCATGAGCCGGACCAGACGTTCATCTCCTCCTCGCCCTGGATGAACTTCACCAGCATGCGCGAGGTGCCGCCCGCCTTCTCGGGAGCGACCACCTGGGACTGAACGAACAGCTCTCCGTCGGAGTTCACCGGCCAGGGCTTCTTGCCCTTCTTCAGCTCGAAGCCCGAGGTGCCGATGACGACACCCTTGTCGCCGCCCACGTGCAGGTTCACCGGGCCGACGAGCGCGCGCACCATGTAGCCCAGCACGATCAGCCCGCCCACCACGGACAGCCCGGCGCGCACACTGCGCCAGCCCGTGCGCAGCTTCTTCACCACCGAGGAGCGGACCTCCGGGCCTCTCAGCCCCTGAATCCCCGAAGCCCCCGTGGGGAGCGCCGGCCCGGAGCTGGAGCCCACCAGCGCATCCAGCTCGGCACACACCTCTCTGGCCGACGCGTAGCGCGCCTCGGGCTCGTTCTCCAGCAACCGCTCCACCACGCCGTCCAGCCGCGGATCCACCTCGGACACCCGCTGCGAGGGCAGCTTGAAGCGCCCCACGGGCAGCTCGCCGGTGAGCACCTCGTAGAGCATGACGCCGAAGGAGAACAGGTCCGCGCGCCCGTCCACGTTCTTGGCGTCCCGGCGCTGCTCCGGAGCCATGTAGTTGAGCGTGCCCATGGCCACCGCCGTGGCCGTGAGGTTCAGCCGCGAGTCCGGCTGACGGATGCCCGCCAGGCCGAAGTCCGCCACCTTCACGTGGCCCCGCCCGTCCACCAGGATGTTCTCTGGCTTCAGATCGCGGTGGATGATGCCCTTGTCGTGCGCGGACTCGATGGCACGCGCCACCTGGATGAGCAGGCGCAGGCCCTGCTGCTGCGGGAGCCGGCCGGTGCCCATCAGATCCCGCAGCGAGCGGCCCTCCACGTACTCCATCACGAAGTAGTAGTGCTCGCCGGCCACACCCCGATCGATGATCTGGATGATGTTGGGGTGGCTGAGCGCCGCGAGCGCCGTGGCTTCCTTGTCGAAGCGGGTGACGAACTCGCGATCCTTGGCCAGCCGGGGCGGCAGCAGCTTCACCGCCACCGTGCGCTGCAACGACTGCTGCCGCGCCAGCCACACCTCGCCCATGCCCCCACGCCCGAGGATCCGCAGCAATTCGTAACCGGGCAGCTCCACCTTGGCGCCCGGGACGAACGTCCCGTTCAACTCCGGATTCTCTTCTTCATGCACGGCCGTGTTGGGCTGCGAGCCCCGCACCAACGTCGCCGCGCCCGTCGCCTCTTCGCCCGCCTGCTGGGCCGCTGGCGCCACGCCCAGGGGCTGCGTGGAGCCCAGTCCCTGGAGCGGAGAAGCCACTCCGCTGGCACCGGAGGAGAGGATCACCTCCACGCCCGCCTGCTCCTCCACGGCCCCCGGAGCCACAGTAACGGCTGCCCCCACCACCGAGTTGCCTGCCCCAGCCGGACGCTGGCCCACCACGGACAGGTTGTTGCGGCGCACCTCGAAGCGGATGCCGCAGCGGCACAGCACACGCTGGCCGCTCACGTACACGCTCACGTCATGCGTGCGCTCGCAGTTGGGGCAGGTCTGGGTGCTCATGTATCCCGAACAGCGGTGTGCTCAGAGCCCGTGACCCGGTACGTCTGAATACCCTTCTCCTTGCCCTTCACCTGCTGAACCGGCAGCGCCTCGGCGAAGAAGCCGTGGCCCGCCCGCTGAATCGTCATCTCGGTGGCCAGCACCTCGCCACCCTTGGCCACGCCGCACAGGCGCGAGGCGATGTTCACCGTGTCGCCGATGGCGGTGAACTCATGGCGGTCAGCGCTGCCCATGTAGCCAACGACCGCCTGGCCGGTGTTCACGCCGATGCCCACCTCGATGGGCTTGCGGCCCTGGGCCTTGCGCTTCTCGTTCAGCTCGTCCACCGCGTCGATCATCTCCAGCGCCGCCTGCAGCACGCGCGCCGCGTCGTCCGGGTGCTTGAGCGGCGGGCCCCACACCGCCATCACGCAGTCGCCGATGAACTTGTCCAGGTTGCCCTCGTGGCGGAACACCACGTTGGCCATCACGCTGAAGAACTCGTTGAGCATCGCCACCACGTCCTGCGGAGACTCGTTCTCCGCCAGCGTGGTGAAGCCGCGGATGTCCGCGAACAGCACCGAGACCTCGGCCAGCCGGCTCTGCCGCAAGTCCTCGGTCTCGCCCTTGATCACCGCGTCCGCCACCGCCTTGGACAGGAAGCGGCTGAGCTCGGCACGGGTGATGGCCTCGGCGCGGATCTGCTCGGCCAGCGCCGCGTTCTCCAGGGCGATGCCCGCCTGCGCGGCGATGCCCGTGAGGATCGTCAGATCGTTCTCGGAGAAGGCGTTGATGCGCTGGCGGCTGTCCAGGAACAGCACCGCCTTGATGGCGCCATTGATGGTGAGCGGCACCGCCATGGCCGAGCGGATGCCCTGCGCCACGATGCTCTCGGCGGCCGAGAAACGCTCGTCGATGATGGCGTCCGCGGTGAGCACCGCCTTGCCCGTCTCCACCACGCGCCGCAGCACGGTGTCCGATAGCATCACGGACATGACCTTGCCCTGGCGGTGATGCACCGCCACCGGCTCGAACTGGCCGTCGGCGCCCAGGGTGAGGATGACGCCGTTGTCGGCCGGCAGCAGCTGGAAGGCCACCCGGATAATCTGATCGAACAGCTCTTGCTGGGTGCCGGCCAGGCTCACCTGCCGGTGGAACTCGTAGGCGATGCGCAGCTTCTCGTAGTCCTTGCGCAGCGCCTCCATGTCGCCCAATTCATCGGCGGGCCGGAAGTTCTGCGGCCCCTGGTCCATCTGCGCCAGGAAGGCGGGCACCGAGCGCGGGTTGGCCACCACCGTGACGCCTGCGGGCGCCGCCGGCAGCGACGGGGCGTCCCCCGCATGGAAGGTGAACTTCGAGCTGCCCAGGGTGATCTCGTCCCCGTCGCGCAGCCGCATCTCCTTCACCCGGCGGCCGTTGACGAAGGTGCCGTTGGACGAGTTCAGGTCCCGGAGGATGAACTCGCGCCCGGACTGCTCGATGACGGCGTGCTCCTTGGAGACCTCGCGGTCCACCAGGCGCAGGGTATTGGCGGGATGGCGCCCCAGTGACGTCTTCGCCCCGAGGAGAAACTCCCCGAGTGTGCCGTCCGCGAACATGCCTGTCAGGCGTGGCCCCTTGAGGGCTTTGGGCTGGGCAGGAAAAGGAACGGGAGCTTGGGTCACGCGACAGACCTCACCGGTGGGACACTACCAGACGCAATCCGTCCGGGGGAACGGCCGGTATAGCCCCTTCCCCGAGCTTTCCCGCCCGCCTGTACGGTCAGTCAGCTTACAAGTCAACCTGCCCGGTAATCCCCGGTAATCAGGCGGCCAGGCGTCACCGGCGGGACCGGGTGGGCCGTTTTGGCTCGGCGTTGCGGAAGGCGATGCCCACGGCCGGGTAGAAGGTAGGACCACCCAGGTTGCGCTTCTCGCCGAACACCCGGGGCTTGCAGAAGGTGTACCCGCCCGTCAGCTCGGCATACAGGTGGACATATTTGTAGCCCAAAGCAGCTCCGAAGGTGGAGCCCACGAAGTGGCTGTTGACGCGGGCTGGCAGGGAGACATCGAAGCCGGCCACGTCCTTGCCCTGCATGGAGTAGTCGACGAGCTGCTGGTCCAAACTCGTGCGGCTGTAGATGTACTTGGGGCTCGCGTAGAGCTTGAGGACCTCGCCCGCCTCGGCGCTGAGGTAGAGGGGGACCTCGACGTCATAGCGGGAGAAGTCGTCGATCTCGACGACCTCGAGCAGGTCCAGCGCCCGGCTCTTGAAGCTGTGGCGGGCCAGGCCCAGGCCGATGGCCATGTCGAAGGAGCCCTGCTCGCGCTCGGAGCCCCGCTGCTGGGTGCCCCGGTGCAGGAAGCGGTACTTGGCATCCAGCCGGAGGGAGCCGCTGCTGTAGCGCAGGCCCATGTCGAGGTTCTCAACCACCCCCGCGCGGATCATGACCTCGGTGACCGGGCCGGGAGGCGCCACCGCCAGGGCGATGCCCGCGGTGAGCAGCTTGCGCTGGTCCTCCTCGGACAGCTCGACGCGGGTGCCCTCGTTGATGAGCTCGAGGAACTTCTCGCTCTCGGAGATGCCGAAGTCGGCCACGGTGGCAAGGGGCCCCACGGGCACGAAGAGGCCGGTGCCGAGCGAGGCCTGGAACTGGCCCCGCTCCAGGGGCTTCGCCGTCTGCATGGAGGACAGCGTGGAGGCACAGCCCGTTCCGAGCACCAGGGCGAACAGCACGGGGAAGTATCTCATGGCCCCGGAGGTTATGTGCTTCCGGGCATTGGTGTCAGGCCCGTGCACTCGCGGCTTCTTTTAGAGCGTCCGCGCTGCTAAGGGAGCCCCCGTGCGAATCAAGCAAAAACCCGAGGACTTCTCGGTCAAGGAGTCGTACCGCTTCGACGAGGTGGAGAGCGGCCGTTACCGCGTCTACCTGATGGACAAGCAGAAGCTGTCCACCTTCGAGGCGGTGGACAAGATCCGCGACGCCTTTGGCCTCAAGCCGGGCGCCATCACCTTCTGCGGCCTGAAGGACAAGCAGGGCCGCACCGAGCAGATCATCGCGGTGGAAGGCGCGGACGTGGACGTGCAGGAGCCCAACCTGCGCCTGAAGTACCTGGGCCGGACGAACAAGGGCCTGTCCGCGGCGAACATCACCTCCAACCGCTTCGCCGTCACCGTGCGCGCGCTGGACGAGTCCGTGCTGGGCCCGCTCAACGCCGCCGCCGCCGAGGTGAACCGCCTGGGCGTGGTGAACTACTTCGACAGCCAGCGCTTCGGCTCGCTCAAGCACGGCCAGGGCTACATCGCCAAGGATCTCATCCGCGGCGACTTCGAGGCGGCGCTGCGCAACTACTTCGCCAAGCCCTCGGAGCTGGACCGCACCGAGGACGCCAAGGTGAAGCAGTTCTGGCGTGAGAACTGGGGCCGCTGGGACGCGCGGGTGCCCTTCGAGGGCACGCGCAAGTACCACCGCATCCTGCGCTCGCTGCGCGACCACCCCAATGACTGGGTGCGTGCCTTCCTTCAGATCGACGCGGACTACCGCGCGATGCTGCTGTTCACCTACCAGAGCTATCTGTGGAACGAGGGCGTGCGGCGCTACCTGCAGCTACTGCTGCCGCGCGAGCACCTGTTCCCCCTGCGCTACCAGGCCGGCACGCTGCTGTTCCACCGTGACGCCAGCCCCGAGGTGCTCCGGACGCTGCGCGAGGCCACCTTCCCGCTGCTCGGGCCGAACAGCACCTTCAAGGATCCCAAGGTGGAGGAGGCGGTGAACTGGGTGCTGGGCCGCGAGAAGCTCAGCCTGAAGGACCTGGTCATCGAAGAGTCGCCGAAGATGCTCTACTTCAGCAGCGAAGAGCGTCCGGTGCTCGTCTTCCCCCACAAGCTGGTGCTCGGCCGGCCCCAGCGGGACGAGGTGAACCGCGGCGACATGAAGATCAACGTCGCCTTCACCCTGCCCCCCGGCGCCTACGCCACCCTGGTGGTGAAGCGCCTGTTCCACTTCAGCTGGCGCGAGGACACCCCCGAGGAGATCCGCGCCTCCCAGCGCCCCCGGCTCACCGAGGCCCTGGGCGCGGAGCTGCCCACCCAGCACTACCGCAGCCCCACCGAGCGGGCTCCCGCCGGACGCTCCCGGGGCCCGGAGCGGGCCGCGCCCAGGCGCTTCCGTGACGCGGAGCGGGCTCCGGCTCCGGCTCCGGCATTGGACCGGGCACCGCCTCCTCCTAAGGAAGCCCCCACCCGGGAGGCCCCCCAGGGTTTCCTCGAGCGCCAGCGCGCCCGGAAGCAGGCCAAGGCGAAAGCCCGGGCGGAGACGCCGGTTAAACCCGCGAAATCACAGAAGAAAAAATAGGACGCACCCAAGTTAATCCCGGGGCGCAATGGGGGGACAGATGCTGCGTAGAACAAGGCGTGAACGCTCTTGCTCTCACCCCCTGGGGGGACCTCGCACTGGCCATCGGGTCACTGATGGCTGAGGAAACCCCCGCGCTTCCCTGGAAGGCGGACGTGCAGGCCGCTCGCCGGGGCGATCCCTCGGCCTTCGAGGCGCTGGTGCGCAGCGTCCAGCGCTCGGTGTACGGCCTGGCGCTGCGGCTGCTCAACAGCGAGGCCGAGGCCTCCGAGGTGTCGCAGGAGGCCTTCCTGCGCGCCTACCAGAACCTGCACCGCTATGACGACTCGCGGCCGTTCGATCTGTGGGTGATGGCGATTACCCGCAACCTCTGCCTGGACCTGCTGCGTCGGCGCAACAAGGTGCGCACCGAAGAGCTGGAGCCCATGAAAGAGGTGCTGCCCAGCGGCGAGGTCTCGCTCGAGGACGGCGCCATCGCCCGCCAGGAGCGCCAGTCGCTCGAGGAAGCGATGGCCACCCTGTCCGCCGAGGACCGCGAGGTGCTGGCGCTGTACTACGTTCAGAAGCGCACCACGAAGGAGATCGCCCAGATCCAGGGCTGCGCGCCGGGCACCATCATGGCGCGCCTGTTCCGGGCCCGGGAGAAGCTCCGCAAGAAGATGACGACGGAGGAGCCCACATGACTCCCACCGAATGCCCCGATCTCGAAGTGCTCTTCACCGAGCTGGATGCCGGCAAGGGTCCCTCGCTCGACCACGCGGCCACCTGCCCGCTGTGCAGCGCCATGCTGGAGGAGCACCGTCAGCTGGAGAAGGATCTGTACCGGCTGGCGGATCCGCTACCTCCGCCCACGCTGGTGGCCAACGTGATGGCGCGGGTGGCCACCGAGCCGCCCCCGCTGCGGCGCGAGCTGTGGACGGGGCTGACCATCCTGGTCGTCTCGCTGGTGGGCGGGCTGGGGCTGCTGCTGGGCAACGACGCGGCGCTCTCGCGGCTGGGAGCGGCGCTCGCCTCGCTGGTGATCGATGGCAAGGCGCTGCTGATGGGGCTGTCCAGCGGCGCCAACGCTCTGTGGAACACCGCGGCCGGTCCGGTGGCCGGCATTCTCGTTCTGATGCTCCTCGCGTCGCTGTTTGGCCTCAAGCGGCTTGCAGGCAGCGGTCCCAACCTCTCCGAAGCGTGAGTCTCCCATGAAGATCGCCTCCCGCATTCTCCTGCCTACCCTGCTGCTCGGCGCCACTGTGGCGCTGGCTCAGGAGACCCCGGCCCCGGCTGCCGCTCCGGCCGCCGCGCCTTCCGTGAAGACGATCGACGTGAGCTTCCGCGGCACGCTGCGCGACGCGCTCAAGCGCATCGCCGAGGACGGCGGCATCAACGTGGTGGCCACCGGCGAGCTGGACACCTCCGTCGAGGTGCACCTCAAGGGTGTCTCCGCTCCTCAGGCCCTGCGCACCATCGCGCGGACCTACTCGCTGCGCCTGGATGAGGACGGCTCCATCTTCACGCTGCGGCCCATGACGGCCGCGGAGAAGGGCGCCTCGGAGAAGAGCGCTGCGGCGAGCGCTGCGGCTCCGTCCTTGCCCGCGACGCCTCCGGTGCCCGCGGGGCCTCCGGCGATGGTCATGCCGCCGATGCCTCCCCTGCCTCTCGTGCACCCGCATATCTCGGCGGATGACCTGGACCCGAGCGAGATCAAGGAGCGCGTCCGCAAGGAGGTGCGCAAGGCGCACCGCCGCTCCAAGGGCGCCAAGGACGTCTCGGTGCGCGGGCAGTCGCTCGAGGTGAAGGAGGGCGAGGCGGTGGACAACGCCGTGGTCTACGGCGGCAACCTGGTGGTGAAGGGCACCGTGGAGGAGAACGCGGTGGTCTTCGGCGGCAACATGGACGTCTACGGCACGGTGGAGGGCGACGCCACGGCCTTTGGCGGCAACGTCATCCTGCACGAGGACGCGGTGGTGGAGGGCAATGTCGCGTCGATGGGCGGCACGGTGATCCGGAACGAGGGCGCGCAGGTGGAGGGCAGCACCGAGTCCTTCGGTGGTGGGAACCTCGGGGCGCTGGTGGCGGGCGAGGTGAAGAACAGCCTCAATAAGGAGCTGCGCGGCCGGGACGTGGAGGAGAAGCGGGAACGGGACTCGGAAGGCGGCTTCGCGGGGTTCATCCTGAAGTTCGCGGCGCTGTTCGGGCTGGGCTTCCTGGGGCAGCTCTTCTTCCCCAACCGGATGAAGGACCTGTCGGCGGAGATCAAGGCGCGGCCGCTCAAGAGCGGGCTGACGGGGGTGCTGGGCCTGGTGGCGCTGGTTCCCATCTCGCTGGTGCTGTGCATCACGCTGATTGGCATTCCGGTGGCGGGGGTGCTGCTGCTGGTGGCCATGCTGGTGATGGCGCTGGGGGTGGCGGCGGTGGCCAGCGAGCTGGGCATGAAGGTGCCGGTGCTGCGCGGGCGCAAGACGCAGGCGGTGGTGCTGGCGCTGGGGCTGCTCATCCTGCTGGGGGTGGGCTCTATCCCGGGGCTGGGTGGGCTGGTGATCTTCCTGGCGACCATGGTGGGCTTCGGAGCAGCCATCCGCACGCGGTTCGGAAATCGTCCGCCGCGCGGAATTCCTGAGCCTCTCAATATGTCTTCAACCATCGGAGTCTGAAGCCAGGGTTCTGAAACAGAAAGCTGAGGCGCTCCCTCCCGCGCCTCACATGAAGGGGTCGGCCCAACACTGGGCCGGCCCCTTTGTGTTTCGATCGTTTGACTGCTCCGGGCCGGTAGGCGATTTTGCGCGGACCCATGCGACGCCTCCCTGATGTTTCTCCCCGTGGCAAGCCCATCACGGTGGATCTCGACGGTGATGCCATTCCCGCCGTCGAAGGCGAGCCGGTGGCGTGCTCCCTCATCGCCGCCGAGGAGACGCTCTTCGCCCGCTCCATCAAGTACCACCGGCCTCGGGGCGCCTACTGCTTCGCCGCCGCCTGCTCGCACTGCCTGATGCGCGTGGACGGCATGCCCAACGTCTACACCTGCCGCGTTCCCGCTCGCGCCGGCATGCGTCTGGAGCGACAGAACGCCTTCCCCTCCGCCAAGGTCGACGTGTTCGGCACGATCGACTTCTTCTTCCCTCGCGGGCTCGACCACCACGAGATGTTCGCCGGCGTGCCCGTGGCCGAGAAGGTCATGGCCAAGGTGGCGCGGCAGCTCGCCGGGCTTGGCCTGCTGCCCGATCAGGCGGCTCCGCCCCGGCTGCCTGCCCGGAACCTGAACACCCGCGTGGCCATCGTCGGAGGCGGCGCGGCCGGACTGGCTGCAGCCCGGGTGCTCGCGGATCGGGGCGTGCCCTTCCTCCTCTTCGAGCGCGACGAGGCCGTGGGAGGCCGGCTGACCCGGGGCGCTCCCCTGCCGGACGATCCCGCCGTGGCCGATGCGGCCTCGTTCCCCAAGGGCAGCATCGTCACCCGCGCCCATGCGCTGGGCCTCTATGACGACGAGGGTGGGCGCTTCCTCGCGGTGGGCGCCCAGGAACCCGAGGGCCTGCGGCTGCTCAAGGTCTACGCCGATCGCTTCCTGCTCACGCCCGGCGGCCACCCTCCCCTCATTCCCTTCGAGAACAACGATCTCCCCGGCGTCTACGCGGGCCGCGCCGCCAGCCTGCTGCTGCGCGAGTATGGCGTAGCCCCCGAGAAGGCCGCGCTGGTCGGCTGGGGCGAGGAGCTCTACGCCCTGGCGCGGCTCTTGGAAGCGCGAGGCACCCAGATCACCGCGGTGGTGGATCTCCAGGGCCCGGTGCCCGCCGGAGCCCCCGCTGGCGCCTGCGTAGGCAGCGAGCCCAAGGTTCACGGAAGCAAGCAGGTGAGCGCCTTCAGCTACAAGCGCGAGGGCGGCAAGCGGAAGAAGGTGGACTGCGACGCCGTGCTCATCTCGGTGCCCACCAGCCCCAGCTTCGAGCTGGCCCGCCAGGGCGGTGCCAGCGTGGACTTCGATCCGCAGCGCGGGCTCTTCGTGGTGCGGGCCGAGGCGGACGGGCGCACCGCCGCCGCGGATCTCTTCGTCGCCGGAGACATCACCGGCGGAGGCAGCGCGCTCCAGGCCGCAACCAGCGGAACTCGCGCCGCCGAGGCGCTCATCGGAGGCCTGTCATGAGCAAGACGCTGATCTGCCCCTGTGAGGACGTGACCGCCGATGACGTGCGGCACGCGATCTCCAAGGGCTACTGCGACATGGAGTCGGTCAAGCGCTTCACCGGCTTCGGCACCGGCATCTGCCAGGGCAAGAGCTGCCAGGCCGCCGTGGCCACGCTGCTCGCCAAGGAAGGGCCGCTCAAGCCCGAGGGTATCCTGCCCTTCACGCCCCGGCCTCCGCTGTTCCCCACCGAGCTGTCCCTGTTCGCCAGCTCCGAGGTGGATGAGTCCCGCGCGCCCGTGGGCGGCGTGCCCGAGGAGCTGGGCGTCTTCCCACCCGCGCTGCGCCCCCAGGCTCCCCTGCCCCAGAAGGCGAAGATCGTCATCATCGGCGGCGGAGTGATGGGGCTGGCGCTGGCCTACAACCTCAGCCTGCGCGGCGAAACGGACGTGGTGGTGCTGGAGCGCGGCTACCTGTGCGCGGGCGCCTCGGGCCGCAACGGCGGCGGCGTGCGCATGCAGTGGGGCACCTCCGCCAACATCCAGCTCGCGCGGCGCTCCATCGATCTGATGAAGCAGTTCGCCCGGGATCTGGGCATCAACATCTGGCTGCGCCAGGGCGGCTACCTCTTCCTGGCCAAGACGGAGGCGGTGGCCAAGCGCCTGGAGCGCAACGCCGCGCTGCACAACAAGAACGGCGTGCCCACCCGCATCATCACCTCGGATGCCGCGCGGGACATCGTCCCCGGGCTGACGATGAAGGGCGTGCTCACCGCCTCGTACAACCCCGAGGACGGCGTCATCTTCCCCTGGCCCTTCCTGTGGGGCTACGCCCAGCACTGCCTCAAGAAGGGCATCAAGGTCGAGACGTTCACCCACGTGACGGGCTTCGACATCTCCGGCGGCCAGGTGCGCACGGTGAAGACGGACCGCGGGGACATCGCCTGTGACACGGTGGTGCTCGCCGCGGGCGCCTGGAGCCCCGAGATTGCTCAGCTGGCCGGCATCAAGCTGCCCAACGAGCCCCACCGCCACGAGATCCTCAGCACCGAGCCCCTCAAGCCGTTCCTGGGACCGCTGGTGTCCGTGCTCGACTCGGGCCTGTACTTCAGCCAGTCCATGCGCGGAGAGATCGTCGGCGGCATGGGCGATCCCAAGGAGCCCGCCGGGCTCAACATGGGCTCTACCCTGCGCTTCGTGGCCCGCTTCTCCCAGGCCCTCCTGGAGCAGCTGCCCCAGGTGGGCCATGTGAAGGTGCTGCGCCAGTGGGCCGGGTGCTACGACGTGACGCCGGACAACAACCCCGTGCTCGGCCGCACTCCGGGCCTGGACAACATGCTGCAGATGTCCGGCTTCGTTGGCCACGGCTTCATGATGGCCCCCGCCGTCGCCGAGCGCATGGCCCAGTGGATGGGCAGCGACGAACCCGATGAGCTCTTCGAGCGCTTCAACCTGCGCCGCTTCACCACCGGCCGCCTCGAGCGCGAGGACATGATCATCGGCTGACGGGCTCCCCAAGCCAGCGCGGACTCACGCGGGCACTGGGTCCGCGGCCAGCCGCGGGCCCACCGGCACCACCGGCGCAGGCTGGAGGCTGCGGGCCGCCAGTCTGCCGAGCACCCTGCGCACCATGCGCGGCAACAGCGGCAGCAACGTCATGACCCAGTGGTGTCCCAGGCCCGGGTACACCAGCGGCTGCCGGCGCTCGAAGCCGGCCAGGGCCTCTCGCGCGCACTGCTCCGCGGAGATCTGAAAGAAGGGCTGCGGGCCGTCGGTGGCCTGTGCCTCGCTCTCCTTCAGCGGACCGGTGATCGCCTGGGTGATGATGACGCCCGTGCCCTCGACCTCCAGGCGCAAGGACTCGAGGAACCCGTCCAGACACCGGTGGGTGCCTACGGGCGTGGCGGCTCCCGAGAGGAAGAGCTGCCCCGCCCCCGAGCCGATGTGAAGCACCCCACCGCGCTTCCGGGCCAGCATCGGGCCCAGCAGCCGATGCATGAGCAGCAGTGGCGCCACCACGTTGACCTGAAGCATCCGCTCGACATCCCTCCACCGCTGCTGGGCAAAGGGACCTGGCTCCGCCACGGCAGCGGCGTTCACCAACACGTCCACGGTGATGAGGTGCCGGGCAAGCTCCTCCAGCACGGTGTCCACCTGGGAGGGCTGGGAGATGTCGCACGGCAGGAGGACGATGCCCAGCACGGGGTTGAGCCCCTCGAGCTCCTCGCGCAGGGCCTCCAACTGGCTGAGCTCGGGGGCCACGAGCACCAGCGTCCTTGCCCGGAGGGAGAGCTGGCGGGCGATCTGCCGGCCCAACTCCGCGCAGGCCCCGGCAATCAGAACGCTTCCGAAGTCGAGGGGGGTGGACATGCTTGAGAAGCTAAGGTCCCACCCCCGGGGTACCACCCCCGCAGCCCCTCTCGCCCAGCAGGGCGCGGGGCGAGCCCCCGTAACAGAAGCAAGGCACCGGTCCCATCTTTGAGGTGCCCAGGCCTTGTGCCTGACCCGGAGGAACTGACCTATGCCCGCGCCCTCTCGCATCCTCGTCCCGGTGGATCTGTCGGAAGGCTCTCAGGCGCTCATCGACTACGCCATCCAGTTCGCCAAGCCCTTCAATTCCACGCTCCTGATTGTCCACGCCTGGGAGCCTCCCCAGTATGTGGCGCCGGATCTGCTCGTGGCGGCGCCCGGGTGGAATTCTCAGTCCCTGGAGAAGGTGGCTGTGGACGCGGCGACCAAGGAGCTGTCGGAGCTGGTGGCGAAGAACAGGAACGCGGGCGTTCCCCTGGAGCACCGGGTGATCGTGGGCGAGGCAGCCTCCACCGTGCTGCGTACCGCCGAAGAGGGCAAGGCCGACCTCATCATCATGGGAACCCACGGCCGGCGGGGCCTGCCGCGGCTGCTCATGGGCAGCGTGGCGCAGAAGATCGTCGCCCGGGCGCACTGCCCCGTCCTCACTCTGCACCTGTACGAGCAGGCGAAGTAGCCCCCGGGCTCAGGCCTGCCACTTCACGGGACGTCCACCACCACCGGAGTCACGGGCCGCGAGACACAGGCGAGCACCTGCCCCTGCTCCCGCTCTCGCGGCATCAGGCAGTTGGGCTCCTCCATGGCGACCTGGCCTTCGGCCAGCTTCACCCGGCAGGTGCCGCAGCCTCCCATCGTGCACGAGTAGCGCAGCGACAGTCCCGCTGCGATCCCCGCCTCCAGCATGGACATGCCCGGGGGGACGATGACGTTGCGGCTCGTGCCCCGAATGCGGAACTCCACCGGCTGCGGCGTTTGAGCTGCCGGCACGGCGCTGCTGGCGCGCAGGTGAGGCTGGGAGAAGCGCTCCTCGCGGATGCGCTCCGGCTTCACGCCCCAGGAGCGCAGGGCGGCACGGGCCTCCACCATCATCGGCTCGGGGCCGCAGATGAACCAGGTCGCGGGCCCGGCGTCCATGCCCGGCAGCGCGGAGATCTCGTCCTCCACCACGTACCGGTTGAGCATCCCCACTCCGCCCCGCCATTCCTCGGGAGGCTCGGAGAGCACGTGGCGCACCCGGAACCGCCCCGCGTACTCGCGAGCCAGGGACGCCAGTGCCTCCCGGAAGAGGATGTCCTGCTCCCGGCGGTTGCCATAGATGAGCGAGACGTTCGTGGCGGGCTCCGTGGCCAGCACCGTGCGGGCGATGGAGATCAGCGGCGTGATGCCACTGCCTCCGGCCAGCAGCACCAGGTGCCGGGCTCCACCGGCCGACGGATCCGGGGTGAAGTTGCCAGAGGGCCCGAGCACCTCCAGGCCCATGCCGGGTTTCACCTGATCATTCAGGAAGTTGGACACCTTCCCGCCCTGGACACGCTTGATGGTGAGGCTGACACGCGCGGCGCCTTCCGCTCCCGGAGCGCTGGAGGCGGAGTAGGCGCGGCGCAGCGACACCCCCTCCACGCTCACCACCACCGTGAAGAACTGCCCGGGCAGAAAGGTGACGGGCGTCCCGGTGGGATCCTCGAGCACGAGCGTCACCGCGTCGGGCGTCTCCCGCACCACACTCACCACGCGCAGGGGCCGCGCGCGAATGCCCGTGCCAGCCGCGCTCATAGGCTCTCGGGCACCGTGCCCAGCCGGTTTCCACGGTCTCTCAGGGACAAGCTGTCCATACGGGCCTCGGCTAACGGCGCTTGAAGTTGAAGCCGCCGAAGCCCTGGTCCGCTGGCATGACCTCGACCACGTTCAGGTTCACGTGGGCCGGCCGCGTCACGCAGAACAGCACGATGTCCGCGATGTCCGCCGGAGACAGCGCATCCAGGCCCGCATACACCTTGCGTGCGCGCTCGGCGTCTCCCTTGAAGCGCACCAGCGAGAAGTCGGTCTCGACCATGCCGGGCTGCACGTCGGTGACACGCACGCGGGTGCCCACCAGGTCCGCCTTCACGCCCTGGGAGAACTGGTGCACGAACGCCTTGGTCGCCCCGTACACGTTGCCGCCCGGGTACGGGTACGTCGCCGCCACCGAGCCCAGGTTCACCACGTGCCCCCGGTTGCGCTTCACCATGCCGGGCAGCAGCGCGCGCGTCACGTAGACGAGCCCCTTGCAGTTGGTGTCGATCATCGTCTCCCAGTCATCCAACGAGGCCTCGTGGGCGGGCTCGAGGCCCAGCCCCAGGCCGGCGTTGTTGACCAGAATGTCCACCTCGGCGAACGGAGCCGGCAGCGCGCCGAGCACCGACTCGACGTCCTGGCGCGAGCGGACATCCAGCTCGAGCACGTGCGAGGGCGTGGGCAGCTTCGCCGCCAGCGCCTCGAGCCGATCCCGGCGGCGCCCCGCCAGCACCACCTGCGCCCCCGCCTGAGCGAGGGTCACGGCGCAAGCCTCGCCAATTCCCGCACTGGCGCCCGTCACGAGAGCCGTCCAACCACGTAGAGGTTCCATGAGGCGCGGACTCTACCGCTCTCAGGCCGCGCGGACTCCCTCTTCCTTCGCGGCATCCAGGCTGGCGCTCGTCATCGGCACCAGCATGGCGCGCATCGTCAGGATCTGCTCCCGGGCCATGGCCTTGAGCCGCTCCAGGTCCGCCAGCGTCATCCCCTTGGTGGAGATGGGCTTGCCCACCGTCACCAGCGCCTTCGCGTGAGCAAACCGCCACGAGTGCTTGGGCAGCGAGTGCCGCGTCCCGCTCACCGCCACCGGCAGCACATCCGCTTCCTTCTCGATCGCCAGCCGGAACGCCCCGTCCTTGAAGGGCAGCAGCTCGTCCGTCTTCGAGCGCGTGCCCTCCGGGAAGATCATCACCGGCACGCCCTTGTCCAGCCACTGGGCACAGACCGCCATGGCGCCCTTGGCCGACTCGGACTCGCCACGCCGCACGGGGATGTCACCCGCCAGCCACATGCTCCAGCCCACCGCCGGAATCTTGAAGAGGCTCGCCTTGCCCAGCCACTTCATCTCCCACGGCAGCAGCGAGATGATGAACGGATCCGCGTTGGACTCGTGGTTGCTCACCACCACCAGGCGCTTGGGCAGGCTCTTGGGCATCTCCCCGTACGTGCGGAATTGCCAGAAGGGCGTCAGCTGCGCCGCCGTGATGCCGATCCGCCGGAAGCACCGGCCCACGATGTACTTCTTCCGATCGAACGGCCAGGTGACGATCGCGACGATCAGCTGAACGAAGAACCCCACCAGCGCTACCAGGCCGATTTCAAACCACGTCCAGAACGAGAGCAGTGCATTCATGAGATGTCGTCCGGGCACTTCACCGGATCTCTGGATCCAGGTCCACGCCCACAGGGCAGTGATCCGACCCATACACCTCGGGGCAGATGAACGCACTCTTCACGAAGGGCATCGCCCCGTGGGAGGCCAGCACATAGTCCAGCCGCCAACCGATGTTGCGCTCCCGGGCATTTACGCGCTGCGTCCACCAGGAGTAGTGGCCCCCCTCCTTGTGGAAGTGCCGGAACGTGTCCACCCACCCGGCGCGGATCCACCGGTCGAACTCCTCGCGCTCCTCGGGGCGGAAGCCGCTCGTCTCCCGGTTGTCCTTCGGCCGGGCCAGATCGAGCTCTTGATGCGCCGTGTTGAAGTCGCCCATCACCAGCAGCCGCTCGCCAGCCCTGCGCGCCTTCTCCAGCCGATCGAAGAGCCGCCGGTAGAACTCCAGCTTGAAGGGGATGCGGCTGTTGTCCCGGTCCTTCCCGTTGCCGTTGGGAAAGTACGCGTTGACGATCGTCAGCCGCCCCAGCCGCGCCACCTGCAGCCGGCCCTCGGCGTCCATCTCCTTCACGCCCAGGCTCGTGTCGACGTCGTCCGGCGCCTCGCGCGAGAACAGGCCCACGCCGCTGTAGCCGGGCCGCACCGCGGAGACGAAGTGGGTGCGCCAGCGGCGCGGCGTGCGGAGCTCCTCGGGCAATTGCTCGGCCTGAGCACGAACCTCCTGCACCGCCACCACGTTCGCCCGGGCGCGGGACATCCAGCGCTGAAAACCTTTCTTGTGGGCAGCCCGCAGCCCATTCACGTTCCAGGAGACGACTCGCACGCCCTGCTTATGTCGTGAGGTGCCGGACCGGTCCAGTCGAATTCACGGCGCCATGGCCGCTGGCTCGACGCCCCGCTCCACCAGGAAGGAACGCACCGCGTCAGCGATCTCGCTGCCAGCCTCCACCAGCCCCGCGTGCCCGGCGTCCTGCACCAGCAAGAACTGGGCGTGCGGCAACATGTCCCGCATGCGCTCCATGTCGCGCAGCGGCACCAGCAGATCATTGGCGGCGGCGATAATCTGCGTGGGCACCCGGACCTGCTCCAGCACGTCCCACGAGCTGCCGTCCATCAGCCCCTGGAGCGTGGCCCAGTAGGCCGCAGGGCTCATTCGACGCAGGGCGGCGAAGAACTCGTCCAGGTCCGCTCGCGGCGCCCGGGCCCGCAAGGCTCCGGTCAGCCGGCCCATGGGGTACGCCAGCCTGCTGGCCAGGAAGGCGTGCACCACGGGGGACAGCATGGGCACCAGGGGAGTGCTTGCACGCATGGCCCCCTTCATGGCTCCCAGCCTGAGCCGCGTGCCGCGTCCCTTCTTCCACACGCCCGGGGGCCCCGGAGGCCCGGCGATGAGCGTCATCGCAGCCACCAGCTCGGGGCGCCGGCGGTACAGCTCCAGCACCACGCGCACGCCCATCGAGAAGGCGATGTGGTGCGGAGGACGGCCATTGCCCCGCTCCATCATCGAATCGGTGACGCGCTCCAGGTCGTCCACGTGAGCCGCGATGGAGTAGTCCCCGTCCCGGGCCTCGTCGCTGTGCCCGTGGCCCCGGTAGTTCCAGTGCACCACCCGGTGGTCCTGCTCGAGGTTGGCGACGATGTAGCGCCAGAAGTTCTCGGAGGTGCCGATGCCGTTGGTCAGCAGCACGCCAGGCCGGTGCGCCATCTCGCGCTCCGCCTGCTCCTGGGACAGCTCCCCGCTATGCGTGTGGTACGCGATCCGGGTTCCATCCGGGGCGACAACGAGGCGGGTGACGCGGCGGTAGGGCATAGAGTCCAAGGAGATAAATGGGGTTGGCCACTTCCACGCGCAAGCTCTTCTGCCTGCCAGGCTTCCCTTCACACGACCGCTGGACGCGGCGGCCCGGGCACCCGAGAGTGAGGGCATGAGCACCTCCGATGCCTCTCTTGCCTCGTGGCTCACGCCGCGCCCGCCGGACAGCCCGGTCCGGCCCGTGCTCGCCGTGGGGACGATGAACTTCGGCGCGCGCACCCCGGCTCCCGAGGCCCGCCGCATCATTGACCGGGCGCTGGAACGGGGCCTGCGGTTCTTCGACACCGCGAACCTCTACGGCAATGGCGAGTCGGAGCGCATCCTCGGCCAGGCGCTTCGGGGCCGCCGCGACCAGGTGGGCCTGGCGACCAAGGCAGGGCTCGCGCGGGTGAACGGCCGCCCCGAGGGCCTGGGCGCGGCGCGGGTGGAGCGGGCCCTGGAGGAGAGCCTGGGGCGGCTGGGCACGGACTATGTGGACCTCTTCTATCTGCACCAGCCGGACCCCGCGACGCCCCTCGAGGAGACGCTGGAGGCCGTGGACCGGCTGCTGCGCGCGGGCAAGGCGCGCCACTGGGGCGTGTCCAACTTCGGCGCGTGGCAGATCCTGGAGCTGAACCACCTCTGTGACGCGCGAGGGATGCAGCGCCCGGCCGTCTCCCAGGTGCTCTACAACCTGCTGGTGCGCCAGGTCGAGCTGGAGTACCTGCCCTTCACCCGCCGCCACCCCGTGCACACCACCGTCTACAACCCCCTCGCGGGCGGAGTCCTCACCGGCCGCTATGCCCCGGGCGCTCCGCCGCCTCCGGGCTCCCGGCTGGTCACCAACAAGCTGTACCAGGCCCGCTATGGCTCGAATCGGCAGCTCGAGCAGGCCGAGGCCCTGCTCGCCGTGGCCAGGACCGAGGGGGTGGATCCCGTGACGCTGGCTTACGCATGGCTCGCGGGCCGTCCCGGGGTGGACTCGATCCTCGTGGGTGCGGGCTCCGTCGAGCACCTGGATGCCGCGATCGACGCCCGGGAACGGACGCTGTCACCGGAGGCCCTCGCGCGCATCGAGGAGCTCTACCGCGACTCCCTCGGCACGGATGCGCGCTACGCGAGGTGAACGTGCTGCGCGTGGCCCCCGAGAGCTTCGATGTGGATTCGGCGCTCGCCCACTACGTGGAGCACGGCTACGCGCGGCTCGGCGGGGTGATGGACGACGCGGGCCTGGCCGCCCTGCAGGAGCGCGCGGATGATCTCATGCTCGGGCGCGTGGCGTACCCGGGCCTCTTCTTCCAGCTCGATGCGCCCACCGGCCGGTACGAGGACGCCCCCCTGGGCCTGGGGTGGCAGGGGCCCTCGCTCGACTACCGCAAGCTCGAGAAGCTGGAGCTGGATCCTCGCTTCCGCGCCTGGCTGGAGAACCCCCTCTTCGAGCGCATCGCCCGCGCGCGGATCCCCGGCGACATCGTCATCTACCGGGCCATCCTCTTTCACAAGGGCCAGGCCGGAGGCAGCAACCTGCCCTGGCACCAGGACGGCGGCCGGCTCTGGGGGCTCACCCAGGAACCCGAGCTGCAGCTCTGGACCGCCCTGGATGATGCGCCCGAGGAGGGAGGCTGCCTCGAAGTCGTCCCCGGCACCCACCGCGGCGGACTCGTCACCCCACTGGGAGGCGTCATTCCTCCGGACCGCGTGGAGGCCGCCGGTGCCGAGGCCCGGCGCGTCCTGCTGCCCGCGCGGGCTGGAGAGGTGGTGCTCCTGCACAACCATCTCTGGCACCGCTCCGGGCCGAGCCGCACGGGCCAGCGCCGCCGCGCCTTCTCCGTCTGTTACATGAGCGCCAGCACCCGCTGCGTCCGGAAGAAGAAGGCCCCACGTGTCTTTCCACCGGTCTTCCGCCATGGGGACTCCGGCGGCCCGCGGTAGCTCCCGCCCACCCTCAGCGTTCAGGAAGCCTCGTTCGTGGCTCGAGCGGGCTCCCGCTCCGGTGGACGCCAGCCCGCGCGCCCCCCTCGGGCCATGGGGAAGATGACCCGGAACGTCGTCCCTTGCCCCACCTGGCTCTCCACGGAGATCTCTCCACCAAAGCGGGTGACGATGCCCTGGCACACGAACAACCCCAGCCCCGTGCCCTCCCCTACCGGCTTGGTGGTGAAGAACGGATCGAAGATGCGCGAGCGCATCTCGAGCGGGATGCCCGCTCCGGTGTCCTTCACCTCCACCATCACGTGATCCTGCACCGCGCGCAGCCGCACGCGGATCTCGTTGCGGTCCGGCTGCCCCAGGGGAATGGACTGCGCGGCGTTGATCAGCAGGTTGAGGAACACCTGTCCGAACCGGCCCTCACTGCCCTCGACCGGTGGCACCTCGGTGAAATCTCGCACCACCTTGGCCCGGGACCGCAGCTCCGCCCTCGCGATGGTCAGCGCGGACTCGAGCACGCTCTGCAGGTTGACCGCCGTGGGCACATCGTCGTCCGCGCGCGAGAACGTCTTCAGATCGCTGACGATCTGCCGCACCCGATCGGCCCCCATCTCCGCCTCGCGCACCACCTCCTCCAGCTCCGTCGTCCGCCCCTCGGGCAGCTCGGCCGCCACCGCGCGCAGCTCGTCGGCCAGGAAGCTCAGGTTGGAGATGACGAAGCTCAGCGGGTTGTTGATCTCGTGCGCCACACCGGCCGCCAGCGTCCCCATGGCCACCAGCCGGTCCGACATCACCAGCCGCGACTGGATCTGCTTGCGCTCGGTGAGATCGCGCGCGCTCACCACCGTGGCCGGCTCCCCGTGGAAGAGCAGGCTCTGGCAGCTCACCTCCGCCGTCGCCACCCGCCCGTTGGGCCGCAAAAAACGCATCTCACAGGCCCCCGAACGGAGCTGCCCCGGCCGCGCATCCAACAACCCCGTGGCCACCTCCTGGTCATCCGGATGGACGAACCGCAGTACCGAGGCGCCCACCACCTCCGAGGCCGGCAACCCCAGGAAGCTGAGCGCCGACGGGTTGACGTAGACCAGCGGCCCACCCCGGTGCACGAAGATCGCCTCCGGCGAGCCCTCGATGAGCGAGCGGAAGCTCTCCTCGGAGCGCCGCAGCGCCGCCTCGGCCTGCTTGCGCTGGGTGATGTTCATCGCCACGCAGCCCAGGAAGCGCTGCCCCGTGCCATCCCGCACGACGAAGCGGTAGGTGAGCCAGTGGTGTGGGGTGCCGTCCGGCGCGGGCAGCATCATCTCGCCCACCGCGGGCTGCTCCGACGCCAGCACCCGGCGATCCTCCTCGCGCACGCGCTCCACCAGCTCCGGCGGCAGCAGATCCTCGTCCTGGAGCATGCGCGTGTCCACCCCCTCCAGACGGTGGAAGCGGCGGTAGGGCTCGTTCACCCACACGCGCCGGCCCTCGGTGTCCTTCATGTACGCCAGCGCCGGGTTGTGGTTCATGAAGGAGTCGAACAGCACCTGCGACTCCTGCAGCGCGGTGAGCGCCGCCTGGTGCTCGGCCACCAGGGCCTGCTTGGCCTCGTACTCCGCGGCGTTCGTCATCGCCGCGCCGAGCATCACCGCCAGCAGCTCCATGGTCCTCAGGTCCTGCTCCTGGAACGCATGGGGCCGCGTCGAGATGATGTTGAGCACCCCGGCCACCTGCTCCTTGATCCGCAGCGGCACGGTGATCATCGACCGGATGCCCAGCTTGCGGGTGGCCTCGCGGTTCACCCGCGTGTCCGTCTCGGTGTCTCCGGTGCGCAACACCTCCGCGCGCAGCACGGTGGCCCCCGTCAGACTCTTCTCCACCGGGAGCCGGAACCCCTCGGTGCGCTCCACGCTGCCCACCGTGACGCGGTAAACCAGCTCGCTGCCCTCCAGAATCCCCACCGCCGCGCCCTCGGCACCGCACAGCGAGCGCGCCTGCTCACAGATGCGCTTCATCACCCGGTGCAGATCCAGCCCGGCCTGCATGATGTCGCTCTGCAGCTGAATGATGTCCGCCAGCCGCCCCACCTCTCCCAGCTTGAGCCGCTCCTGCGACTGCTGGCGCCGCGCCTCGGCCACGCGCTGCTCCAGCAACCGCAACCGGGCCCGCACCTCGGCCGGCTCGTAGGGCGCCACCAGCCACTCCTCCACGCCCGCCGCCAGCAGCCGCTCCAGGTGCTCGTCCGTCCTCGCCGCCGCCAGCCCCACCACTCTCAACCCGGGAGCCGCGCGCTCGCGCACCCGCTCCAGTCCCCGAGGCTCCGCCGCCAGCCAGGTGCTCTCCACCAGGAGCACCTCCACCTCCTCACTGGCCAGCAGCCGCTGCACCTGCTCCAGCTGCGCCTCGGCCGTGACCGAATGCCCCAGCCGCCGCAGCTCGCCGACGAGCTCGGGACATGGGTCAGCGGTGACGAGCAGGACTCTCATTTTCTCGTTTCTTGGACTTCA